>JBMFGW010000158.1:0-6186 GCA_049977145.1 Phycisphaerae bacterium
CTGTAGGATCATTTACCGGTACCGGCACGCTGGACTTAACCAACACCGGTTCACCGCTGATTGTTACCTTAACAAGCATCTTCGGCGGAGCCGTCACCGGTGATGGCAGCCTCGAATCCTCCGGTAGCGGTACCACGCTGACCTTAAATGGCAGCCTTGCCGGCTTTACCGGCAACCTGCTGGCCGCCGATGGCGGAAGTGTTGTTGTCGGCACCGGCGCGGGCCAATTGGCCAGTAGCGTCAATTTGAATATTAATAACAATCTCTCCATCAGCCTGTCCTATAGCACGCTGGCCAGCGCGGGCAACGCTGTGAACTTCACCGGCAACACCGGCACCGCCGGAGAGTTGCTGGTTACCGGCACCGGCACGGGTACCCTTGGTGCCATTACCATTACCGACACCACCGGCACCACCACCAACACCATTGATGGCGGCGGGGTTGCCAATACGCTTGCGCTTGGCGGTTCCATTACCAGCGCCGGGGCCGGCAACAATACGCTGATTTTGCAAAATGGTACGTTTGTTCTCAACGGGACCAGCAATACGACCTTTGCCTCCGGCACCCTGCAAATCGGTAACGGTACATTGGCTGGTACCGCCCCCGGTGCTGCCGCACAATTCACCTCGGCCAACAACCTGCCGATGTCAGCCGCTGGCATCGCATTGAATGCCGCTACGTTGGACTACACCGGCACCGGTAACGTGACCGTGCCCAATGGCATCAGCCTCGCCAACGCCACCACCAATATTCTTGAAAATTCCGGCACCGGTACGGAAACACTCAGCGGTCCCATCACCATCGGAAGCAGCACTCTGGCCTTCAGCGGTGGGACTTTTAACCTTAACGAGGTCGGCTCCGGCACCGGCACCTTCCAAATCGGCGACGCCCCCTCCACCGTCATTGTCTCCAATCCCAACGCCTTTGGTGCCGGTGCGGTCATCGTCAACACCGGTTCCACGCTGGAAACGCTTGGCGCTTCCACGGGATCGGGTCCCAACATCACCATCAATGCTGGTAGCTACACGCAGCAGGCCAATTCCACACTCAAGCTGCTGGTGACCGGCAGCGGCAACGATTCGGTTGCGCTGGGAGCCGGAAACGCAAGTATTA
Organism: Phycisphaerae bacterium; assembly: GCA_049977145.1. Taxonomy (GTDB): domain Bacteria; phylum Planctomycetota; class Phycisphaerae; order WQYP01; family WQYP01; genus JAMDCX01. Next base: position 1,114 of record JBMFGW010000158.1, read on the forward strand.
ATGGCACACTGGATTTAATCTTTGCGTCCGGATCCAACCCCGCCAAAGGTAACATCTACGATATTATAACCACCACTGGAACCGTCACCGGCAACTTCAGTGTTCCAATCGTCCTCACGAATGCCGGCAACCCGGAACTCCGTGGCATATCCAGTTTTGACAGGGGTGTCGGTGAAATCGTCACGTTGGAAACCCAGTATTTCCCCGACTCGAATATCGCCACGTTTACTCCCAACGAGCAAGCTGTAGCGGTGTATCTGAATACCAACGCCATCGGCTCCAGCACGTCAACACCGATTCTCAACGTTCTCAATGCCATCGCCGTCGATTCAGCCCCTCAGCAGGCGGCGTTCCTCAATTCCGTCACACCGCAGGCTTATGCCCAATTGACGGAACAATCCATCCAGAGTAACACTTTCCTGGCCCAGCAACTCTTCCAGCAGGTGGAAAACGCTTTTGACGTCGGCGGTTTCAATACCTCCGGCCTGACCATGCTGAAAACCACGGATCAGAACCCGTTTTCTGTCTCCATGGATGCGGCCATGGCCTCCGCCCGGCAGCAGGCGCAGAATTCCGCCGCGTATCTGGATTCTGTCGCCATGCCCGGTGCGGGTCCGGAGGTTCCCGCCCAGGAAAGCCCCTCCAGCGGCTTTTCGGGTTTTGTGCTTGGTACGATCACCGTTGATCAATTAGCCGAAGATTCCGGTTATCCGGAACAACACTTCACCACCGGCAATGTGATGGCCGGTCTGGATTATCGCCTGAATCGCAATCTGGTGGTCGGAGCCTTGTTTAATTGGGGTTATACCGGCGGCACTGTGGACAGTTATGGCAGCCGCCAGCAGTCCAGCAGTTATACCCCCGGCGTATATATAGGTTATAAACAGGGCGGCTTTTATGCGGATGGCTTGATGTCCTATACGTACAACGCCTACAAAATCAATCGCAATGTCGCGTCCACCGTGGCCACCGGAGAACCGGACTCTAATGAATATGATGCCAATGCGCTGGTGGGTTATTACTTCCCCATTACCAAAGGCTTGCAGGCCGGCCCGGCGGCGGGCGCGGGCTTTACGCAGATCAACACCTCCGGATACAGTGAAACCGGCAGCCCGTTTGATCTGACCGTGGCCAAGCAACATGCTGATTCACTGCGGTCACTTCTGGGTATGCAAGCGCTTTACACCTTTGTCCCCAGGCGGATGCCCTTGCCGATCAGTATTAACTTCAATGCTTTCTGGCAGCATGAATTCCTGAATTCGTCGCGGAATATGACCGCCAGCTTCACCAGCCTCGGCAGTGGTTCGTTCCTGTATAACACGCCCGGACCATCACGGGATTCCGCCTTGCTGGGTCTCGGTGCCAGCGGGTATCTGACCAAGAACGTGTCGCTGTTTGTGAACTATGAAACCCAGGTGGGTGACAAGAACCAGTTCGCCCAGACCGTCATGGCCGGCGTCGCCGTGAACTTCTAAGCGGACGACGCACTTAGCCGCGTGTGCTTGCACCGCGCGTTCCGCGGCTAAGGAATCCCGTGGCCGTCGAACGCCAACGTGCCGACGAACACCGCAACCGCCCCCTGTTTAGTATTGGGCAGTATTCAGCGGTTAGGTTTCAGGTTCCGCCCCCGGTCCACACAATCTGTGGATGACTATTTCTCTGCCATCTCTGTCAGCGGTTATGGATAATGGGTGTAGCCGTGAACGGTTACACAAAAATCTCACGCGGTTTGCGTATTATACCGATAATCAAGTTGTGGATTGCGGCGTTTTGCATGATTTCGGCATCCGTCACTTGATTATGGTGGGCTGCCATCCATAATATCAATGGGAATGGTAGGTATCCGCCGGTGGTGCGGATGATTTTCCCCAGGAGTAATTTATGTACGAACGTTTTACCGATCGCGCCCGCAAAGTAATGGCGCTGGCTAATCAGGAAGCGCAACGCTTTAATCATGAATACATTGGTACCGAGCATATTCTGCTGGGGCTGGTGAAGGAAGGTTCCGGCGTGGGTGCTACCGTGTTAAAAAATCTGGACATTGATTTACGCAAAGTCCGGCTGGAGGTCGAAAAGCTGGTCAAAAGCGGGCCGGATATGGTGACCATGGGTAAACTGCCGCAGACACCCCGGGCCAAAAAGGTTATTGAATATGCGATTGAAGAAGCCCGCAATCTGGGACACAACTATGTCGGTACCGAGCACCTTCTGCTGGGGTTGCTGCGGGAACGTGATGGCGTGGCGGCGCAGGTTCTTATGAACCTGGGCCTGAAACTGGAGGAAGTGCGTGAAGAGGTATTGAACCTGCTGGGGGCGGGTGTGGAAAGTGAAGGTTCCACCGAAAACAAAGAAAGTAAATCCAAATCCCGCACACCGGCGCTGGATTCCTTTGGTCGTGATCTAACGGAACTGGCCCGGGAGGGCACCTTGGACCCGGTCATCGGACGGAATAATGAAATTGAACGCGTGATCCAGATTCTTTGCCGCCGCACCAAGAATAATCCGGTGCTGCTCGGCGAGGCTGGCGTCGGCAAAACCGCCATTGTGGAAGGCTTGGCCCAGAAAATCATCGGTAACGATGTGCCGGAAATTCTGGTCGATAAACGTATTGTCGTGCTGGACCTCGCCATGATGGTTGCCGGCACCAAATACCGCGGCCAATTTGAAGAACGCATCAAAGCGGTGATGAACGAAGTACGCCGGGCTAAGAATGTCATTTTGTTCATTGATGAGCTCCATACGCTGGTTGGCGCCGGCGGCGCCGAAGGCGCCATTGACGCCAGCAATGTGCTCAAGCCGTCGCTGGCCCGCGGTGAAATTCAGGTGATCGGAGCTACAACCTTGGATGAATACCGCAAATACGTGGAAAAAGATGGAGCTTTGGAACGCCGTTTCCAAACCATTATTGTGGAGCCGCCAAGCAAGGAAGAGACCTTGGATATTCTCCGCGGCCTCCGCGATCGCTATGAAGCCCATCACCGCGTGCAAATTACCGAAGAAGCCCTGCGCTCGGCGGTGGAATTGTCCACACGTTATATTACCGGTCGGTGCCTGCCGGATAAGGCCATTGATATTATTGATGAGGCGGGCGCCCGTATTCGCCTTAAAAGCATGACCAAGCCGCCCAATTTGGCGCAAATTCAGGAGCAGATTGAACGTCTGACCGTTGAAAAAGATGAAGCGGTCAAAAATGCGGATTATGAACGGGCCGCGGAATTACGCGACCAGGCCGAAGCCTTGCGCCGCAAAAAAGACGAAGAGCAGAAGAAGTGGCGCGAACAGGCCAAGGAAGTTGATGGCGTGGTCGATGAGGAAACGGTGGCGGAAGTCGTCAGCAAAATGACAGGTGTTCCACTGACCCGGCTGGAAAAGGCGGAGGCCTCGCGCCTGCTGGAACTGGAAACTGAATTACATCGCCGCGTGATCAGCCAGGATGACGCCATCAAAGCCGTTGCGCGGTCCATTCGCCGCGCCCGGTCGGGTTTGAAGGATCCGAATCGCCCGATGGGAAGTTTTCTGTTTCTGGGACCTTCCGGCGTGGGTAAAACCTTGTTATCCAAAGCCTTGGCGGAATTCATGTTCGGCAAGGAAGCGTCTCTCATTCAAATTGACATGTCTGAATATATGGAGAAACACAATGTCAGCCGCCTGGTCGGCGCGCCGCCGGGTTATGTTGGCTATGAGGAAGGCGGCCAGCTTACCGAGAGCATTCGCCGTCGGCCGTATGCCGTGGTGTTGCTCGACGAAATTGAAAAGGCGCATCCCGATGTATTCAACATGCTTCTGCAGATCATGGAAGAGGGCCATTTGACGGATAATGTCGGGCGACGGGTTGATTTTAAGAATATCATCCTGATTATGACCAGCAACATTGGCGCTGATTTGATAAAGAGCGGTGGCATTCAGGGTTTTGGCTACGGCAAACGCGACTTGGATCAGAACTTCGAAACCATGAAACGTGGCTTGCTGCGGGAAGTGGAAAAGTTTTTCCGTCCGGAATTTATCAACCGTCTTGATGACACTATCATCTTCCGATCACTAAGCAAGGAAGACCTATATCGTATCATTGATATTGAAATCAGGAATGTCACCAAGCGCGTGGTGGAACAGGGCATCCAGTTGGAAACCACCCAGGCCGCCCATGAGTTTCTCATTGAAAAGGGGTATAATCCTGATTTTGGTGCGCGGCCATTACGGCGTGCCATTGAACAATATGTGGAGGATCCGCTGGCCGAGGGGATTTTGCGCGGCGAATACAAGCACATGGCCGCCGTAAAAATAGACCGTGATGGTGACGCTTTGCGCTTCACCGCGGTTCCTAAACCGCAGGAACCAGTCATCGCCGCCGCTGACGCGGCTGCCGATGTTAATGGTGCCGCCGCCACCTGACCCGAAACACGGTCCCCCGCGTCGCGGGAACACCCTGTGACCTTTCTTGGTTGGGCCTTATGTACGACCGCATGATTACCTAATTTGCGCTGGCTCGGAAATACGAACAGTTTATCGCTGCGCGGACGTGGATTTCGTCCGTGGGCACCGACGTCCTTCAGGCGTGGCGGTGCAGTTGCTCGTTGGTCGTTGGCCCTTCGCGGTTCAAAAACCGCGTGTCGTAAAATCTGTGGACAAGACGTTTTGGTTGCGGCGGAGCCGCGCCAAGCCTAACAATCCCTTGTCTCCTGAAAACTGAAAACTTATCTCCCCCGCCCCGCGCCTATAGCCTTGCACGACATCATTGGATTCCAGGTTCTGGATTCTGAATTCCAGATTCCGGATTCTAAAGCGGTGCCGCACGGCGCCTGCCCGCCTATTGATCAGTGATCAGTGATCAGTGGTCATTGATCATTAACGCGGCTTGCCGCCGTTTGAAAAGTAAATAACATGCCTGCATCAATGGTTTCGTTTTGCCATGAGGAGCGCTATGTACCCGGTAGAATTTCGACGTCCGCGCCTCCATTCTAACTTCTAACTCCTAAATTCTAAATGCCGGCGGCCACAGCCCCCCCACGAAAACATCTTGAGCATCTTGAGCATCTTGAAGAAAGACCGCTAAAATCAACGCTCCCATCAACTTGC
>JBMFGW010000159.1:0-6048 GCA_049977145.1 Phycisphaerae bacterium
GGCTTTTCGGATTATAAGGCGGTCCCGCCCGGTACTGGCACCTGTCGCCCGGAATTAACACGCTGGTTGTTGTTCGTTAAGCGCAGCGTTTCGTTGCTTGTTGCCCGTTGTTCGTCAAAGCGAATCTTACCCCCACCCCCCCCCCCCCCCCACACCCAACTACATATACATAACAACACTAGTACATATGTTAATGTCGCCCTTGGCCGGAGTAATGGTCCGGTTTGTGGCTTCTCTGGCGTTCCCACCGGCTTGGATTCCGGCAGTGGCCTTGGCGCACCGGGAGTGTGACCCGTATGGAAGCATCAACAATTTACAGCAAGGAACTCCGGAATGCGGGGACTTCAGCCTTCGCGGTGCGGCTGGGTCTATTGGCGAACCGGCAAGGATTGATGAGGCTTGGTGGAATTCTTGGTTCAGCCGGAGGAAGGAGGTGCTTATGGAGTAGTGTTCGCTGTAGAGAGCCGCCCATTGGGACTCGCTCGGTAGTAAGGTACCCCAATGTCCATGACCATGTTGGTATGTGGACCCGTAACCCGCCCGGTTTGGCGGGTAGTTCAAGGCAGTTCCCGAAGAGGAACTCCTTAAGGAGATTCAAATGAATACGAAAAGTCTATCAATGTATCGTGGTGGTCAATTTTCTTCTTTACTGGCCGTTACAGCAGCCACCATTGGCGTCGGGTGCCTAACATGGGCTGCGCCGGCGCACGCCACTTTTGTGAACTTCGGGTTTAATACCACGGGTAATGGCGGTACCGGCTGGACGTTTTTAGCCGGCGGATCGGGGTCAACCACGGACGGCAGCCCGCAATCACCAAGTTTTTTCTTTCTGGCCTCGGGCAATCAGAGTACCGTCTACCAACAATCCAGCTATGCGACAGCTTCTCCGGCGCTCGGAAGCGATTCACTGGTGCAAGGTACTTACACAATCAATTTTATCTCCGCTCCGACGGCAGGCCCCAGCAATGTGACCGCGATGGACGTGACCGCCTTTGACGCCACTAAACGCACACAATTGGGGACTCTCCAATATACGTATAGTCCGGACACCGTGAAGAATTGGCAAACCGTCAATTTCACCTTCCACACCACCGCCGCCAATGTGGGGGACTACTTGGCCTTGCAATTTTCAGCCATTCCGTCGTCAAGTTACGCGGGCAATAATTATTACTTCGGTGTCGATACTATTACCGGCACAGTGGCCGTGCCCGATCCGGCCAGCTTGGGCATAATGACGATGGGCGCATTGGGCGTTCTGCTGCTAAAGCGACGCAAGGCAGCCTGACACGGGATTGGGCTTGAGGGGAGGGGGTTGCGGTAGGCCGCCCCGCCCTTGTTTAATCCACAGTAGGGATCTCTGTGGATGGGCGTTGTCTGGAACCTCAAAAATCATAAGCCGGAGCCACTGGTTCGTGGCATCTGCATTCCTTATGCGGGATTGGAAATTCGTGCCAAAGGAGACGAATATGTGCGACTTCAATGAAAATGGATCACGGATCATGGATCAAAATCAAGGCACTTTTCAAATCGTGAGACCGGCGAAGTCCGTCGGCTCTCCGCACATTGTCCATGGTTCATTGAAGCCACGACGGCGGGCGTTTACTCTCGTGGAACTGCTGGTGGTCATCAGCATCATTGCTATTCTCATCGCCTTGTTGCTGCCCGCACTGGCCAAAGCCAAACGGTTAGCCAACAGCGCCGTGTGCGCCTCGAATCTGCGGCAATTGGGAATCGCTTATGCTGAATATACCCAATCCAGTGCGGAATCTCGTGATGGCTTCATCTACAGCTATGGATCGGTGTCCATCAATTCCGGCAGTGTCTGGTGGATTAGCGCTCTGGCCCCGATGTTTGGCGGGTCAAACGCTTACGTTAATCCCGCCGGACCGTATGTCGTTCTACCAGCTACGGAACAAGCCACATTAATTTGCCCCTCTACCCAAAAGGTTACCTACAACTTGGGATCGGCGACAGTTCTGTCAACCTGGAGTTGGGGCACGGAATGTTCCAGCTATACGCTCAATGGGTGGATGTACAATTACCAGGAAAGTCTGCCCGCATCGCAGGGGGCATTGCAGTCTTTCGGCAATGGTGATAATACCTCAAACTTCTGGTACAACAGCCAGTCAATACCGGGTGCTACCGCTCCACTTTTTGGCGATGGAATTTGGATAGACGCGTTGCCCCAGCCTACCGACATGCCCCCCGTCAATCTGGAAGGCACCGTCAACCCCACGGTTTCCATGTGGCGATTTTGTTTGAATCGGCATGAAGGCGGCATCAATATGGTATTTGCTGATAGCCATGTTGAGCATGTTATGGATGCTGACTTGTGGAAGCTGGATTGGTATCCTGACTTTAGTCCAAAGAAAGCTTGGGGAGGCTTTGCGCCTCCCACTAATTAAGAGTTTTAAGTAAATGCTCGCGAAATCACCGTAACCAGTCAATTGCAAAAATGTGACGGCGCTGGGCTTGGTGGAATAGTAAGTTGCTTTTACAATGGATTTGTAACTGCAGGAGTTCCTCCAGATGGCCGAAATATCTGAATCCACCCCTCCACCGAATTTGGACTGTCGCCGGGATTTTTTGAAGCGTGTGGCCGGCACGGGCATGGCGCTTGCGTTGCTTTCAGAACAGTCAATTCCGGAGGCGCAGGTCAGCAGCACCACTGCGGAATCAGTAATCTCAATCGCCGGGGAATGGTCTTTCGAGTTACCGCCTCCGGAAACTTTACGGCAAGCCGTCGGGATTAGTAAGTGGTTTTGGAAGCCTGGCACGGCTGCGGAAGCGGCACAGGTGGCCGCACCGGATGCCGATACGTCCGCAGACAGTTGGCAGGCGACCAACACTGAAAATCCGCAGATGCAATTTGTGGGCACCGCATGGTTTCGCGCCACCTTGCCCGCACTGGATCATGCCGGTCGAACTCTTCGTTTCACACATGTTGATGATAATGGTGTGATTTATCTCAATGGTCAAAAACTCATGAGTCATCAGGGGTGGGGATCGGCTTTTGATGTCTCTCTGGATTCCGCGTGGCGGTCTGACGGCCCCAACATTTTAACGGTTCTGGTGGATAATATTTCTGGCCCGGGTGGTATTTATGGACCTGTGAATTTCGGATTTATGGCGGCCACCAAATGGTTTAACCGGCGGCTAAAAAATACCATCGAATTGCCGGGATCGTGCCAGCAACGTGGATTTGGGGAAAAGACCACATACCATGCCATTGGTCGGCTGACACCCTTGATCGAATATGTCGGTCCGGCTTGGTATCAACGTGAAATCACAATTCCCGCCACATGGCATAACCAGCGCGTCGAATTGTTTCTGGAACGCTGCCACTGGGAAAGTACAGTTTGGCTGGGCACCCAACGCATTGGATCTCAGAACAGTCTTTCGGTACCACATGTTTACGATCTGGGAGTGCTGGCACCGGGCCGCCATCGGCTGACTATTTGTATTGATAACACGATTAAACTCAACATCGGCGAGTGGTCCAATGCCATTACCGCGCAAACGCAGGGCAATTGGAACGGCATCATTGGCAAAATGGAATTGCGGGCCACGGATACCGCCTGGGTAAAGGATGTTCAGGTTTACCCGCAGATGGCCGAAAAAACATTGCAAATCAAAATCTTTCTCGGCAATCAGACCGGCAAATCTCTACCGGCTACCATCACCGTTGAAGTAAAAAAAACAGCCTTGCAGGCCAGCGGCCAATACACCATTCCAAAAGACGGCGGCGAAATAGAGTTATCGCTTCAATATGGAGAAACTCTGGCCGCGTGGGATGAATTTTCACCGGTCATGCATGAAATGTCCGTCCGGCTGAAGGCTGATGATGGCTCCCTGGCCAACACCCATCATCTCTCCTTTGCAGTACGGGAGTTTCGCACCCACCAGCGCCAATTCACCATGAACGCTCGCCCCGTCATGCTGCGTGGCCCGGTTGAAAACTGCGTATTTCCGTTAACCGGCTATCCGGCCATGGATAAAGCGGCCTGGGTTCGCATATTAAAAATATGCAAATCCTACGGATTTAATTTTGTGCGATTCCATTCCTACTGCCCGCCGGATGCGGCCTTTCAGGCGGCTGATGAAGAGGGCTTTATGTATCAGGTGGAGTTGCCGTTATGGGCCTTCAACGTGGGTGAAGACCCGCCGCGCGATGAATTTGAGGCCCAGGAACTTTTGCGCATACTGAAGACCTACGGCAACCACCCATGTTTTTGTACCATGGTCATGGGTAATGAAAGCAGTGGACCGGGAATGCCCAAACTTATTGAATTGGGAATAAACACGGATCCACGGCGGCTCTATTACGGCGAATATGTTGAAGCGGGCCAATGGACACAGGGGCCGTTGCGGGGCGTGCGCGGGCCGCAAACCAATTGGGATAACGACTATATCACCGACACCATAGAACAGCCCGTGCTGGTGCATGAAGCTGGCCAATGGTGCATGTATGCCGACTTCAAGGAAATACGTAAATATACCGGCACCCAGCGAGCGTACAATTTTGAGTTGTTCCGCCAATCGCTGATGCAACATCACATGCTGGCACAGGCGGAAGCATTTAGGCGGGCGTCTGGGGCGCTGGCGGTTGAGGTTTATAAGGAGGAAATCGAATCCAAATTACGCACCGATCCGCTGGGCGGATTTGAGGTCTTGGATTCATGCGATTTTCCTGGGCAGGGAACGGCTCTGGTAGGTTGGCTTGATGCCTTCTGGGATTCCAAGGGACTTATTACCCCCGAAGCATTTCGCAGATTTTGCGGCCCCACCGTTTGTCTGCTGCGCATGTCCAAACGCGAATGGACCACCGCTGAAAGTTTTACCGCCGAGGCGCAAGTGTCGCACTTTGGATCGCACGCCTTGGAACAAGCCCACCCATTTTGGAGCCTTGCTGATTCACATGGACATGTTCTGTCGCGAGGTCAATGGCCGCAAACAAACATAAAAACCGGTGGCCTCACGACGCTAGGCAACATGTATATCCCACTTTCAGCAGTTCAAGCCCCCGCGCGTCTGGTTGTAACGGTGGGGCTAACCGGAACAGGAATCAGTAATTCCTGGAATATCTGGGTCTTTCCGGCCTCGATACCAGAGGAACCACCCGCTTCGGTGGTGCATATTGCTTACGCATTGGATGCCGCCGCGATCGCGGCATTGGCCGCTGGCCAGCGTGTGCTGTTATTTTCCGCTCCCCAAGACCTTACCAATGCCATTCAAGGCAGCTTCATACCGGTGTTCTGGGATTTCAAGCTTTTTCCAACCCAGATTGGAACAATGGGCCTGCTTATGGATCCCCGTCATCCCGCGCTGGTTGAGTTTCCAACATCATCCCACAGTGATTGGCAATGGGCTGATCTGTTGGGCAATTATTCCGGCGAAAGTTTTTTTCCATCCAGTATGATCAAACCATGGCATATCAATTCCCATTTCGTAAAGAACCGGTCTAAAGCCATCATTCTCGACAAGGCCCCGCCGGATTTTCGCCCCATTGTTCAGGTCATTGACAACTATGACCGTAACCACAAACTTGGCACAATTTTTGAAGCACAGGTTGGGTCCGGCAAGCTGTTGGTTTGTGCCATGGATTTGGACACGGATATTAAGAATCGGCCCGCCGCACGGCAACTGCGCCATAGCCTGCTGGCCTACGTGGCCGGCTCGGAATTTAACCCACGATATAAGTTCACGGCGGCCGAAATACAAGACCTGATTGGAAAATAATTTCCGGCATGGTCGGAGAATTTTGCTATTTAGCCTGACTTCCCGTTCGTTTTTAAAAAAAGCCTCAAAAAAAGCGTAGTTTTCAGTGAAAATGTAGCAAGTATTATTATGGTGAATGTTTTATCGGATGTTCCAACGCCGTTTTGACGTAAGTCATTGTGTTACAATTATTTAAGTATGCTTTTTCGCATTTACGTGTAGCCACTAAAGTGTTTTGTTTTATTTGATATTATACTTGCATTCTGTTTTATTCATGTTATGATAGTGGCCACTATGCATGTAGACACAAGTAAATCCGGCTCCTATGTT
>JBMFGW010000160.1:0-5992 GCA_049977145.1 Phycisphaerae bacterium
TCGGCGATTGCACACGCTGGGGCTGAAATTGAAGGACATGATAGTCTGCGATTGGAGTCACTTGTAGCGTTGTAGTAGTAGTACTGCCACTGAAGCTGTCCTGGTAAATGACCGTTGGCGCGCCGGATGAAACCTTAGCCGCCAAAGCCAGCCCGGCCATGCCCGCCAAGGCCGCCCCGGTGATTGCCGCTGCGGTAATGAAGGAACAACCACGCCTCAACATCCAGGCATTACATATCATACAAAAACCTCTTTGCAAAAACTCTTCTGTAATCTCTACGCCCGCCAACCACATTGGCTGGTCATGGCAAGAGACAAATTTTCCCAACAACCAGCAGATAAGACCAACCACACCACAAGGTCGGCCACAATCAATCAATGCCGGGTGAGGAAACCCTCTCCCCATGGGCACAATGCGACGCCACTCACACATAGCCACCGGCATTGCCGGTACTGCAACGCATACTTTCCATTCTCCGAGAGCACGCAGCCTCATCAGCCAACCGGGCGGATGTCGGGGCCACACGCCAACGCGGCGGCGGACCTATATTTATCACTAACTTATAGTATACACCATTTTAAAAATCATTGCTTGCAAATCGTACCTCATTTTTTGCAAAGACATTTTCGCCTGATTATCTGACTACCAGCCAAAAAATATGCCCGCACCTGAAAAACGCGCCTTGATGTTGGACATCGGTAGCCATACGGAAACGGGATCATGTCGGCGGACGATCCACCGCCCGGCTTGCTGTTGTTTTACATCAATGCTCGCCGGACAAACACGCTTGGCAGAACGCCGGGCTGCAAAGTAAATGGCTGCGAGGCGCCTGCGAGGTGGGGCTGAAATCTCCCGTCTGCTTTGTTGTCGGATATCGCAGGCTCATTTTTCAGAGTCGACTCAATCCTCCGCCGCGCATACGGAACATTTCAGCCCCATCGCAATCCCGGCCATTATTCGGACAGCCTCCCAGCAGGTGCGCCAGCTTTTATCGGGAAACCGCAAACCGAGTAGCGCTGGTTGGCGATTATTGCCAGGCCGTACGGGGATGCTTCCTGCATTCATGGCAAGCGGTACGCCTGCGGTACGTAACGCAAACATCTTGCCTGCCCCCCGTCATCTGGGAGAAAGGCGCAATTCCGATAAAAACGGGCACACCCCTCCCAGCCACTTACCATAACAACGTTTTCGCCCTACCTCCTTATCATTAAAAAACGAAATTACTTTTGCACTGCTGCTTAATATTGCTGTATGCTCGTCGGCAATATGGGGTTGGTAAGGTTCATCACCCGTAAGCCGGCCACGCCGGTTGCACCGGGTGCCGTAGCTGCCGCACCAGGCACATTGTGGTTGATCGGAATACTCTCCGCATGGCCATCAAAGAACACGGCATTGCCCCAGCCGGAAGCCGTGATGTTGGAGCCATGCCGATACCGCAATCCCAGACCCCAGTAGCTGTCGGCCGTCGGGTTATCGTAATTAAATCCCATGCCGGTGTTAAAACCCTGTGCCGGTATGAGGTAATCAGGCGGCAGGTTATTGAAAAAACCAAAATTCTGTTCATAGTCAAAGGTTGGCAGCCGCGGTGAATTGGATGGCTCGTTATTTTGACTGGCATCACCGATGGCTAATATTTGGGCCGGATTGCGCACATTGGAAAGCAGGAATGTCTGATCCTGAATATTAAACGAACTGTTTCCGCCCGGAAGATTCAGGATATAAAAGTAATTTGGGTTGGCGCAGTAAGTACCGTTGTACGAGGGGGGAATGTTGGTGGTCGCATTGAAAATAGTGTCCGCCACCGGCGGCAGAGGCAAGAGAGATCCCGGGCAGACAAATATGCCACGAAACTTCGCCATGTCCTGTTCATATTGCTGCTTGTTGATCGTTGAAGGCTGTCCAAACCATTCGTCGGACAGCGCTTGAGCACTGATTCCTTCATTGTTGCAAAACACCAGTACATTCCACGCATTGGTACCATAGTTGTCATTGGTTCCGCCAAAATCCCACCCCCAGGGAATGGCATTTTCATAGGTGGTTCCATATTCAAAGAGCATCTGGCCCTGTGACCGCAAATTTGCCAAGCAGGCAATACTGACACCTTGCTGCCGGGCCATGGCCAGCGCCGGCAACAGCAGGGCGATCAAGATGGCAATAATACTGATGACAACCAGGAGTTCGACGAGGGTAAACGCCGCCTTGCGCTTTAATGACCAATAACCAATGGGCAATGAGCCGGGCGGCTTCGGCACCCTCAAAATTGCGGGAGTTCCTTTTTTCTGATCATTGATTGTTGATTGTTGATCGTTGAGGCTGTGGGCTGCGGGAGTTATGAGACAGGAGTTAGTCCCGGCGCGCCGGGATTGAAGCGCAGCGCTTCGCTTTACCTTTCGCTCGCGGATTCCAGATTCTGGATTCCCCATAATGCACCTTCTTTCTAAACCGCGTCGTTTCATGATGAATCTCCTTTTTCGAGTGTTCAGTTTTCAGCTTTCAGCCACCGGGCGAAAAAAAGAGAGGCCGGAGGTTTTTTTATTCCACCGGCCCTCCCGCTGTCATCCATTATCGGCGGCCTCTCCGCGTGGAAAATCGCAGGTTATGAGAACCTGCACCACGATGGCGGCCACAGCCGACCAATGGCGGGTGAGACACCCGCCCCCCAAGTGGGGACACCCGCGCCCCAAACTCACATAGCCACCGGCTTTGCCGGCGGTGCAACGGACCATTTCCACAGTCCATCACCCCATTCCGCCGCTGCGTCAAACCGTCTTCCGGCGCTTCAGCAACAGCAAGCCCAAGCCGCCCACCGCCACCAGGCCCAGCGTGGCCGGTTCCGGAACCGGTGCCGCTTCAGCCAAGCTGGCATTGGAAAGGCGAATTTCATCATACGTGCCAGTTGAGCCAAAGCTGAACAGGGACATATTGGTTACTCCGCTTAGCGCTGTAGCGATTCCAGAGTCCGTACCGGAAGCAAAAGCTTCCTCTGTAATCTGGTTGGAAGCGGTTCCGGTGCCGGCCGTATCCAAGTTGGCGGCCGTTAGATTTCCCTGGAAATTGGCAAACTGCGAAGCACTTAGCGTCCATGAGGATGCATTCACCGCGCCGACATTACTAATGGAAATCTGAAACAATTCGAGGTATGGAGTATTTACAGCCAACTGCGTGCCGGTGCCAGCCGCGGCCACGGTTCCGACCCTGATTTGCCCGTAATTCTGACCCCAGGAGATGGGAGAGATATTGATAACCGAGCTATTATCATCTGAAGTTGACGTGCCGAGGAGCATACCATCAACATAGCCGGAGCCAGAGCCATTGGTGCCGAGATTATTTTCATTGGTGGAAAGAACAAAGCTGCCGTATACGGTACCGCCGGCAACGCCGGAAAGCGCGGACGGACTTAACTGTGCGGAAAAAATGGGTTTGCCGCCAATGGGATTGCTGGTAATAGAACCACCCTGAGTCTGCAAATCACCAAAAGACATGCTGGCGGTGTTATAGGTGACGTCGTTGACGGACGGGTAAGGTGCGGCATTAATCACGTTCGTATCCGTATATGCCCCGGTCAATCCCACAGCATTGGTGGTCACACCGGTCATGGTCGTGCCCTGAGCCAAACCATAATTGTACGGCTCATAAACGATCAGACTGGCCTGCGCGTGCGCCGCCGCGAACGCCACGCACGCCGCCGCCGCAATGGCAGCCTTGGCGGCTAGAGAAGAACTAACGGAAACATACTTGTGTAACATAGGAAAACCTCCAAAAAGGAACTACTTGATTTCTCTGAACTTCCAGCCAACCTGCGGTCAGCAAAAATTGGAATCAGAGACTCTCAACAAATTACCAAGATCATAACATCCATCCGCTTTCCATCAACCTGATACCGCACACCTGAACTTTGAAAAAGGCATTCACGAAATCAGTTAATTAGAGTATATACCGTCGCCAACTGAAAAGCAAGTAAAATCTTTAAAAAATATTCAAAAAATTATTGCTTAAATTATCGGACCTGAAATTTTCCGCCTGTATGCAAAATACGGATTTGCGTATTTTGGCATGAAAAATGCATAAGTAGTTGTATTAAAACAACTTATGACGTTCACGACCATATTACATGGAGAGATTCCTAACCCAGATTGTTAAATGGATCGCGTTTGTATTCGTCAAAACTTCAGGCTAATACTGACCAATATTGATCAGTGTGGCTGTAAATGGTTCCTGATAAAGCACCGGCATCACGGAAGTTTTAAGCCCAGTTTCGCCATGACCAGTTGCAGATCACTCCACACTTTCGCACGATTTTCCGGGGTATAAGCGCGCAATACAAAGGATGGGTGATAAGTCGGCATCAGCGGAATACCGCGATATTCCAACCATGTTCCGCGCTGCCGGTTGATTCCCTCCGCTGTTCCAGTGAGATATTTCAGTGCCGGGGCACCCAGCGTGACAATTACCTGCGGGCGGATAATTTCAATTTGCCGATGCAGCCAGGATATGTTTAGCGCCACTTCCGCAGGCGTCGGTGGGCGATCGCGCAAGCGGCCCGTATCAGGATCAGGCTCGGCCGCCCGCAATTTTACGACATTGCCGATGTAAACTTCCCGGCGACTTAAGCCCATGGCGGAAATCATTTTGTCCAAAAGTTTTCCCGATCGTCCGACAAATGGTTTGCCCGTCTTATCTTCCTCCGCCCCCGGACCTTCCCCAACAAACATCAGTGCGGCCGCCGGATCGCCTTCGCCAAAAACCACCGTGGTGGCGACAGCGGAAAGATAACGACTTAAGGCGGCTATGGCTTGCTGTTCCAATTCCGCCAACAGGCGTGGCTTCTCCGCATCACTGATCGGCGCTAACGCATCAATACGCCCATCCGGGATTGGAGGAATTTTTACAGAACGCGGAATATCAGCGCTGTGGCCCAAGGCTGTGGTTTCTTTCGTGTTGGCCGGCGGCGCGGCAGGGCGAACTGCCGCCACGGGCCTTGTATATGTGACCACCGGTGCGGTGCGCAACGCGGGCCGTGCCGGCGTTGCGGATGCGGGGGCAGCGTTCACCACCGCATACCGGCGCTTAGGCAGTACCAGTGGAACCTCGTGTACCCCAAATGCGGCGTCCATCTGAAGCCATAATCGAACGGCCAATTGCGTGTTTTGCGCGTCCATACACGCTACTTTCCAGGCAACGAATTTCAGCGTGCACCACGTTGCCGCGGATCAAGTTGAATCGGGCCGTAAACCTGTTCATACCGTTGCACCGCCTGGCTTAAAGCCAACGCCAAACGTTTGGCGGCGTAAAAGCTCATCGCCACACGGGTATTGACATCCATAATGACGACATTGGGCTTGTCATGATGCTGCATATTGATTGCAAAATCCAGAAATAAATCTTCCTGCGTGGCGCTTAACCGGAAGATGTTGCTGAACACGGTGTTCATCTTGTCTTCACGTATCTGCAATTGCATCTGCTGGCCGGAGGGATCACCCGCGGTCGGCGGCGGCGCCTGCGGCGGAATCGGCGGAACATTATTGTCGGACATTTTTCGAACTCCTAAACAAAAAACTTTACTTACCCAAGCATTAGAAAGATAACGCACGGCTATGATTTTGTCACCTAAGAGGCCGGGGCCATTGCGAGGCCGGGGCCTGTTGTTTTCGGGGGGCTGCGGCGGCGGCTGCCGAGAGCAGGCGAAAAGTAGAGAGTTAGACAGTAGAGCAAATAGGGCTGGAACAAAAGAGTCGCTGACGCTTGCTGGAAGACCCACCTGCGGTCTGCTTTCTATTTTCTACTTTCAGGCGAAGCCGCCAGCATTTAGAATCTAGAAGTCAGGAGTCCTTTTCACTGATCAAAGAACACTGATCACGGATCAATGACGATGGTGAAAGACGATTAGCCACGATTAGCCACAGAGGGCACCGAGGCCACAGAGTTTTGGGATAACCGCAAAGAAACACAAGAACGCAAAGATGCGACGTTACGACGACCACGACGATATTC
>JBMFGW010000161.1:0-5937 GCA_049977145.1 Phycisphaerae bacterium
GCGATGTGTTTCCATCCAATCAGATTGAACGCATGATCCGGGATATGTACGCACACAATCTGACGGAGGCAGCCTTAAAAAATCGTATTATTGAGGAAATTGACACGCAGAGATTCCGTAAAATTACCGACGCCACGTTGGAAGGCTTGGCCAAGCGATCCTTGAATTTATCAGCCATTGTGGGCAAATCCGTGGAGGCGCGGGAGCGCCGCCTTGTGCCGGAGGTTATTGAGGACTTTTTCAGATCCGCCGCTCCGGTCGTGGGAGTTTTTCCCAGAGAATTGCGGGCCGGTGGCCATGTTTACCGTGTGGGGAAGGTGCCGCGCAATTTATGGCCGCTGGGTGAGCAACTTGAGCCCCGCTTCGGCAAGCTGGGGCGGGAATATCAGCAAATTGTTTTCGATAAAAACCTGCTGACCAGGGAAAACACCGCAGAGTGGGTAACGCCGGGGCATCCGCTTTTTGAAACCGTGCGGGAAAGCCTTTCCAGTTCGGTTCATGACGACCTCCTGCGGGGAGCGGTGTTCTACGATCTGCATCATTCCGTCCCCTATCGACTGGATGTTTTTTCCGCGTCCATTAAGGATGGACGGGGTAATCAGCTACATCGGCGGCTTTTTGCGGTATACAGCGACGCGCAGGGGACCATTGCCATCAAGCAGCCCACCGTTTTCTTGGATTTATCACCGGCACCGGAAGGTACGCCCTCGCCATCCGGCAGCGGTTTGCCAACGCGGTTGGACCTCGAACGGGCGCTGATGGAGCGCGAACTCAAGGGCTTTCTGGAAGAGACCATCACTGGCCGACAGAAAGAAATTGAAGTTGTGCGCCAGCATGTCAAGATCAGCCTCAATGAACTTATTCACCGCCAGAACCTGACCTTTGCCCGGCTGTCGGAACAGCAGCAGAATGGGGATAAATCACCGCAACTGGCGGGAAATATCAAGCAGGCCGCGGATCGTATCGAAGACCTGAATCACCGATTGGAAAACCGCCTGCGGGAACTGGATCAGGAACATCAATGTGCCATCGGCGATATTCAATTCATCGGTGCGGCGTGGGTGCTGCCACACCCGGAACGGGCGAACCCCGGCATGGCGGCGATGGTGCGGGATGATGATATTGAACGCATCGCCGTGGAAGCGGTGATTGCCTATGAAAAAACGCAGGGCCGGAATGTCGAAAGCGTGGAAACGCAGGATCGCGGCTTTGATTTAATTTCCCGAAAGCCGCATTCAGAAGACGCCGCCACCGCAATAGAAGTGCGGTTTATCGAAGTGAAGGGCCGCAGTGCCATCGGCGAAATTGCGTTAAGCAGCAATGAGTATAAGACTGCGGCGCGGTTGAAACATGATTATTGGCTGTATGTGGTATATAACTGCGGCACCAAACCGGAAGTGCATGTGATACGTAATCCGGCCCGATTAGGTTGGCGCGAGGTCATGGCGGTGGAACATTATTCCGCCCCGGCAGCGGCAATTTTGGGGGCGGAGGGGAAATAACCAAGCTTCAACGGCGCGCAACGGGATTGTCGCCCGGAAGTGTTAATTTGTTGTACAATATCCCCGTGCCCGTTGGCAAGAAAATACGTCGGCGGAAATCGGGTGGTACTGGCCAGTGGTGCGGTATCCCCGCTGGTAAAACCTGTAGGCCGCTTTTTGCATTGGAGTAAGGCTCGTGACGCTCGATAACGTCAACACACGCGAGGAAGCCATACAGGCCTTGGATGGATATTCCTCCGAACGGCAGGAGGAACTCACAAAAGACCAAAAGACTGGCCGTCCGCTGCTCAAGACGTACATGCTGGAAACAGTCCCGCCGCATGTGCGTGAGCCGTCCGTTGAAGTTTTATTCGCCGCCGCCGGTGTGACACTTACACCGATAGATGAGACACTTTTCCGCGCGTTCGGCCAGCGTGAGCAGCGGGTTATCGGTTTGGTCGAGAAACTGCTGCCGCGTTATCCGGTTTTCTACAGCCTTGAGGATTCGCATATTGCGGACCGGTTCGTAAAGAACCTGGTCCAGCAAAATGCCATGCTGGACCGCCTTTGGATCAGCGGGCGGGCGTTCGCCGATCTTTTTAAGTTTATCCTCGGAAATACCCCCAAGCAGCGTTACGGGCGCATGGTCTTCCAATACGCCAATGTCTACGAATCCGCCGATTACGGAGACCCGGAAGCCGGCCAATCCGATTCGGAGACAAACTCCCGAGATCGCGATGACGGAGACCAGCCGGTGGTCGAACGGCGTTCCAATAAAACGACCATCGTTGAACGCTTGAGCGTCCTGGAAAAGATCCTTCCGAAAATGCGTGGCCTCTACCAGCCGCTCAACGCCATCGCCCAATTACGTTTCCCGGCCACGGGCCGCGGCGGTCACGATTTCTTTTTCAACGGCAAGGTTACAAATCGCAGCGACAGCTTTAAGGACCATCGCCAGCATGTGGAGTTTGTTCTTGGCCGGTACAAGTTAGCTACCGAGTTAACCGAGCAGGCAGCCTGGGGCAGCCTGGAGCGCACCAGTATGTCCACCGCCGGTGAGAAGAAGGAGATACTCGGTGCCCCGGTCTATCTGGTTTTCCAGGAAGCATTGAGCCAGTCCACGTTTGAAACGTTTGTTCGCGCCACATTTAGCCGGAAGCACAGCCGCTTTGGCTTGTGGGGCGATCCGGTGCGGCTCGGGCCGACAAAGGTGCACGTCTACGCTGTTGACCGCCATATCTGGCAACCGCTGTTCCTGGAGATTACCGACAAGCAGATTGTGGCGATCGTTCCGAACGGTACCTGCGGCAACACGATCAACCGGCTGGTGACAAATGTGCAGCAGTACCTTGATCCGGCGGTTGACGTCTGGGTTGGGGACCAGCGATATGACGACCTTCTGGCCACCCGGCAAGCCGGTGGGGAGAGCGAGACCAGATGAATTTTGAGGCGTTGATCGGCGACGATCTCTATCAACTCAACCTGGTGCTCTGGATGCTCCAACCGGCTCCGCCAGCGCGCGGTACCTCGCGCCGCACCTCGCAACAGCGGGGGGCAATCGCGGCTCCGAAGCCCACGATTGTCAATCCTGTTTTTCGGCAAGCGGGATTCCATTTGTACGCAATCGAGCCATCACTGCCGTTGCCGCTGGAGCTGCGCGACAAATTAAGAAAAAGCGGCGTGGAAGTGAGCGACTCTCCGCGCCCGGATGTCGTCATGAAATCCGACGCCGGAGAATTTGCCGTTGTAGAATGCAAGAGGTCTCTCTTTGGTGGTGGCACGGGCCAGCCAGTAGATCACCTTCGGCCTCAGCGCCAAGCCCGCGGATTGCTGCTTAACGAGCCGACTGTTCTTTCGGGGGCCTTGGCGCTCAGTCCGTCAAACGTTAAAGCCTCAGCGGTTGTTTACCTGTTTCCGTCGAGTGGCCGCGCCGATCAGACCAAAGGCATCGAGTCCATAAACGCGGAGCTGCTGAAAGCAGGTTTCGCAACCGCCAGCCTGGTGGCATTCGCACTGGAGATCAAGGGCGGCTGGGTTGTCATGCGTTCGCAGAAACTTAAAACGAAACAACCCCACCCTCCGTGGATTCCCGGCTCGCCAAAACTCCAATCCTGGCGGGTTCAACAAACCGCCGGCGCAAATTTCGACCCCCGCCCCATGTATATTATCCCCTGGATTCCGCGTGGCGACGCGAGTTCTGACGCGCCTGCAAAGCGACTCTTTGGCAACCGGATATTGGCGTGGGTGGTGATGCAGATTGGCCCGGCGACAGTACCCGCCGTCGTTAATCTTAGAGTTGATGAGGCACTGCGCCACGCGACTCTGGGGCATTTTGAGCGATGGGAAAATAATGAGGAGAAGAAATTTCTGCGAAAAAATGCCCGTGATCTGGTTCGTAAGAGAATCGGGATGGCAAAATCGGAGGCTCTCGCCACAGATGTGCCAGCCCCACCAGGCGATATCGCAGTGAACGTCGCCGACGAGGAGACAAAATCCACGATCATCGAGGCATTGCGCAGCGAGATTGACGAAAGCTGGAACGACAATCGGCAGGGCACGCTTTTTCCGGAAGACGAAGGTGCGGCGTGAAAGGATTGCGAAGGAAGAACGCGGGTATTGGAAGCGGCACACAGGCCGCGCTGGCCAATGGCCAGCTCCGGCACGGCGCTGTTTCGGTAAGGTGATGATGCTTAACCGAAGAAAAGAGAATCAATATCCAGCCACGGATGCCCGCAAGGCACCCCCTGCGTTGCCGTCGGCCCCGCAGGCCAAACCATTGGAATTCCTTGCTTACGCGCTCCCGCGAGCCAGCCAGGACGCGAATTCTCGCCGTGACTCCGGCGACGGATTCTACGTACATGACGAACCGCTGGGATTAAACGTCTCGTTCTTGGACTATGACGGCGTGATTATGTTTGCCGGGGCATTTGAGCAGCCAGAGGTCTCGCCGGTAGGCACCCGCGCCAAGTGCCTGAACTACGCCGACCTCGACCGCCGCGAGCGTGAATTCTTTTCAGCCTTCGAGAAGGGAATTCCAATCATATTTCTCCTCCCCGCGATTAATTCGCTTTCACACTATCAGACCGGTGCACTCACTGATCTCTTCCGCCGAATTACACAGACGTTTGGCATTGGCCACTCACCGCTTCCGCAACCACATCCGGGGCTCGCCAGTGAGGTTCCGGAGTTCCGGGAATACATTCAGCGCCACGGTGTTGGCTATGCCGTGTTATCCGTGCCCGAAACTACGCCATACAAGCTAACGCCCATCTGCAGACAGGACGGGTACCTCTTCGGCCTGTCGCTGGCCGACAAATTATTTATGCTCCCACGCACCCAGCCGGCGGTTGAGGCCCAGGTGGGTGACATGGTCCGCGATGCTGTCGCCGCGGTCATCGCCTATCGCAAACGGGTTTCGCGGGAGCTTCCCGCGTGGGTTGCCGAGTTTGCGTTTATTAGGGAAAAAGACATGAGGGCAGAAGCGGAAGGGCATCGGAAGCAATTTGAGAGTCTCGAAACAAAAATCTCGGCTTATCAAGATTTCAAGGCCGCTCTTTGCCTGCAATCCGATCCGCTCGTGGAGGCTGTTGTGGAAATCTTTAACCACTTCTTTGGCCTCGACTTGGTGGGCGAAGATCAAAAAATAGAGGACAAGTTTCTGCTCGGCACGGATGGCAACGTTCTCGCCATCATTGAAGTCAAAGGTATCAACAGTAATTTTGATCGCAAGTTGGTCAATCAGCTTGACGACCACCGGGAAAGGCGGGAATTGCCGACAACGATTCCCGGCATCGCCATCGTCAATACCTTCCGTTCCGCAGAGTCGTTGGGTGGCAAGGATCAGCCGCCAAATTCGGAGATTATCGAAAAAGCGGTTCAGGACAATGTACTGCTGATCCGCACGCTGGATTTACTGCGCTTCGCGGACCTTGTCGAGAGGGGTAAACAAACGAAGGAAGATTTTAGGAACATCCTGCTCAACGAATCCGGATGGCTCAAAGTGGAAGGGGATAATGTTACGGTGGTGAAGCAATGAGCGCACAATATCCCCAACGCCTTATCGAAGTTGACCTTCCCATTAAGCGTATCTCCGCCCATGCGCGGCGGGAGAAGTCTATTCGGCATGGGCATATTTCCACGTTGCATATCTGGTGGGCGCGGCGACCGCTGGCGGCGTGCCGGGCGGTGATTTGTGCTTCGCTTTGGCCTGATCCCGCTGATCCGCTTTGTCCGCCGCCATTCCGTCGGGCCGCGGCGGATGCGATGGTTGCATTTGCCAAAGCTGTCCTGGCTGATTCCAAGGCTACCGAAACGTGCGATCCAGAATCATGGAAACGCTATGGCGAACTGGCCAAACGCCAGACCGCGCTTGATTTAGTTACGCTGCCAAAACCCCGCCGCAATGGTGATCCGCCACCGGCCACACCCACGGACCTGGAACTGCTGCGAATGCTGC
>JBMFGW010000162.1:0-5934 GCA_049977145.1 Phycisphaerae bacterium
CACCGTGTTATCACCACGGTGTTCTATACCGCGCCGCCGCGCCCGGGAGCACCGGATGATAATCCGGTGGTTCGTCCACTATCGCAAACCGACCACCGTGTCATCACCACCGTGTTCTATACCGCGCCGCCGCGCCCCGGAGCACCGGATGATAATCCGGTGGTTCGTCCACTGTTGCCAACCGACCACCGTGTTATCACCACGGTGTTCTATACCGCGCCGCCGCGCCCGGGAGCACCGGATGATAATCCGGTGGTTCGTCCCCTATCGCAAACCGACCACCGTGTCATCACCACCGTGTTCTATACCGCGCCAGCACCACCGTAGTCCATGGCTTCATATCCAGCGTCAGCGTTTTGCTTCGCGTTAGATAACCGGTTCCGGTTTTTATCAGGATTGGCCGTCCCTTGATGTCCGTGGCCGGAGGAAATTTCAGTCGCATCTGCCGGGGATTTAAATAGTTCAGAAGATGATGATCACGATCGCGCTTAAAGATGGGAATTCGCACCCGCTGTTCGTTGCCACTGCGATTGATGGCGATATAAACATTCTGGCTGCCGAGGCTGCGATAAAACGCAAACGTATCGCGGCGGCGGTGCGCCAGTAACTGGCCATAAAAGCCAAGTTGCAGGGCCTTGAGTTGTCGCCGCATGGCAATGGCCTGCCGGTAAAACCGCAACACTCGTTCATGCACACGCACGCCGGGCGCGGCGTAAGGTTCCAAGTCTTTCCAGACCATTGGCTGACGATTCGCCGGATCGCTGGCTCCCCACATGCCCACCTCATCACCGTACCAGATGCATGGAGCGCCAACGAAACTCATCTGGAAAGCCACAGTTTGCTCCAGTCGCTGATAAGCAGTCGACGTCGGTTCACTGGCGTTGTAATGCGGATTGGTTTGTAACCGGTCATCGGCATTAAAACCAAGTGTGGGATTCATAAAGCGCGACACAAACCGGTCCGTGTCCTGGCTGTCAATAATGTTCATCTGATCCAGATCCACCTGATAAGGATACCAGTTCAATAAGCGCATAAGTCTGTTGCCGAAGCGTTTGGGGCCGATTCCCGGCAGGCCGGGGCCACGTTGGTTGGCAAAATAATTTGTAACGATAGTGGCAAAGGGATAATTCATCACCGCATCAAACTGATTGCCTTTATTGAGCCAAGCCTGCGCCGGCGGCCAGACTTCACCAATGATCACGGCTTGTGGCTTGATTTTTTTTACCATTTTCCGCCAGGCAATCCAGAACACATGCGGAACATCCGGCGCCGTGTCCAAACGGAAGCCGTCCACACCGTCCGCAGGATTGCCATTGGGCGCCAGCCAGCGCCGGGTTGCCGCGAACAAATAATTGCGTACTCCTTTGGCCAACCCGTAGCGTTTACTTAGCGCGAACATGGGCATGGACTTATCCACGCCATCCCACGCCTTGTATTGCACCGGCGGCCCCCAACTGATAAT
Source organism: Phycisphaerae bacterium (assembly GCA_049977145.1). Lineage (GTDB taxonomy): Bacteria > Planctomycetota > Phycisphaerae > WQYP01 > WQYP01 > JAMDCX01. The sequence continues at coordinate 1,463 of JBMFGW010000162.1, forward strand.
CTGAAACCAACTGGCGTAAGGTGATTTGCGGCCATATTTGAGCACATTCTGAAACGGCCCGAAATTTTTCCCGCAGTGGCCGTAGGGAATGTCAATAATGACTTTGAAACCCTGCCGGTGTGCCACTTTAAGAAAACGCAGAAACAACTTGTCCGATGCGGACCATTGCCAGGTTTTAGGGTTCAGCGGATTTTCTCCATGCAGTTTTTTTAGCGCCCCTTTAACTCCGAAGCCGTCATCAATATGAATGAAACTTGAAGGATCATATTTATGAATGCTCGGCGACTCAAACACCGGTGTTAAGTAAAGGCTGTTAACACCCAGACGTCGTAAATAAGGCAGTTCATCCTGTATGCCCAGAATATCTCCGCCATAAAAACGGTTATAAACGTAACTATAAAATTTGCCATGTTCTCCCGCGGGCCGGTAAGGCTTGGTCCAGTTCCAGCGCCACGGAATATGCGGCTTGGGATCGTTGGCTTTGTTGCCGTTGCGGAAGCGCTCGGGAAATATCTCATACCAGATCGCCCGTTTAGCCCAGCCGGGGGTTACCACGTTGGAGCGCATAATAGTGTGATAGCAATGCCGTTTAGCGGCCGTGGCGGTATGATACAAAAATGCACCGGCGGCATACTGCCTGGCGGTGCCATGAGTAAGCGTGAAATAATAGCTAATTGATGGGGTCTGAACATCCAGGATGGTGCCCCATGTGGTAGCTCCGAGATAGGTGGATTCTAGACGCAGTGGATCGGCGTGCACTTTGGCATCCGGTCCGACAACATCCACCGCAACGTCCGAAAGTGCGCCACTTTGCGCTGTCAACTCCACGCGCAGATAATGCCGCGATATAACATCCACCTGCTGCGGATTATGGGCTTGAAATGAAATCGAGCGCGGGTCGATTCGATTGGCCTGCGGTGCGGGCATGGTTTGCCAGGGTGAAGCTACACGTACCTGCGAATTAATGCCACCCTGGCCATCACTGACGTTCAACGCCGGGTTGGCGGCGGGATCCGGAATCCAATGCTTGCCGTTAAGCACAAATTTATAGGCGTGCAGTCCGGGGGTAAGTTCCAGGCTGATTTTCCATGCGCCGCCAACTGTGCGATGCAGCGCATTGGCGCTGGGAGACCAGTTATTAAAATCCCCGGCCACATTGACTTGGTGTACCCATGCGGCGTTAGCGGGTGGACGGTACGTAAAAACGTGCTGAACCCTGGCGGGAATGATCGCCAGACGTTCATGCGTTACCACGGCCGAGGCCGCAAGGCAATAACCCATCAGTCCGGCCTGACAGATTATTACGCCGACAAACCTGATGATTCGGCGTGCTGATGATCGGCCTAGTAAGGTCCGGAAACATAAATTCATATAGAGACTCCTGCTGCTGTTCTGAAGATTGAAACCATTTTCGTCGGCGCGGCGACTGTCCTCATTTTGCCTGGTCCAGCACCGGTCCATGGCTATAACCTGCGCCATGACCATTCCAACAAGCTCCAGCACCGCAGGTGATGATCATAGCGCCGAGGCGACGCCGCGCCGCTATCGAGTACGCACAATGCTGGTGGATTCACGCAGCACCAGATACGTCGGCAACACTTCGGCGATGCGATCTACCTTTCCGCGAATCCGGCTGATCAGCCGTTCACAAGCCAGCACGCCCAGTTCATACAATGGCAGATGCACCGTGGTTAAACTCGGATTGGCGTAGGCGAGGTGCTGAATATCATCAAAACCCACGACCGATATATCCTGCGGCACCCGACATCCATGTTCCACAAGATACCGAATCGCCCCCAACGCCATTTTGTCATTACCGCACAATAGTGCGGTGAGGTTTTTATCATTGCTGGTCAGCAGTTGTGCGGCAGCGGCCCCACCTTCATCCGTAAAACACCCGTCAGCCATCCACGCGGCCTTCGGAGTAATACCCGCGTTACGCAGTTCTGTGGTATAAACTTCCAGCACATCCCGGGCGGTCGGACTTTCCGGCGCGGCGTAAATCATGCCGATATTCCGGTGTCCCAATTGCAACAAGCAATTCATCGCCTGTTTGGCCCCCAGGCGGTAGTCGCAATGAACATAATCCAGATAGTCAGTACCAAAGCGATTATCCACTAAAATCATCGGATACTGCCGCAAATCCGCCAAAAAAGCGTGTTTTTCATTAAATCCAAGGCACAACACCCCATCAATAAACCGGCGTTCATACAGTTCTATGTGTTTGCCCTCTTTGATGTATTGGGGCTTGGCCTGCTCAATAAGCAATTTATGGGCCAGTTTGCCGGCGCGATCGGAAATTCCGCTGATGATTTCACCAAAATACGCATCTGCAAAAGCATGGCGTAAGGGTGGAAGCATGACGGCCAACACCTGCGTATACCGGCTGGAAAGACCTTGCGCCAGCCGATTAGGCCGGTACCCCATGGTGTCGATGACCTTTTGCACGCGGATGTGTGTGGCCCGGCTGATACGGGGATTTTGGTTGAGTACCATGGAAACCGTGGCTACGGAAACACCGGCTTGTTTGGCCACATCACGAATGTTGATCCGCTCGGTCGCTCTTTCTACATTGTCGTGGGTGTTAAACTTCACCATAATCGGTTCAATCTCAGCCGCTGCCACAGCGGCTGATCGGGCCGGACTTATATGCGGGTCTAGATTATTTACTTCTTCATCCATAAAAATCCTTCCAGTTTCCATCCTCTATTCAGAATCGGTAAACACCACGTTTAAATGTTTAATCAGTTTAACTAAACTTTTAACAATGTCAAACTATTGTATAATTTAAAATTCATTTTTATGAATTTGCAATAACAATTTACGTGGTTAATATCAACGAGAATACGAATTTTAGGCTTTTCAGCTCGGCTTATCGTAACCGTTCACGCACGATGTTTTTCGCGTACCTGCCACGCGTAACGGCAGGCCGAGCCGCGACCGTAAGGGAGTGGTACCGCCGTGAACGCATACCGAGTTTGGAAGGCCGAAAGGCCGTGAACGGTTACGGCTTATCTAACCGACAGTGGCATTATCGGCCCAGTGTTTTTACCTTGTTTGTATAGTAACCGCCACCCAGCAAAGCAATTTCTCGATAACCGCAAATCCTTGCCAACCGCCGCCGCGTACAGCTTGCCCATTAAGCATAAACCGGACCAATAAGTCGCCTATGGTTGGCTTAGGCGAAATTGCGATCTTGACACGTTGTGCGAAACGGTATATACTCCTTTTCAGTTGGTGAAGGGTTGGCTCAATTCCTTCACACAAGAATTATTTTGGAACGCTTTTGGCGTTTAGTTTTGTTGTGTTCGTTGGACCGGTTTTGTGTCGGCGAGTATTTTTTATGAGGATAAGGTAAACCGGTTCACTAAATTTTGTATTTTTGAGCGGGTGTCTACCGCTCTGTAGTTCCTTTTTATGGGAGACATCGTTATGGGTATGTTACAAGAAGTTCACGGCAAGAAACTCGGAGTGTCCAAACTCCTGGCGTTATCCGCGCTGGCCGCACTGGCCATCGCCGGTATCAGCCAAACCACGCACGCCGCACTGGTGGCGTCGGATAACGCGGGGAATTACACCTCGGGCCAGTGGACTGGCAGCAACACGGCTTACGATCAGGGGACGGGATTCCAAACCTGGCGGATAAGCCAATCAGGGACATCCGGCCTGTTTCTTGCCAACCCCAGTGATAATAAAGGCGGCCCGAATGACATTGTGCCACCGAGCGGAAGTAATATCTGGGGTGTTTATGCTAATGCTAACAACAACAACGGCGGCAGTATTCAGATCGACCGCAGCTTCACCAACGCCGCCGATACCGGGGTTGGAAAACTGGATCCCGGCGAAACCTTCAGTATCGCGCTTTCCAGCGATGGCGTAAGTAACGGCGGCGCTATCGGATTTAACCTGCAATCGAGCGGGAGCACGTCGGGTTATCTTTTCCAAATGATTTTCGCCGGCGGAAGCAGCTACATGCAGATCAACGACGGATCGGTATCTACTCCATACACCCTTTCGAGCGTTCCCTTCAGTGACTTCGGCACCCTCAGCGGTGATAATGGCGGGATCGTCGCGAATATTACGATCGGTTCCGCAGTGGCTGGCGGTGGTTACAACTATAGCCTGACGGTGACCAATGCGGCCGGAACTACAACTTACCAAACTGTCTCGGGCCGCCAGACATCAGCGGGGGCGATCAACCAGTTTCAGGTATTCGACAGTAATGCGGGGTCAAATCTTTATTTCAACAACATTGCTGTCGCTGTTCCCACCCCTGCCACCGCCGGCTTAGTGCTTGCGGGCGGCATCGGGTTAGCCGCCGTGCTACTTAACAACCGCCGCCGTTTCGGACGTAAGACCCAACCCGTGTGATAGCCGGTGCAGGTATCCGAGCCTGTAACCGTTCACGCACGATGTTTTTGGCGTACCTGCCACGCATAACGGCAAGCCGAGCCGCGACCGTAAGGGAGTGG
>JBMFGW010000163.1:0-5929 GCA_049977145.1 Phycisphaerae bacterium
CTGATAAATACTGTAATTGAAACCTTAATCTCCCCATTATCGAATTGCCGCCGCGTTGCAGAAACGGTCACAGGCCCGCGCTGTTGTCTGCGGCGCTTTCCAAAGATTGGTATTCAATATAAAATAACAAACTCGGGCGATTACGTCATCCCTCCAGGGAGGCGATTGTCGCGACGGCACGAGGAGCAATAATGACAGGTCTGGAACAAGACGCACTGCCAGAGATGACGGATGCAGACTGGAACTATCTGTCGTATGGTTCATTTGTATCGTACCAATATTTGTTGCATTATATTTCCACGCCCAAGGCAGCCTGCACATCATTGAAATGGTGGTTTGCGGAACTTGATGCACCGGAATTTTCCGCGTACGACCCCTTGCGGAGTTACGAAACTGATCCCCGCCTCACCATCCATGACACGTTGCATCTGGGGTGTCCGAGGATGACCGGGTTGAATGTGGCGGAGTTAAAAAAAATACTGGCCTCCCAGGATTTCTTTCGCTTCGCGCTGGTGCGCAATCCGTTTACGCGAATTTTTTCCGCGTGGCAATCAAAAATACTTCTGCGGGAACCCCTGCAGTCTGATCGTTATATCGCTACTGATTTTTATAATCAGGAGATAAAATCCATTACTGATGTCGCCCGCAATGTTCAAAGCTTTCTGGAATACCTGGATGCCAATGAATGGCCCCATATCGCGGACCCGCATTGGACGCCCCAGGCTGAAGTACTTCGAATCGGCAAGTTGCGTTATGCGCAAATTGCCAAGGTAGAAGAACCGGAGCACCTGTGGAAAAACCTCACTGATCGTGTCGGCCCGGCGGCATTTAAGGACCCCGCCCAATACACATATAACGAAAGTCTGCTTGCATATACGCCACTATTTTTCACCGACCGTAGCATTCAGCTGGTCCGAAAACTTTATGCCGCCGACTTTATGGCCTTCGACTATTCGCTGGTGCCGCCCGCTGAAAAACATGAGGTTAGCCAATCGCAAATTGACCTTGCCATGAAAGCAGTCGCGATGATCCGTGGCCGTAACCGGCGGTTTATGGACGTGCGTCGCGCGTTGGACAATTCAGATACGCAAGCGACAAAATTTCAACAGGAAATTGTCCAACGCGACTGGACCATCGTCGGCCTCAATAAGGCCGTGGCGGAACATGTTGCTTCCGGCACCGCGCTGCGATTACAGTTAGAATGCCGCGATACAAACATTGCCGAACTCACCACGCTGGCGGCGCAACGGGATGGGTCAATTGCCACGCTGCAAACCGAAGTACAGGGGCAGCGCGATGCAATTAAGGGCTTGCAAAACGACTTGGCACGCCGCATTGCGGAAATTGAAAATATGCGTTCCTATACGGCGTGGAAAATCGGCGCACTGGAAGGCAAGTTACAAGAGATGGCCACCTCATTGTCGTGGCGCTTAACCAGACCTCTACGGGAGGTGCAACGGTGGTTCAGGCGGTTGGGTAAGCTCATGAGGGCATTTCGTAAGCGGACCCGACCGGTTCGCTACTGGATCATGCGCAAGCCGTTACCCCCACCGAATTCCGTTGGGCCTGGGTATACGACAAATCGTGACGTTGGTGAAAGGCGACGCGACCTCCGGGCTTACACCAAAGCAGTTCGTCTAAAGACCAGGCCGTTGCGCTATTGGATCATGCAAAAACCGCTTCCGCACGCCGGTTCACAGCAAACACCGCCGGCTGCACCCGTCAGCGCGGCATTTCCGACATCTGCAGCCAAATCGACACCAATGCCAATACCGACGGCTTTGGAAGCGGAGAAGCCCGCCACTGATTACGTTAAGGAAAGCCAATGGATGGCCATTGATACCCGAATGAAGGCCATCGCTTTTTATTTGCCACAATTTCATCCCATCCGTGAAAACGACGTTTGGTGGGGGAAAGGATTTACTGAATGGACGAACGTGTCCAAGGCTGCACCGCAATATCAGGGGCACTACCAGCCGCACCTGCCTGGTGAACTGGGTTTCTACGATCTACGAATTCCCGACGTTCAGAAGCGACAAATTGAGTTAGCGCGGCAATACGGCATTTATGGTTTTTGTTACTACTATTATTGGTTCAATGGTCGCCGATTGCTAGAGCGGCCACTGGAACAAATGGTCGCACGTCCGGAGCTGGATTTTCCATTCTGTATCTGCTGGGCCAATGAATCCTGGTCGCGCCGTTGGGATGGATTGGAAAGTGACGTTCTTATTGAGCAACAACACAGCCGTGAAGATGATCTGGCGTTCATCAAATCGGTCTCGGCGTTATTCTCTGATCCGCGGTATATCCGCATTGGTGGACGGCCATTACTGATTATTTATCGCCCATCGCTGATGCCCGATCCGGCGGCGACCGCACAGCGTTGGCGGCAGTATTGCCGGGATTTTGGTATTGGTGAAATCGCTTTGGCGTACACGCAATCCTTTGACTGTACTGATCCGGCGGCCATTGGCTTTGACTACGCCGTTGAATTTCCGCCGAATAATATTGACACGCGGATTATCACCGCTGACATTTCCCGGTTGAATCCACAGTACGCCGGAACTGTTTACGACTACTCCAGTTTGGTGAGCAAATGCCAGGCTCGGTCCATGCCGAGTTATCGCTTATTCCGCGGCGTATGCCCGGGATGGGATAACGAGGCGCGCAAACCCGGGCATGGCGTAAGCTATGCTGGGGCGACACCCGAACTCTATCGCCAATGGCTCACGAGCGTGTGCCAGTATACTGCTGAAAACCACCCCCCCGAAGAACATTTGGTCTTTATTAACGCGTGGAATGAATGGGCGGAAGGTGCGCATCTGGAGCCGGATCGGCGCTATGGTTACGCGTGGCTGCAGGCGACCGCAGAGGCCTTGCAACAATTTCCTGCCGGGCCACTATCGCGCAAAGTCGTGGTGGTTACGCATGACTGCCACCTGCACGGAGCTCAGCTTATTATTCTCCATGTATGCCGACATCTTTGCACACAGTTTGGTTGTACACTGGCCATTATCATGCTTGGGGAGGGTGAACTGGAAAGTGAGTTTGCCAAGTGCGGCGAAACATACCGATGGTGGCAACTCTCCGCCCAACAGCGCAACACACTACTGGCGGAACTTAAATCGCGAAGTTATTTTGGAGCGATCTGTAACACGGTAATCGCCGGTGCAATCGCCGGTGAATTAAAACGGCATGGATTTAACGTGCTCTGGCTGGTTCACGAAATGGCCGGAGTGATCCGCCAGTTCGGTATGGATAAGAGTTTAGCTACCACCGCCCAAACTGCGGACCGCGTGGTATTCGCATCCACCATTGTGCGTGATTCCTTCTTATCCATTGCGGAAATTCAAGCGGATAGAATTCTTATCCGCCCGCAGGGAATGTACATGACTAATCCATTTCTGAAGAACCGGGAGGAGATTCGTCGACAAGTGCGGGAGCAGTTGGGAATTTCTGCACATTCTCCACTGGTATTGGCGGCGGGTTTCGGAGACCATCGTAAGGCTCCGGATTTATTTGTCCTGGCCGGTAACATTGCCGCCGCGAAGAACCCCGATGTTCATTTCCTGTGGGTGGGAGACCTGCATCAGGAATTTGCACATACTGTTGAAAAACTTCTTCGGCAATCCGTGTGGTCGGAGCGTTTCCATTTTGTTCCACGCACCCGGGAGGCCAGCCGGTATTTTGCCGCTGCGGATTTGTACCTTCTGACATCGCGTGAAGACCCGTTCCCCAGTGTGGTATTGGAGGCATTTCACGCGGGACTTCCGGTGGTTGGGTTTTCCACCGCGGGCGGATTTTCGGAAATCGTCACGCCGGAGCTGGGAAGCCTTGTTCCCTTCGAGGATACCAAGGCCATGGGGCACGCGGTGATTGAATGGCTGACTGATACCCAACGGCGGCACGGGGTGGCGGAGGCAGGACCGCTTTTGGTAAAAAAGCGTTTTGACCACATCGCCTACGCACGCGATTTAGCAAAAGAGCTGGGCTGCGAATTTCCCTCCGTTAGCGTGGTAGTGCCTAACTACAACTATGCCCAATACCTGCCGCAGCGGTTGGAGAGCATCCTTCATCAGACCTACCAGCCATCGGAGATTATTTTTCTTGACGACGCCTCAAGCGATAATAGCGTGGCAATCGCGCAAAAAGTGCTTTCTACCGGCAATGTACCTTTCCGTATTATTGAGAATCGTCAGAACCAGGGTGTCTTTGCGCAGTGGTTGCGTGGAATGAATGAAAGCGCGTCGGAATTGATCTGGATTGCTGAAGCAGACGATTTCTGCGATCGTTCTCTGCTGTCCCGGTTAGTGGATGGATTTTGTCACCCCGGCGTTACATTGTGCTACAGTCAGTCCAAGATGATCGACGAGCACGGAACAACATTAGCCGATAATTATCTTGAATACACGCGGGACATCGACCCGGATAAATGGAAAAAGCCGTATTTGCGCCCGGGTAAACTTGAAGTTATGGATTCTTTGATTATCAAAAACACCATCCCCAACGTCAGTGCCGTACTTTTCCGCAAGCCACAAACTGCGGCAGTGTCTCCATTGCTCAAAGAATTGAGGCACGCGGGCGATTGGATGTTCTATCTGCATCTGCTGCAGGACGGTTGGATTTGTTTCGTTCCGGAATCACTGAATTACCATCGCCGCCACGGTCAGGGCGTGACGCTCGGTGGCAATGCGCTGAATCTGTTCCGTGAGTTACTGCGCGTGCAAATGATCTGGATGGCCAAACTGCACATCCCCGCACATACGCAGGCCATCATTGAGCGGGTTCGCCAATCCACCTATACCACACTGAAACTTCATGCCGGCGGTTATCCCGACTACCACACGCACCCCGAACTGACAAAAATGTTTGATTCGGAGCGGACGCGGTGTGTAGAAAATCCGTGCACGCATAAATCTCAAATTACCTCCCTTGCGTCGGTACGTACCGGAACGTAAGGAACCGACGTAAATAACCCTGATATAAAATCATGCTCGGATAGGGGGTTTCTTCCGGATCGGCGGTTGACCGATCCTTTATCGGCGTTCCAGTCTAATCCGCCGGTTTGCAGGGTAATAAGGCGCTGTGTCACAATTCGTCCAATTCTTCGCAGCGCGCAAAGATTTTTTGTGTAGCGTTTCCCAACGCAATCCCGCAAAAATCCGTGCCATCCGTGGTCCCATCCCGTTTCCTCGGCAAACTACGTGTCGCCGTGTGAGCTTTTGGTTGCGGCGCAGGCGCGCCGGGAAATCAATTAGTTCTGCTTCTTGGCGGCGGCTTCTTCCTCGTCCCTAAATGAACGCCACCGAGCCGAAGCCTGCGGGCAACACGACTTGGGCTTGTCCAAAAAATGTTGCACTGATGCCCGCGGCTGCCGGATGCAACGGCCGTGTGGTGTGTCGCGGATTCCCAATTACGTTGCGCGGAGCATTTTTAGTTTGTCAAAACCGTCCTATGCGGTGGCGTCGAGGTTCTGCCACCACCGGGCTAATTCCTGCACGATCTAGAGGGCTGGTATCTCTGCGGACACACCACTGGGCAAATTGGTCATAGTGCGGTGATTGACTTTGCCGTCCCAGCCGGCATTACTTTCATCCACATACATAGTGGCCAATGTATGACGCAAATAGATCTTAAAACAGGAGCAATATTCAATATAATAAAATATTGCAGCGATTTTACGCAAACGCGCAAATACCCCCGTAATTCAATGCCAATACAAGGGATATGCCAAAATACTGTTGGGAAAATCGGTAAAATTTCCTTCTCGCCGGCACCTTGTTCCACGGCGGATAATCCCAATATGTTTTGGCTCTTGTCGGGTGTCATCCGCTGATAATCATCACGGAAGTTATACCCAAGCAGGCACGGATCGTGGCTTCGCTTGCATTTCACGAGGCCTCGCCGGTGGCGCTCGCCGCGAGAATTT
>JBMFGW010000164.1:0-5911 GCA_049977145.1 Phycisphaerae bacterium
TGCCGGGTCTCCAAGATTATTGAAGTGCCCATTGTGTTCCGCAATCGGCTGCATGGGGAGAGTAAACTGACACTCCGAGAGCAGTGGAAATACCTCGAACACCTCTCCAGATTGTATGATTATCAATTTCCAATGGCCGCTCCGCAAATTAAATTTCTCATCGGCGCGATCGCTGGTGCGATAGTAGGACTCTCTTTATTTGCGTTCGGCCATACGTTGGCCGGATGGCCATTTCTTCTCGCCCTAGCCATGGGGCTGACGGGGATGATTGCGGTAACAATGCTTAATTTTATCCATTATATCCGCACTCGAAAGTCGGACTCCATCGTCCGGCATCCCTATGCCAAATTTATCGTCACCAGTCTAATGGAATTTGTCGCTGGTTTGGCGGGAGGTGAACTGGCGGCTCCCCACACCGGAAATGTTCGCGCGGTGCTGATCGCCATTCTTGTCACATTGATAATTCGTTATCTGGCGCGCACATTTTTAAACCATAACCGCTGTACCCCGCTCCGCCGACCGCTGGCGTCGGCGGCCAAGCGGTAGATTCCCAACCATGCTTTGAAATGCGCAAAGACGGAATAAAAGTGCCCGTCAAATTTAGACGCACGGGCGCTCAGCCTGCCTGGCGGCGAGTAGCGTGTGGGCGTGGGTGTCCGCGCTATGAACCGCGTCTTCCGTCGAGCGTCGGGAAGTGAATAATGATTGGGTATGAGCAACGTGTGGTCATACTGCGGCCTGAACCTGAACGCTTTTGTTTTCGGCCCGTTGTCGGCGCTTCCAGACATCCGGCAGCCATTGAGGCACCTGGGTGATCGGTGTCGCCGGCAGATTGGCCAACAATTGCGTGAGGTACAATTCAGGATTGATCTCATGGCGTCGGCAGGTGCTGGTGTTGCTGGTGGCCTTGAGGCTGGCCCTGCCGGCATCGGCTGGCCTATGCACTGTCGTTAATGCTGAAATCTTCGCGCCAAAAATCGCGGCTGCCCGCGAATCGGTGGCACAGGCTTTTCCAACGAAAGCGGCCAACGCGCTGTCGAATTGGAGCCTGCCGAAAGTCCCCTCCGGTTCTTGGTATTCGGAGGTGCCGCGCGTCATTGAAGCCTATGGCACATACGCCTTCGATAAAACAGCGGCGTTCTACAACGCGCTAAAGGCGATCACCTTGCACATGAAGTCCATGGCGGAGGGATTGACCGTTTTGTCAGGCTTGTTCGTGGCGCAGATAATTTTTCAAGCTGTGTTGCTACCGTTGGCGGTCTATTGGATTTTGGTCAAGATTTGTGGACTGCTATTTAACTGGAATCTCCCACCGGTGCCCAAGCCGGAAAGCAGCCGCATCGGCGGCACAAGCACCATCGGCCAATAACCAACCGCTGCGCCGTAACCAACATTTCACGCGAAGTCGCGAGAACGCGGAGGTAGTAAAACACGATCACGATAGGGTTGAATCCTGGAGTCTTCCGACGTAGAGTTTATTCTGGTTATTTGGAGGCCCTTGGCAAACGTGGTGGCCCGCCAACTAAGTCGGAGTGAAAGGTCGGTGTAATATGTCGCCATCGGAGCTGGCAACCGCGCACGGAGACGCACATAATTTCTTACAAAACGGGCCGACCGCACTACCTTTACAGGAAGCGGAAAAAATTATGGTGCAGGAGGGCCGGCGGCTCCGGCGAATTGGCGTACACGGTTATCAAACAGGAGACGGTTATAATGTTTTATCGCGTTAAATTCTTCGTGCCGCTGTTATTTCTTGCGGCGACCATGGGGGCAACCCTGGCGCCGGCGGCGGTAATATTTGTGGGCAATAAACACTCAATAGGCGAATACACCACCACGGGCCGGACTATCAACCGTTCCTTAGTGTCGGGGTTGCATCTTACCTTTGGCCTTGCGGTATCGGGCCGGGATTTATTTGTCGCCAATGAAAATTCCGGCACTATTGGTAAATACACCATCGGGGGGCGCATAATCAATACCGCCCTGATTTCGCGACTGCATGGCCCGGCTGGAATCGCGGTCTGCGGAAATAAACTATTTGTGGCCAATTATCGCGCCGATACTATTGGTGAATACACCACCGCGGGGCGTGTGATCAATGCCGCGCTGATTTCCGGGCTGTACGGGCCTAATGGCATCGCGGTGGCGGGGAACGATTTGTTTGTCGTCAATTTTGGCGCTGGTACCATCGGTGAATACACCACCGCGGGGCAGGTGGTGCATCCCACCCTGGTTTCCGGGCTGGCCGGCCCGGATGGCATCGCGGTGGCGGGAGATCATTTGTTCGTTGTGGCCGGTGGTGCTGGAACCGTCAGCGAATACACCATCTGGGGTCAGGCTATCAACACCACCCTGATCTCCGGGCTGCGCAATCCCTTCGGCCTGGCGTTGTGGGGAAATAAGATTTTTGTCGCGGATGAACGCACCGCCGGAACCATCGGCGAATACACCACGTCGGGACATGTGATCAACGCCATGCTGGCCACAGGACTGAATTATCCCGGCTTCATCGCGGTATGCAATTTGCAGCGGCGTGAACCGTAATTGGCAAATTGTTTCAGTTTCCCGAATATTGGCAGGATTAATCAGTATGGGCGTCGATTGTGAGGCTGCTGTTACCATAGTCCGGTGGCCGTCGCGGGCCAGTCAGATAGCGAACACCAAACCCCCACGTTGTGCCGCAATACCCGCAAGAACTGTAATGTGTTTTCCCCCTATGGCCGGAGCGCCTTGCACTGGTGGCTTTAAGCGTGCACCATAGACCTGCCGAACCGGTAGCGCAGCGGGCGTTCAAACCCACAGCCGACTTGGATTTTCGAGCGTAAGCGCTGTAACAATTTTTTCTCCCACGAGCGTTTTAGCGCGTTCCAAACCATGGAGTCGCACCGCAACATGCGAAAAACGGTGGCAATCGGAGCCGAGCATAAAATACCGGCCATCCTGCAGAAATTTCTCCGCCAGCAAACGCTGCGGTTCCGGTTCCGATCCCCCCAGCGGGCCGAGATTGCCTTGAAACAAGATGCCGCGGTCCGCCAGCGTTTGAATAAATTGGGGCTTTTCGCGCATCACCAGCATACGTTCGGGATGGGCTAAAATGACGGTAAAGCCGCTTTCCTGCAGCCAATCAACACCTTGATCGGCCCAGGCGGGCCAGTCCGGCTCCCACAAATCCGCCAGCACATACCGGGTATTCATGCCAAACGTGGGAATAATGTGAATATCTTTCCGGCGGGCGATTTCCGGCGAAAGCCGCAATTCACCGCCGGGGCGGAATTGCGCGGTAATTCCCGCCAACGTCATCTGCCGCCGAAATTCATCCATGGCCGCAACGGTGGTCTCGGGCCGAATATCGCATACTTCGGTAGGCCCGGTATGCGGGGTAAGAAAAAAACGCGTATAGCCTTTGGCGATGAACGCCTGAAGGCACGGTACCGCATCCGCATACGTCCGACAGCCGTCGTCCATGCCGGGTAGATAATGATTGTGCACATCAATGCGATTCATGGATTTCATCTTCTGGTTTGCCGGCATAACGCGGAACTAAGGGCGGCTCACCCCGATACCGCTTCCATTTCGGCATCGGAACGGCCCATACGTTTGCGCTGATTTTCCTTGAGATAACGTTTGCGCAGACGGATGCTCTGGGGCGTTATTTCCACCAACTCATCATCTTCAATGTATTCCAGGGCAATTTCCAGCGACATATCACGCGGGGGTTTGAGAATGATATTTTTATCACTGGAAGTGGTGCGCATGTTGGAAAGCCGCTTCTCCCGGCACACATTGACAGTGATGTCGGTATCCTTGTTGTATTCACCGACCACCATGCCTTCATACACCGGATCGCCGGGTTTGACGAACATCACCCCGCGTTCCTGCAACGTATCGAGGGCGTACGCGTTGGTGTTGCCGTTTTCCATGCTCACCATCACGCCGTTCTGCCGGCCCGGCAGCGCGCCGCGGATAAACTGGTAATCATGAAACGTGTGGTGCATGACGGCTTCGCCCTGCGTGGCGTTTAACAGCCGCGTGCGCACACCGATCAGACCGCGTGCGGGAATGGTAAATTCCAGATGCGTCATATTCCCCTTGGCGTCCATGCGCACCAGCTCGCCACGCCGATTACCGATCGCTTCCATCACCGCGCCGACATGCGGCTGCGGCACATCAATGACCAGATTTTCCACCGGCTCACATTTTTTGCCGTTAAGTTCCTTGAAGATCACCTTGGGTTTGCTGACCTGCAATTCGTAACCTTCACGCCGCATATTTTCCAGCAGGACCCCCAAGTGCAGCAGACCGCGCCCGCTGACGCGCAGGGAATCCGGTGAGGCCGTGTCCTCCACCTGCAGCGCCACATTGCTCTGCAATTCGCGGTATAACCGGTCCCGCAAATTGCGGCTGGTGATATATTTTCCCTCCCGCCCGGCAAACGGCGAATCATTAACGCTGAAAATCATGCTTAACGTCGGTTCATCCACATCAATCAGCGGCAGGGCCACGGGATGCTCCACCGCCGCAATAGTATCACCGATGTCCACATCTTCAATGCCTACCACCGCGCAAATATCACCGGCTTCCACATGTTCGGCCTTTTCCCGGCCCAAACCGGCAAACAGATATAATTCAGCGATCTCATGCGCTTCAATCTTGCCATCCCGCTTGATGAGGGAAATTTTTTCCCCTTTGCGCAAATAGCCATTAAACACGCGCCCAATGCCAATCCGGCCCACATATTCATTGTAGTCGATATTGGTAACCTGCATCTGCAATGGCTTTTCCAGATCGGCCACGGGACCGGGAATTTTTTTAACGATGGTTTCCAGCAGGGGCCGCATATCCGTATTGGCATCGGTGGGTTCCAGGCGGGCAAAGCCCGCCCGGCCCGAAGCATAAATCACCGGGAAATCCAACGCGTCGTCACCCGCCTCAAGTTCCACAAACAGATCGAAAATTTCGTTAAGCACTTCATTAGGCCGCGAATCCACCCGGTCAATCTTGTTGATGACCACAATGGGTTTGATGTGGTAGTGAAAAGCCTTTTTGAGCACAAACCGCGTCTGCGGCATGGGGCCTTCAAAGGCGTCCACCAGCAGCAGCACCCCATCTGCCATTTTCAGCACCCGTTCCACCTCGCCGCCAAAATCGGCATGGCCGGGCGTATCAATAATGTTAATTTTTCGCATGATGCCGGCGGAATCGACGTAGTTCATGGCCACGTTTTTCGCCAGAATGGTAATGCCGCGTTCGCGCTCCAGCGGGTTGTTATCCAAAATCAGCGTACCTTCCGCCATCTGCCCGATGCGAAACATGCCGGATTGCCGCAAAAGAGCATCCACCAGCGTGGTCTTGCCATGGTCAACGTGTGCGATTATGGCGATATTCCGTAGTTCATCCCGGCGTTTCATCGTATAAATTCCAATATTTCCAACGTTATTCCAGCAGCCGCAGGCCTGCCGCCCAGTCCTTTTTCGACATGCACAGCACTTATGCGACCCTTACGCGACCGCAATGCCAAAGCTCTGTATCATAGCAGCAATCGTGCCAATATACCAATTAACACTACAACGCGACATTGGCCGGGGCCTGTGACCGTTTCTGCCAAATCTCCAAAATTCAAACATTCGGTAAATTGGCTACATTATGTATCCCCATCAAATCCTATAAGACCACACGGCAAGAACATCCACATGATGGTCCGGGCCTGTGACAGTTTCTGCAAAGCCTCGGTGTCGAAATCCTTAACTTTTTAGCACAGTTGCGCATTATCCCTCTTACTGCAACCCTATAGCGTAACCGTTCACGCACGATGTTTTGGGCGTACCTACCACGCGTAACGGCAGGCCGAGCCGCGACCGTAAGGGAGTGGTACCGCCGTGAACGCATACCGCGTTTGAAAGGCCGAAAGGCC
>JBMFGW010000165.1:0-5876 GCA_049977145.1 Phycisphaerae bacterium
ACGAAAAGATATAACAACCTGATCCGCAACGGCATAGCCCGCCGCAAACCCCGCATTTAATAGGTGACTGTCCCTAGTATTTTTGTGCCGCGGAACTCATGATATCAAAGCTGGAAATGAAACGCTGGGTCTTTGAACAGTTGCTCACGCGCCTCGAACTTTCCAAAACCGATCAGGAGTTCACCAGCGCTCTAAACGCCATCAACACCGTCGTGACCATCGACCCGGAGGCTGTGGCCGACGTTCTCGGCGAGGTCGAGGATAAGCTCGGTGATCAGGTCGACGTCGACAAGGTCTGGGAAAAAATGCACGGCAAGGAAATGGCGGGCGTGGAGAACCAGGCCGCCGACACCCTCCCGACCATGGCGGACATGGAAAAGCAGTTGGAGGACGAAGCCGCCGCCGAGCTTGAACATGGCCGAAGGCCCGCCACTGAAACCACCGACCCCGGAAGCAATCCCGCTCCATCGTTGGCCCAGGATGATATTAAAGCCCGGATCGGCGAAGGTAAGCGCCGCCTCAAGGAACTCATGGAGGATGACAAATGAGTTTCCTCGCTGATAAAAAAAGACAGCACGAAGCCACTGCCGCCGAGGCTCTGGAAAAAAAAGATTACTCCACCGCCTTTTTTCATACCGCCAAGGCTGCCGAGTTCGGCTTGAGCCTTGCAGATGAAACCGGCGGCAAGCTGGCGCAAAAATACGTGCAGGACGCATTTGACCTGATCGAAATCGCCGAGCAACTCCGCGCAAAAGCCCGCCGGGCACCCGGGCGGCGTATCGACAAACCAATCAATGAGGACGGCACGCCATCCGGCGATCCTCCAACCCAGTGGGAGTTGCAGGATCGCCCAACCGAGCGCCTCGCCGACGTCAGCGGCTTGGAAGCCGTCAAAAGCGAACTGCGGGAAAAGGTCATTGAGCCGTTCGGCCATCCCGAACTTTTTGAGCGATTCAAGCTCAAGCCCGGCGGGGGAGTGTTGATGTATGGCCCGCCGGGCAATGGGAAGACTTTTATAGCCCGTGCCGTCGCCGGCGAACTTGATGCCGCCTTCTTCCCCGTCAACGCCGCCCAAATTAAGGACAAATATGTCGGCGAAACCGAAAAAAATCTCCAGAAACTTTTCGACGCCGCCCGTGCCCATCCCCGGTCCGTGATTTTCATCGACGAAGTGGACCACCTGCTCTCCCGGCGTGGCAACCGCAAGGTCGGTACCGTCGCGCAGTTTCTCACCCTCGCCGACGGACTGGTTCAGAACAAAAATTGCCTGCTGATCCTCGCCGCCACCAACAAGCCCTGGGCGCTTGATGAGGCCGTTGTCCGCCCCGGACGCCTCGGCACCCATGTATACGTCGGGCCGCCCGATCAGGTGGCGCGGGAATCAATCCTTTCCTACAACATGAAGGGCGTGCCCTCCGGCGAATTAAATTATCACGACCTTGCCGCTCAAGCACAGGGCTACAGTGGTGCAGACCTGGCCGAGTGGTGCGACCGCGCCAAACGCGCCGCCAAAAACCGGCAAAGTGCCAGCGGGAAAGAAGAAGTCGTAGCCATGGAAGATTTCGTCGCCGCCGCCGCCGGCCTGCATCCGTCGGTCACTGCGGAACAGATTAAACAATACGAGGACTGGCGCAGCGCCGGACGGGCACCGTCCGGAGCCGACACCGACGACCTCGACGGCTGACCGCTGGCGATCAGGAAGGAAAATCGTTTATGCTCACACGATGGGGCTCGCTTTTAATACGCATAGGAGCCATCGCTCTGATGCTCAACCTTGCTTGGCAGGCTTGGGATAACTTTGGGCCCCACCGGCCCGAGGTCAGCGCCCTTCGCGCCCAAATGGTAAAAAACGTCCTCCCCTCCATGGTTGCGGACCTCCAAAGGGCCGGGAAAAGATTTCGCCACGTAGAACTGCTTCACCTCCAGAACGACCCCTCTGGCTACGTCACCAACCAATTACGATCGGCATTGGGCCAATCCGGAATATTTGACCTCCAGCCCCGCACCTTCATCGCCAGGCTCGAAGGGGCGTTTGGCATCGCCCGGCCCGGCGTGGGCGACGCGGCAACCGCCATGCGCGATGCGCAGGGCCAAAACGCCGTGATCTTTGGCACCGTCCGCCGGTTCTACAGCGCCGGTGACTCCGGACGCCTCGATCTTTCCCTGAACCTTGCCGACATTGCAACAGGCCACGTCGTTTTTTCCAGACGCTATCAGGAAACACATTCGCCGACCGAGATCTTGCCCGTCGGCACCACCGCCGGCCTTTCCCTGGCTGCCCGCCTGCGCAGACTGCTGGGCTGGCTGATAACAATTCTGCTTCTGCCCGTATTTACCATCGGATTCCTCCGCGCTACGGTCCGCAAAAAATCCAATCGCGCCAACGCCTTCGCGATGGGAGTCTACACCGCCGTTGACGCCGGGCTGGCCATTCTCTTCATGGGGATTTCGTTTTCCTCGTGGCTGGCGATGGCCTTTCTTATTCTGGCGGTCACGGCGGCGGCGGCTTATAATGTTGCCATCATGACTTTTTCGCTGCGACTGGAGGAGTGAAAAACATACCTACATTGCGCAACAGCTTGAAAAAAATGTTCCAAAGGAGGCATCGTGCAGGCAGGCCATGGAAAGCCAATCATCCAATCCGTCCGTTATGAGACTGGCAAGCGGATTTTCGCCCGCCACCGGCAGGTAATTCTCCCAATGCCGCCCCCGGGCACGGAATGTTACCGCCTCCGCCTCGATACGGGAAGCGTTATTGCAGTATCCGGACCGCTGGACCGGCTCAAGTACCCCGAGTCAGAGATTCAGCCCACCGACAGATTTCTTCATCTCAACGCTCGAGAAATACACGTCGAATTAAATTTCACCGCTATGCTCACGGACGCCAATGGCCACACCTGGGACCTGGCCATCAGCGGGTGCTGGCGCATCACCAATCCCGCAGATTTCCTCCCTCACGCCGCCGCCGCAATCCCGGAGGAAGACAGCCTCGACGCAGCCCGGCTTGGCGCGATGCTGGCCCGGGAACTCCTGCCCGGCATCAGCACCGAACTGGCCACCGTGGATCGCGATCCCGAAAAACTAAAAAACAACGAAACACTTCCACCCACCTGGTGGGATGAAAACCTCCACCGTTGGCTTGGTCCCATGGGCGGCAGCCTTGCTAAGCCCTCCGTGCGCTGGCAGTCGGCCTCCGCCGAAAAAGCGGAGAAAAGCCGCCTTGAAACACAGGAAATGGAAAGGTTGGCCCGGCGTGCCAAAAAAGAGGCGGCGGCGCGCCTGAAGGTTGAACGGGCAGAGCAGGCATACCGGCAAGACCTGGCGGATATCCAAAATGACGCGAACATATCCGCGCAGCGCCGGCTCCAAAAACTCCAGGCACTTGATAAACAACACCAGTTGCAAATACAAAAATTGGACGAGCAGGCCGAGTTGTTCAAGGCCAAACACGCCCTTGAAATCGCAAGGATAAACCAAGACCGGATCGCGGCGGAGGCAGCCGCACGCGCCATTCAGCAGGCCCAATCCGCCCCGGCGCTACAGCGCACCCAGCCGCCAACGGGACATCCCCCCGCCGAAAAAAGCGTCGGCCCGCCCTCCGATGTCCCCGCCGAGATTCTCGATGAATTGCGCAGCAACGACGCTGCCCTCGCCCATGTCGCCGCGGAACGGCTCGTCTCACCGGAGTTCGGCATTGCCCCCGAGACCCTGTATCAACTTGGCTACCCGGCTGAACCACAGTCCTTCGTGCAGGGGCTTTCCAATAAGGCCACCGCCGACGGTAACCCCATCGCCATCGAGAAATCACGCCTGGGAACACGCGATATCGGCACCGCCAGAGTCAATACACTTCAGATCGGCGAATCGCTGCGTTTCCAGTTTCGCAGCCGCCGCCCCGGCTTCGTCACGATTCTCAATTTTGGCACCAGCGGAAACATTTGGCTGCACGTCCCCAGCCCGCTTTGCGCCGCCAACGACGCCCGTGCGGAGGCGGATAAACTATACAACATCCCCGGAAAGCCGCTTTTTGATTTCCAGGCGGATTACAGCGAGGGTGGCCCAACCGGATGGGAACACATCGCCGTGATTATCTCCGAACGGCCCTTATTCTCCGGCACGGCTCCGGGCGTTTCGCGTGCTAACCCGCTGCGGAAACTTTGCGACCAGGACATCAAAAACCTCATGGAAGCCCTGTCCGCCTCCGAACAGTGGACGGCGGCCGTGCTGACCTTCCTGGTAGAGCAATAAGCCTCTGCGGCAGCAGCGATCCGCCGCGAAGCAAAAAAGCACATCGCCCCCTGCTCCGCGGCGTTGCGATATCATGGCACCGACTCTGTTTCGGCCTCCTCACCCGTTTGGCCGTTTCAACAGCAGGTCAAGATTCTTCTGGGCATAAGCGTTCCCCTGCTCTGCCGATTTGCAATACCACTTCGCTGCCTCGACATAATCCCGTTTGACGCCTTGACCGTTGTGGTAGCAAGCCCCAAGACCATTCTGGCCGCCAGCGTTCCCCCGTTCCGCCGACTTGCGGTACCACTTCACCGCCTCGGCGTAATCCTGCTCGACGCCCTGGCCGTTGCCATAGCAAAACCCAAGACTGTACTGGCCGTCAGTGTTCCCCTGTTCCGCTGCTTTGCGGTACCATTTCACCGCTTCGGCGTAATCCTGCTTCACGCCCTGGCCGTTGTAATAACATTCACCGAGACCATTCTGGCCGTAAGCGTTCCCCTGCTCCGCCGATTTGCGGTACCACTTCACCGCCTCGGCATAATCCTGCCCGACACCTTGGCCATGGTAGTAGCAAAACCCAAGATTGTACTGAGCATCAGCGTTCCCCTGTTCCGCCGCCTTGCGGTACCACTTCACCGCCTCGGCGTAATCCTGCTCGACGCCTTGGCCTTTGTCATAGCAAAACCCAAGATTGCACTGGGCATCCGCGTCCCCCTGCTCCGCCGATTTGCGGTACCACTTCACCGCCTCGGCGTAATCCTGCTTGACGCCATGGCCATAGTAATAGCATTCCCCAAGGTTATTCTGGCCAGAAGCGTTCCCTTGCTCCGCCGATTTGCGGAACCATTTCACCGCCTCGGCATAATCCTGTTTGACGCCTTGGCCGTTCTTGTAGCAAAACCCAAGACTGTTCTGGGCATCAGCGCTCCCCTGCTCCGCCGACTTGCTATACCACTTCGCTGCCTCGACATAATCCTGTTTGACGCCTTGACCGTTGTGGTAGCAAGCCCCAAGACCATTCTGGCCGCCAGCGTTCCCCTGTTCCGCCGCCTTGCGGTACCACTTCACCGCCTCGACATAATCCTTCTCGACGCCCCACCCATTTTTGTAGCAATTCCCAAGATTGCACTGGGCAATGGCGTTCCCCTGCTCCGCCGATTTGCGGTACCACTTCACTGCTTCGGCCCAATCCTGCGCAACGCCCCAGCCTTTCTCGTAGCAAAACCCAAGATTGCACTGGGCACCAGCATTCCCCTGCTCCGCCGCCTTGTGGTACCACTTCACCGCATCGGCGTGATCCTGCTTCACACCCTCGCCTTTGTAGTAGCAATCCCCAAGCTCTTCCTGGGCATCAGCGTGCCCCTTGCTCCGCCGCCTTGCGGAACCAGCCCGCCGCCGCGGCGTGATCCCGCTCAACGCCCTGGCCGTTGTAATAACACCTTCCGAGCTCGTGCTGGGCAGAAGCATTCCCCTGCTCCGCTGCTTTCCGGAACCCCTCTGCTACCTCCCTCCAGACGATTTCGCTGCTCTCATCCACATCGAGCAGATCCAACTTCAACATCGCGTAGGACAAATTGTCCCCCGACTCCGCCAATTTGCGGTACCATTTCGCCGCCTCGGCGTAATCCTGCTCAACGCCCTGGCCT
>JBMFGW010000166.1:0-5811 GCA_049977145.1 Phycisphaerae bacterium
GACGCCATCCGCATAAGCCTGTTTTCCGTGATGCTGATTTTTCTTTTAAGTCCAACTGAGTTTCCCTGGTATTACACCTGGATGCTGCCGCTGCTGGCGATTTATCCGCGTATTTCACTGTTGGTCTGGTCCTTGACACTGGGCTTGTATCACGCCCACTATTTTTACCCTTGGATGGTGTGGATAGAGCATGGGCCGGTATGGGTATTGCTGATTCTGGAACTGTTTTGGCCGGCGCTTGCGAATTGGTTCACCGGCAAGCCGATGATCGACGAATGATTTCCAACTTGTGGCCGCGCATTTAGGGCATATAATACAGACATATTGGCGACCAGTAGTGCCGGAGGTTGCACTCCGAGGTGTGTTTTTGGGCACGGATGACTCAGTAATCGCGGGCAACTAAATTGCGAACAAGCCTCCGCCTGCGGAACTGTGGGTCGATAACTATGGCGATTTGCTTTTCCGCCACGCACGGTTGCCGGTGTATACATCGAAGATCATGGCAGACATGCGTTACAACATTGGTCAATTGGCGAAGGCGGTGGAATTACCGACTACCACGATACGCTTTTATGAGCGCAAGAGGCTTATCATGCCGGCGGGGCGCACGATAAGCAATTACCGCTGGTATGATCAAATCTCTTTGGAGCGATTGCGTTTTATTAAACTGGCTCACAGCGGCGGATTTTCTCTAAATGATATTCGTGCCATGCTGGAACCCCATGATGGTTCATCGACCCAATGCCGTCGGGTGGCGGAGCTGATCGGCCATCGGCTGGCACAAGTGAAAACGCAAATCAAGGAATTACAGCGGCTGGAAAAGATTCTGAAACGCGATCTGAAATTGTGCCGCGCCGGACGATCACCGCGCTGCGCTGTGGTGGATGAATTGCGGGCCGCTGCGAAGCAATCAACCAATGAATGCGCCGAAAATCACCTCATCAGAAGGTCTCCCATGGATTGACTATAGCCTCGCCCAGCATTGAAAAATGTCGAATATTTCGCGTTACCATGGTCAGGTCGTGGACCATGGCTGTTGCGGCCAGCAACGCATCCATTGGCTCCATCACCCGCCCGGAGCCCTCGCATTGCGCAAACAGGATTCCCCATTGCCGGGCGATGGCCATATCCACGGACAATATTCTGCCTTCAAACCGATCCGGCAAATCCCCGGACAGCCAGATATGCAGGCGGGAACGTTTGGAACCCGCTGGCAATCTTTCCACGCCGTGATGCAGCTCCGCCAGCGTAACAACACTGATATAAAGCGAATCTTCAGAAATTCGGTCAAGCCATGAAATAACCGCTTTGCTGGGATCACGCCGCGCCAATTCCGAGATGACATTTGTGTCAAGCAGAAATTTCATAAATCAGTTTTCCGCCATTTTCCTCTCAAACGTCGAGGTTCCAGACCCGAACCCCGAAGGGGCGAATTCATAAGAAATTCAGTCAGGCTCTTGGATCGTTTGGCTTTGGCTTCCCAATCCCGCACCCAGACTACTACAACCGCGGGTCGGCCATGCCGCGTCACGGTCTGCGGCCCTTGCGATTTGGCCTGTTCTAATAGCTCACTGAATTTTGCCTTGGCGGTGGCCACAGGCCAGTATTGCGTATGTTTCATGTTACGACATTCCAGAATCAAACTAATATGACTATAATAGTCATAAATAAGATCGCCGTCAATATCCATCGCCCGTCGGTGTTGTGGAGGGCGTGGCAATAAATCCGGGCAGCGTACCGGGACATCCCCTCCCACTTTAGCCGCGTGTGCTTGCACCGCGCGTTTTGCGCGGAAAATCCACGGGTGCCCGGAACAATTGCCACGCCCGTTGTGGACGTTGTGGAGGTAAATTGCATCTCCACTTGACCTTACACCTAGGTGCAAGGTGTACAATTATCTGACGATCGAAATTCCGGAGCCTCCCGGCTCATCCGGAATGACGACGATTTTTTATGTAAGCCGGGTTTAATAAGGAGTCGTCCATGAGTTCTTGTTGTGGTAATGGCGGCTGTGAAGATTCCGCTGAAAGAATGATTATTATCGGGGGTGGATCCGCCGCATTCTCCGCGGCGATACGCGCGGTGGAATTTGGGGCCAAAAAAGTCACCATCATCAATGATGGCTTGCCAACGGGTGGAACGTGTGTGAATGTCGGCTGTGTACCGTCCAAAACCCTGATCCGCGCGGCGGAATCGCTGCATCGCGCCACACATAACCCTTTTGCCGGAATTAAGACCAGTGGAATCCTGACGGATTTTTCCGCCGTTATTGAAGAAAAACGTCAACTGGTCGCGGAACTGAGGCAAGCCAAGTATGTGGATGTGATCCGGGATTTGCCGCAGGTGCAATTGGTTAAAGGGCACGCGAAACTGCTTGATGCCCGCAGCGTTGAGATCGGTAAGATGCGATTAACCGCAGATCATATTCTGATTGCCACCGGAGCCACCGCCGCGATACCGGAAATTCCGGGGTTGTCTGAAGCAGGCTACCTCACCAATGAATCGGCCTTTGAATTGGAATCGTTGCCGGAATCCCTGATCGTGCTCGGCGGGCGATACATTGCGCTGGAATGTGCGCAGATGTTCGCGCGATTGGGCAGTCGGGTAACCGTGCTGCAAAGATCAGAGCGTATATTACCCACTGAATCTGAGGATATCACCCATGCGTTGACGGGCTATCTTGCCGAGGAGGGCTTGGAAATTCTCACCGGTGTGGCGGTGGAACAGGTGCGTCGTGGAAAGGGAGACGTGGTGGTAACAGCCAAAATCAACGGTGAAAAACGCGAATTTTCGGCACGACACATTCTTGTGGCCACGGGCCGCAAACCCAACACCCGCGGCATGGGGCTGGAAATAGCCGGTATATCACTTGATGAGCACGGCTTTATTCAGGTAAGTCCAACGCTGCAAACCTCTCTTCCGGGTGTGTGGGCGGCGGGGGATGTGCTGGGACAGAATATGTTTGTCTACACGGCGGCGTATGAAGGCGCGTTGGCTGCCGAGAATATGCTAACCAAAGTGGATCGGGTGGCGGACTATACCGCGCTACCTTGGGTGATCTTTACCGATCCGCAGGTTGCGGGTGTGGGCATGGATGAGCGGCAAGCTGTTGCGGCGGGCCATGATGCCGAGGTTGCCACATTGCCTTTAAGCTATGTGCCACGCGCTATCGCCGCCCGTGACACCCGCGGTCTGATCAAACTTATCCGCGATAAAAAAACCGATTCGTTGCTTGGTGCCCGGATTCTGGCACCGGAAGGTGCGGAATTGCTTATGGAATTGGCCATGGCGATCAAATTCGGCATTACGGTTACGCAACTGCGCAATAGTTTCCATGCATATTTGACACTGGGCGAAGGAATCAAACTGGCGGCTATTACTTTTGGTAAGGATGTGGCGCAACTGAGTTGCTGCGCCACATAAATTCCCTGTTTACAAGGAGGTGTGTCATGAACACACAAAACAAATTCAATAATGGCGGTGAAAATTGCTGCACGCCGAAGACTGGACTGCCGGACACGAATCAGGGCCAGAAGGCTCCGAAAACCTGGTCCGCCGGTGCGGTTGCCATTGCCGCGGCCATCCTGGCTTCCGCCTGCTGCTGGTTGCCGTTGGCACTGCTCGCCCTTGGCGTATCGGCTGCCGGACTGTCCAAGTTTATTGTCGGTGCACGGTGGGTATTTGTTGCCATCGCGGTGGCGGCGCTGGGCCTTGGCTTTTACTTCAGCTCCCGTCGCACGGCCACCTGCGCACCGGGTGAAGCCTGTGCACCAAGCGGCTTGGCACGGTTCAACCGTGTGATGCTCTGGGTGTCCGCCGTGCTGGTGCTGGCCTTTGCAACGTTTCCGTATTACAGCGCCCCGCTGCTGCAAGCCGTAAGCCAACGCGGCAGTCATGCTTCTGCTCATTCCAATCCACCGCCCCAAACGGTGATAAAATCGTCATCGTCAACCAACGTTGCCACCAATACAACCGATGCCGCAATCACGCAGTTCCGACTGTATGCCTATCAGATAAAGGGTATGGACTGCCAGGAATGCGCTGATGGCTTACAGGCCGCCATCGCCAAATTGCCCGGCGTGAAAAAAGCCACCGTGTCCTATCAACAGGGCACCGCCCAAGTGCGGGCCGCCGCCGGCTTTGACCCGCAAAGCGTAGCCAAACGCATCAGCGGAATCGGATACAAAACGACGCAGATCCCACCCGCCAAACCTGCCACCGCCTGCTGCCCGTGAGAACGGAAGCTGCACCTGGAAGTATTGGAATCAGGCGTCAGCGCTCTGGGCGTCCGGGTGCACCGTTCGTATCCTTGCAAAACAGGAATTAAATCCTATAATACAATATATGTTGAAACGCATCATAAAACCTCTGCTTTTACGTCGCCTTGCGGAATATCCGGCGGCGGCGCTGCTGGGATCGCGCCAATGCGGAAAGACAACCCTCGCGCAATCTTTGACGGGGCAATACTTTGATCTGGAGCAGCAGCCCGATCGATTGCGGTTGGACTTGCGTTGGAACCAACTGATATCAGCGAATCAATTGATCATTTTGGATGAAGCGCAGACCTGGCCGGAGATATTCCCGCGTCTGCGCGGGGCCATTGATCAGCAACCCGACCGAAATGGGCGATTTCTTTTACTCGGATCGGTTTCTCCGACATTGATGGTCAACGTGTCGGAATCTCTGGCGGGGCGATTATCATTACTTGAGCTTACGCCTTTTATCTGGTCGGAGACCTCTTCGCGGGAAGCCGGGGAAAAACTCTGGTTCTACGGCGGATACCCCAATGGTGGCTTCCTGCGGGCCACACGCTATCCGCAATGGCAGAATGATTATCTGGCGTTGCTGACACAACGCGACCTTCCCAACTGGGGTCTTTCCGCCGCCCCGGCGACAACAATGCGCCTGCTTCGCATGTTGGCGGCAACACAAGGGCAGGTTTGGAACGCCTCCCGCATCGGC
Organism: Phycisphaerae bacterium; assembly: GCA_049977145.1. Classification (GTDB taxonomy): domain Bacteria; phylum Planctomycetota; class Phycisphaerae; order WQYP01; family WQYP01; genus JAMDCX01. The sequence continues at coordinate 4,963 of JBMFGW010000166.1, forward strand.
CAAAGTCTGTCCTTGGATTATAAAACCGTCAACCGCTACATGAACTTTCTCACCGGATCCTTTCTGATACGCATGTTGGAACCGTATCAGGCCAACATCCGCAAGCGTCTGGTCAAGAGTCCGAAGATTTACTGGCGTGATACCGGATTGTTGCACGCTCTGCTCAATACACCTGATGCATCATCGTTGATTGCCCAACCGTGGGTGGGCGCAAGCTGGGAAGGTTTTGTCATTGAGCAATTGCTTGCGGAACTCTCGGCGCGTGGTCGTCAGTTTCACCCGTTCTGGTTCCGCAGCAGCGACGGCTATGAAATAGATCTGGTATTGGAGATGGACGGTGAAAAGTGGGCGTTTGAGATCAAGCTAACCACGGCTCCGGGTAGTGCCGACATGCGGCGGCTGGATAAGGCGGCGGATATGATCGGCGCATCTCGCCGATTTTTGATTTCTCAAGCCCCCGATTCCGTGGGAGACAAACTACGCGCTGCCTGCAATTTGCAATGGCTGCTGGATCGCGTTATTCCCACAAGTCATTAGCGTGGTGGGAGAGTCTCGTGGTGTGGTGGAAAACAGCGGCGAACATGGGGTGGTCGCTTTGATGGGTCACAAGTGATGCAAAGGTTGCTGAAATTCATGGACTCGTAACGTCTGCAACCTCGGGCAAACGGATGATTCACAAGTTGTGGCCGCGTGCAGTATTATACTTAAATATTGGCGGCCGATATTTCCGGACGTTTTATTCCGAGGTATGGTTTTGGGCACGGATGAATCAGATATACAGAAGCGTATAATTAAAGGGACATAATCAGTGAGTTGTGGTATACTCATTGGCATGGGTGCGTGTAAAGG
>JBMFGW010000167.1:0-5676 GCA_049977145.1 Phycisphaerae bacterium
CGATTGCACACGCTGGGGCTGAAATTGAAGGACATGATAGTCTGCGATTGGAGTCACTTGTAGCGTTGTAGTATTAGTAAGGAAGTCAATAATGGATCGTCGCACATTTATAGGCCTCATCGGGGCGGTTTCTGTGGGTACAACTTCCGGAGTTGGAACCAGGGTGTCCAGCGCGGCCTCCTCGTCGGGAGCACAAAATCCCTCATCAGGTTTGCCCCGTGCGGATGATCTGGCCGGTGAGTGGATGAGCTTTGGTGATTTGCACACGTTGCCCACGGTGAACAATACACTTGGCGGCGCCGCGGTGGGCGCGGACCTGTTATCCATTGAAGCCTTGACTTTCCCGGCCTTTGCGCAAGGCGGAAGCAGCGGACAAATGACTGTGGACGGCCAGATCCTCCGGGCCGCACAATTTCGATGGTATCCCTACCAGGTATTGCGAAAGGGACGATCCTGGGACGGGAATATTGAACTGATTTCCGCTGTGCGCATGAGCCATCAGCAACGCGCAGTGCTCTTTGAATTAAATATCACCAACCATAGCTCCACAGCCCGGACGATGCAGTTGGAAGTGCCGCTTCAGGCAATGATCCGATGGCAGCCGGACGGTTGGACCTGGGAGGTTCCGCGTCCGGATCAGCCAGCGGATTTTCACGCCCGCATCGCGCCGGGCAAAATATTATTGATCCACGATGCCCGGAGCGTTGCCCACGTAGCGTTCGCATTTTCCGGCCGGCAGCCGGAAGTTCTTGAAGCTGGTCCGAACCATGGCGTGGCACAGTGGCATGAACACCTGATGGCCGGAGAAACCCGCAAGTTGCAGTTGGTAATGAGCGTTGGATCAACATCAAAAGACGTTCTCACCGAAGCCGCGCAAGCAGCCGGTGCATTTGAAACCGCCTTTTTAGAATGCCAAACCCAATGGCAAGCCATGTTTGATGCCGCCTTCCAACCGGGCAACAAAGTATTTTCAGGGCATCTTCCGACGCTGCACACCCATGATGCGGATATAAGCCGCGTTTACTATATGTCGGTGGTATCCCTGCTGACCATGTTGCGAAATTGTTTCAGCACGGCCCATCGCGCGTACATCACCGCCGGACCGCAATGGGCTACATCCCTGATGTATTTCTGGGACACCTTTACATGGGCCACTCTCCATGCCCTGCTGGATCCGGTCAATATGAGGAAAATGCTTCTTCGCTGGCTGCAATTAAACATTCACTCCTGTTATGCCCAGGACATGCTTACCGGCCATGCGGTAGGACCGTGGTACAGTTTTAATGATTTTGTGGTCTTTAATCAGTTTCTTATCTATATACGTGTCACCGGCGACCGGGCGTTGCTGGAGGAAGCTGTCGGTGGAAGATCGGTCCTGGATCAGCTTGAACTTATGGCGCTGTGGTGGAAGCGACTGGTCAAACCCTACAGTCCTCTGGCGGATTATGGGCTGGCGTGGAACCTGCTGGAGTGCGTACCGACTTACACCCATGTGGTGGCTTCACTGAATTCAGCCAATGTATGGATGATGCGGCAAATGGCGGATCTGCGCACACAAGCGGGCCAGATCGGGCGCGGCAACTCTCTGCGATCTCAAGCCGATGAGTTGGCACGACACGTATTGAAGCTTTATGTTCCCGGTACCGGATATTGGAATACCATACAACCGGATGGACAACGCATTGCCGTGCGCCACTGCGTGGACTTTTTCACCATTTGTTATTGCATGGAGTCGGACCTTTCCTACGCCATGCGGCAGCAGATGGCACGATTTGTGAAAACGGAATTGCTGACCGATCATTGGATGCGGGCGCTGTCCTTATCGGATCCGGCGGCCCCAGAGTCCAACCGTCCGGATCACGGCCCCATGGGCGCATACGACGCGTGGCCGCCCTTTACCGTTGATGCCTTGGGCCGGTTGGGCCATTGGTCCAGCGCGGTGGACTTTCTCAAACGCTGTGCGTATACCACGCGCGAAGGTCCTTACGGACAGGCCCACGAATTACTCACGGCCCGGCGCGACGCCCCGGTACGCAAAGCCATTCGCGGTGGACAGGCGTACAACGAATCCTGCTCCGGAGCCTTTGCGGATGTCATTATCCGCACACTCTTCGGCTTTCAGTGTAATTTGGATGGCAACCCGGAATTGATGGCGGCCAATATGGATCGCCGTTTTGTGGGCCGCCTGGAACATGTGCGCGCGGCCGGAAAATTATGGATGATAACCAGCGGTCCGGAAGGGCTGGAGCTTAAAGCACAGCAGTAAACAACCAAGGGAGATTGCGACCAGGCCAAGCCAAATCCGACTACGGCAATATTCCTAAGTAGGAACGCAAAATGGATGCAACCGCCAGGACGGCACTTAATCCACGCTCATTGAGTGATTTACAACACTTGGCAGGGTTGTAATCATTCTTCGTTCCTACTTAGCCGTTAACTTCGTTTTAACCGGCCAGCCCAAACGACCACGGCCAACGCTGGTTGAAATCCCGGCATCCGCATTGGGGCAGGGCCCGCTTTTCCTGTTCCAAGTTTCGGTCGCGTGGAACATACCCCTCGCCGACGTCCAATACCCGCCCGCGAAAAAGCCGAAACCAAAACCCCCGGCACCCCCGAAACCAAATGAATCGCAATGACACGCCACGCGCAATTCGCACCCCATCTGGACCAATATAGAACCCTCCACCCGATAAGCCACCCCGCAGTTGCAACTTCGCCGGGGTGTTGCTATTACATGGACCCCAAGTTGCCGTGGACACGAAAAGGTGACATCCACCATTGTTCCATTTGTCGTTTCACCCCCCGTTATTTCCACGCCCGTCCGTCGAATCGGCGGATGTCACCCTTTCGTGTGCCCTTTCGTGTCCCTGGCACCGAAGCGGCCCAATCATGCCTGGCACAGCGACATCACGCAAATCCGTATCCTGTGATTCACCTTTTTCATCGCAGCGGTTCTCGATGGTTTCTCCCGCAAGATTCTGGCTTTGAAACTGTACGCCCGAACGCCCTGCGCGCGGAATATGGCCGCGCTGGTCAAGAGCGCCGCTGCGCGGCATGGCAAGAGAACGTAACCATATATCGGAGGAGCGGGTCTTCTTCCACTTCATCTGATTGCTTGTCGGTAATAAATTCAACAGTAAATATTCTTCCAGGGAAATCCCGTGATAATTTGCAAGACCACATTTGTTGTAAACGAGTCCCAATAAAAATAACAATCTCTTCGGTGAGTGAAAACTCCTTATTCATAAACATGTCAGCAACATGTTCGTGATTCATCACTCTTTCAACTTCCATCTTATTTCCATGGAACATCTCCATAAACCCGTGATAAGTTTTGGGATCAGGAGAACTGCGAAACACACAATCATCGTAAAGAATGAATTCGGGCCACACTATCGATATATAACCCAGAAAATGATCATAGCGGCCAATGCCCGAAATCCATGATTCTACCGTGATCCCTGTGCCATTATTCCAATCTGATAATTCGGAGATTAGATGACCTATGTCCATACTCATGTATCACCTGAAATTGGGACACGAAAAGGTGACATCCACCATTGTTCCATTTGTCGTATCACCGCCCGTTATCTCCACGCCCGTCCGTCGAATCGGTGGATGTCACCCTTTCGTGCGTTCCATCGTATTGGAATACGACCGGGCTGCCGCTGGTCAGCGTCCGCTGTGTAATCTCGTTGAGGTTATTGTGCGAACGCTGATCGGTGGTCTGGCTTCCACCCACTGGGATAAAGCCGGTGGCTCTCCAGTTGCCCAAGCCGTCGAGATTCCAGTTTTCCTGTGTATTGGTGCCGGGCAAAGCGTTGGCTGCGGTTACTTTGCCGCCGCCGCCGGTGAAGGCCCGTGTTCCCATCCTCCCCTGCGTTCTTTTATTCGCCATCACCATCAATCACCTGTTATTAGTGCGTAGAACACATTTCGGGTTCCCAAATTCTACCCCGCCAAGGGCCGAACGCAAAGCGACATCCATTCGCCGTTTCACCGCCCGTTATTTCCACGCCCGTCCGTCGAATCGGTGGATGTCACCCTTTCGTGTCCCTACCGCCGCCAAGGGGCCCACAGGTCGTCCCAACCTACTGCAAAACTGGCGCAAGTATAAGGCCCTAAAAGTCGACATTCCTTTTTTCCTTTCATTTGGACCGGATTAGGTATTTGTCGATCTCCGGACGATTGCTCTCCAGAAGCTTTTTCGCTCGCACACTCCCCGCCGCCGCCGCTCGGCGCAACCACTCGATTGATTTCCTTGAATTTTGAGGAACACCTCGACCGTATGCATAGGCAACTGCCATTCCGATCATCGCGTCTTTGCTCCCCTCCCTACTGGCTTTTTGCCACCACGCAATCGCAATTGGGAAATCCCTATGCACACCGCGCCCGTTATAGTAGAGGCTACCGACCAAGAACGCCGCAATCGGGGAACCTTTCGCTGCCGCCCTGCGGTACCATATCATTGCTTGGCGATAGTTCTCAGCGACGCCGTAGCCGTCTTGGTAAAGCACCCCGATCTGAACCATCGCGGCTGGGAACTCGCCTGCTGCCGCCCTCCTATACCATTGGATGGCCTTTGGGAGGCTGCGAGAAACGCCTTCACCGTTCTCGTATAAAACACCAATGTGGTACATCGCCTTATAATTGCCGGCCTCGGCATCGCTGCGGAATTTCTGCATCGCTGCGCGCGCGGCGCGCTCACCGGGTAAATGGGGTTTAACGATCCCGCTGGACAGAAGGAACATCTGCACAATCGCCAGGCCGACAAAAATATAGCCAAAACTTATCAACCCCCGCCCCTTCTTGTCCGGCCCAGTGACGGGGATCACACGTTTAGGCCAAATATTGTACCCGTACGAGAGGCCCCAAAGCCCGATAAGAAAATTCCAAGTTGCACCCGGGGCAGTCAAGATGCAGTACCTCCACGTGAACGATGACAAAGCGATTACCAGACCGCGGTTCAAATACCACGATTATCTTAACGCGGCGAACGGGCTTCGCAAATTCGAAACGCACAATCAACAACCCAAATTCGTGATCTCCCGTATTTATCCTTTAGAATTTCGCGAACAGCCGACGACTCCCAAGAGATGCTTAATGTCTTCGATTGCCGAAGCGCCGCCTTCAGCCACTTCGATGAAACCACCCACAACGACACATGCCCTGTTTATCCATATTTCTGCGATGATCACCGGCATATTATTTTTAGGCGCAAGTGTCAACGAAAACGCGGGTACCGTTTCGAGCACAATGTTTTCAACCTCAGTTACCACTATCGCTTTTGTGAACGGCCTGAGTATTTCCGAGGCCAGCTCCAGCTTCCCTTGCTTCGCAAGCCGGGCGAGTTCTCCCGCGCTAAACAGGTTTCCGGCATCACGAATTGCCCGTAGCTCATCCGCAACTGTTATTGCAGAAGCATTTTGAAAAAGGGTCTTATGGCCGATAATGTTCCGCATTTTCTCCGCATCCCTGGGCTATTGATGAATATCATCCTTTCGCGTATTCGCCGGATTTTTATTGCTCGGTGCCCCGCTGGTCGCCTTATTTGCCGGTGCCGCCGTTTGTCTCTGTATCTGTTGGTCTATTCGTCGCCCATAGGCATGGGCCAGTACGTCTTTCCGGTACACCTTGTCATACAACGCATGGAACCGCTGCGTGGGAGAATCCTTC
>JBMFGW010000168.1:0-5630 GCA_049977145.1 Phycisphaerae bacterium
GCGCAGTTCTTCGAGCATCCAAAGCCCGGAACGCTCATTTCCAAGTGCTTGCATCTAGGGACGGGAGCGGATGATATCGTTCTCGACTTCTTCTCCGGCTCCGGCACCACAGCCCACGCGGTGCTGGAACTGAACAAACAGGATGGTGGCAACCGCAAATTTATTATGGCTCAACTGCCGGAACCGTGCGACAAGGATTCCGAGGCTTTCAAGGCGGGCTATAAAAACATTGCCGAGATCGGCAAGGAACGCATCCGACGGGTCATTAAAAAACTCAATGACGAAGATGCCGCAACTACGGCCAGAGACACGCAAAACTCGGCGCTATTTGCCACTACGGAAGGGGAAGCGGCCAGATTGGCCGACGCGGCGGGCGGGACGCCCATCCCCCCGAAGCCTGACCGTGGCTTCAAAGTTTTCAAACTCGATTCCAGCAATATCAAAACATGGGATCCCAATTTCAACCAGTTGGAACATACGCTGTTAAGCGCCACCGAAAAAATGAAGCCCGACCGCACCGAAGCGGATGTCATTTATGAGGTTCTCCTTAAATATGGCCTCGATTTAACTCTGCCGATAGAAAAACGCACCATCGCCGACCGAACCGTCTACATCATCGGCGGCGGAACGCTGGTGGTGTGCCTGGGCATGAACATGACACTGAAAATCGTGGAGAAAATCGCGGAACTCAAGGACGAATTCAAACCCGAATCCCCACCCGGAATGCGCATGGTGTTCAAAGACAACGGCTTTGCCGGCGATGAACTGAAGACCAACGCTGTGCAGATATTGAAGCAAAGAGGAATTGAGGATGTAAGGGCACTTTAAGAGGGTTCAGTGTTCAGTTTTCAGTTTTCAGTTTTCAGTATCCTGTTTTTTTGGGAGTTGGCAATGTATCAGTCTTTTGAGGATTTGGAGGTGTGGAAGCGGGCTTGCCAGTTGGCGGTAAGGCTGTACAAGGTGCTGGAGAATTGTCGGGACTTCGGCCTGAAGGATCAGATGCAGCGAGCGGCGGTATCCATTGCATCGAACGTGGCCGAAGGTTCGGAACGCCGGGGTAAGGACTTCGCCCGCTTTCTTGGTATATCGCGAGGATCATGTGCCGAACTGCGAACCCAGTTGTACATTGCCGCACGGGTCGAGATTATAAGCAATGCGACAATGTGCGAGCTTGTGGACGAAACAAAACAGATTTCCAAGATGCTCTACGCCCTCGGAAAATCACTGAAAACTGAAAACTGAAAACTTTCAAGGCTTTGTATACTGTCTCCTGTCTCCTGTCTCCTGAACACTGAACACTGAAAACTTGAAACTGGACACCCAAATGAATAATGACACCCCACCCCCCGCTGCCCCTGATCCTGACCGCCAAAGCCGGGTCATTCTCTACACCACGCCTGATGGCCGGGTGACGGTGGACGTATTTTTCGCCAGGGATAACTTCTGGCTCACGCAGCGAACCATGGCGGACCTGTTTGGCGTAAAGACTCCGGCGGTGTCCAAACATCTCAAGAACATCTTTGATTCCGGCGAATTGGTTCCGGAGGCAACTATTTCCAAAATGGAAACAGCTCAAACCGAGGGGGATCGCCGGGTTAACCGCGTAGTGGAATTCTACAATCTCGACGCGGTTATTGCGGTTGGATACCGGGTTAACTCATTTAAGGCCACGCAATTTCGGATATGGGCTACCAATACGTTGCGTGAATTTATGGTTAAGGGGTTTGTGCTCAATGACGACATGCTAAAAAATGGCAGGCAATTCGGCCAGGATTATTTTGATGAACTGCTGGATCGTATCCGGGAAATACGCGCCAGCGAGCGCCGGGTCTACCAGAAGATCGCCGACGTATTTGAGCAGTGCAGCAGTGATTACCGCAGCCATAGCGAAGAAACACAGATGTTTTTCAAGATCATGCAAAATCAGTTGCATTTTGCAGTCACGGGACAGACGGCGGCGGAAATTGTGCATGAACGGGCCGACAGTGGTAAAGCGTTTATGGGGTTAACCACCTGGAAAAATTCGCCAAAGGGAAAGATTCTCAAAAGTGATGTAACGGTAGCAAAAAATTATCTGAATCAGGAAGAAATGTCCAAATTAAACCGCCTGGTGGGAATGTTCATCGACTTTGCCGAACTGCGGGCGCTAAATCGACAAGTTATGACGATGAAGGACTGGCTGGTACAAATGGACAAATTTCTAGCGCTGACGGACCAGCAAATTTTGAAGCACGCCGGGAAAATATCCCACGAAATGGCCGTCGCCAAAGCGCATGAGGAATACGAAAAGTTCCGGCCCGGACAGGACAAAGCGTATATTTCCGAATTTGATGAAAAATTGGCAAAGTACCTGAAAGGCGGCGGAGGCACGGACCGCACTGAACACTGAAAACTTCGAGGCTGTATACTGTCTCCTGTCTCCTGAATACGGAATACTGGACCACCCATGAAACTTCAATTCGATTCGCACCTTGATTTCCAACTTGATGCCATCCGATCCATCGTGGACATTTTTGATGGTCAGCGGGCCAGCGCGTCCAATTTCACCGTTGCCCCGCTGGAACTTGAAGCGGCTGATGTCATGTTCCCGGCAATTCAGAAAAACGATCTGGGCATTGGCAACCGCTTGTCCCTGCTACCTGAAGAATTGCTGAAAAATGTCCAGACCGTTCAGATGCGTAATGGCCTCAAACCGGCGGAAAATCTGGAATCGATGGACTTTTCCGTGGAAATGGAAACCGGCACCGGCAAAACATACGTGTATCTGCGGACAATTTTCGAGTTGCATCAGCATTATGGCTTTACCAAATTTATCATTGTGGTGCCATCGGTGGCCATTAAAGAGGGCGTACATAAATCGCTGGAAATGACCGCCGAACATTTCAGGGCTTTGTATGAAAATATACCCTTTGATTATTTCATTTATGATTCGCAGAAACTGGGGCAGGTGCGCAATTTTGCCACCAGCGATGGCGTGCAGGTGATGGTCATTAACATTGACGCCTTCCGGAAAAGTTTTGACGATCCGGAAAGGGAAAGCAAGGCCAACATCATCCACCGTCCGCAAGACCAAATGACCGGAACGCGCCCCATCGAATTCATCCGCGCTACCAACCCCATCGTCATCATTGATGAACCGCAAAGTGTGGATACCACGGAGAACAGCAAAAAGGCCATTGCTTCACTAAATCCGCTTTGTACGTTGCGTTATTCAGCCACGCACGTAGACAAATACAACATGATGTATCGCCTGGATTCGGTGGATGCGTATGAACGCAAGCTGGTGAAGCAAATTGAGGTGGCGTCTATTACGGTGGCGGATAGCCACAATCGACCCTATATCAAGTTGCTGAAGGTGGATAACACAAGCAGCCCCATTACCGCGCAGATTGAACTCGACATGCAAAGCCGGGGCGGCGCGGTAAAACGCACAAAAAAGACCGTCCGGCAGGGTGATGATCTGATGGAAGTTTCCGGTGAGCGGGCGATGTACGAAGGATACAAAATTGCGGATATTTATTGCGAACCGGGCAATGAGTACATCAGCTTTACCAGCCAACCGGAGAACATCCGCCTGAATCAGGCCATTGGCGAAGTCGATCAGGATGAATACAAACGCCTGCAAATACGCAAAACCATTGAAGAGCATTTGGAAAAGGAATTAGCGCTGCGGCCACGGGGCATCAAGGTGTTAAGCCTGTTCTTTATTGACCGCGTGGCCAATTACCGGATGTATGACCAGGAGGGCAACCCCCAGCCGGGCAAATATGCCTTAATGTTTGAAGAAGAATATGCCAAGGCCATCCGCAAACCGAAATATCACTCCCTTTTTGAAGGTGCGGATTTGACCACCGCTGCCCAAGGCGTGCATGACGGCTACTTTGCCGTGGATAAAAAGGGTGGGCGCGAAGTATTGAAAGATTCCAGCGGTGAGGGCCGCACGCAGGCCGATGAGGGGGCGTATAAGCTCATTATGCGGGACAAGGAAAAACTGCTAAGTTTTGAAAGCAGACTCAAATTTATTTTCTCCCATTCCGCATTGAAAGAGGGCTGGGATAACCCGAATGTATTTCAGATTTGCACGCTCAATGAAACCAACTCCGTCATGCGCAAGCGGCAGGAAATTGGCCGGGGGCTGCGAATTGCGGTGGATCAGCAGGGCAACCGGGTGCATGGCTTTGACGTGAACCGTCTGACGGTGATGGCCAATGAATCCTACGAGGAGTTCGCCCGCCAATTGCAGAAGGAAATTGAAGATGATGAGGGAATCCGCTTTGGTATGGTGGAGCGGCACTTGTTTGCCAATGTTGTAATATCCGCCGACGGGGACAGACCGGAATATTTGGGGGTGGAGGCATCCGCACAGCTATGCGAACATTTGAAGAGCCTGGGATATATTGATGCGAGAGGACGTGTTGAGGATTCGTTGCGGCGGGCGTTAAATGATGGCACCGTCAATCTGCCGCCATCGGTGGCCGCACAGGCTCCACAGATACTGGCGGCGTTAAAGAAAGTGGCGGGCAGGCTCAACATTCAGGATGCGGCCAGCCGGAAGAAGGTAACGCTCAATAAGAAAATATATATGGGGGAGGAATTTCGTCAGCTTTGGGATCGCATCAAGTACAAAACCACCTTTCGTGTGAGTTTTAATTCCGGCGACTTGATTGCCAAATGCGTGCGGGAAATTGCGGCTATGCCTTCGGTGTGCAAAGCCCGCTTTGTATTCCGGCGGGGCCGGGCGGTGATGGATCGCGGCGGCGTGCAGATGGATGAGGTGGAAACCAGCACACATGTTTACGACGCGCACGAGCATGAACTGCCGGATATTGTCAGTTATCTGGAGGAGCAGACACGACTGACGCGGAAATCCATCGTGGAGATTTTGCTGCAAAGCAAACGGCTGGACGATTTTAAGAATAATCCGCAGAAGTTTTCTGAAAATGTTGCGCAGATCATCACCCACGTAATGCGTATGTTCATCGTGGATGGCATTAAATACGAGAAGATCGGCGACAGCTACTTTTATGCCCAGGAACTCTTTGATAATCAAGAACTTTCAGCCTATCTCAACGCCAATATGCTTGAAAGCGTCAAGTCGGTTTATGAGCAGGTGGTATATGATTCCGATGTGGAATATCAGTTCGCCCGGCAATTTGAGGCCAGCAAGCAGGTGAAGGTATATGCCAAGCTGCCCGACTGGTTTACCATTTCAACACCGTTGGGAAATTACAACCCTGATTGGGCCGTGCTGGTGGAACTCGATGGGCTGGAAAAGTTGTATTTTGTGGTGGAATCCAAAGGCAGCATGTTTGCCGACGCCATCCGGCCCACCGAGCAGGCCAAGATTGATTGCGGCAAAAAGCACTTTGAGGCGCTGGATACCGGTGTGGAATTCACCAAAGCCGATACCTTCGAGAATTTCATGGGGCAAGCGGTGCGGTAGAAAAGATGGTGTTTAGTTTTCAGTTTTCAGTTTTCGGTATGATTATGGTGGGTAACATTGGAGTGTGTTATGGCGAAAGCAAAATCTCAAGAGCGTGAAGATCGGATTCACATGGAAATTGTGGTTGATGCCAATGGCCCTGAAGAAGTGGCGATGGGCTGGTACTATTATCTTGATGATGTAATGA
>JBMFGW010000169.1:0-5624 GCA_049977145.1 Phycisphaerae bacterium
GCCCCCTTGCCTCCCTAACTTGGCCCTCTTGGCCACCTTGAAATTCCCAAACCCGAATATAACTCAAAATTCGGCCCGGTGCCCCGTGGTAAATAAGGACCATATCCGGAATAACTTCCCCAATGTCGGATAGGCCGGGATCCCGCTGCGTGGAAAACTCAACGCCATATTTCACACAGCCACTGGCTTGCCGGTGGTGGTATATCCATCGGAATGGACTATTTGATTGCAGCGTAAATCGGGAAGTAATTGCGGTACCATTCCTAAGGCATCGCATCCTGGTGTTCCCAAAGTGCAATACCACCCTAACGACGTAACGCTTTTGAACGTTGTCCAGAATCCGGTATTGAAGTGTGTCAATATACGGTCCGAAGTGCTTCGGTGCGTTAAATGAAGGTTATTTTTTTTGCGGCAACGGCGCTCATCTTGAGCAGCAGCAATCCGTGCCGAAAGCGAGATATATTAGTTTGTCCATACGTCCGCTGTTTGTAATGCACCGGTACGTCCATGATCTTGAGATTCAGCCGGGCGGCGCCAAACAGCAGATCAAAATCGCCGAAAGGATCAAACTCACCGAAATAAGCCCGATTAGCGGCGATTCGGGCATAATCAGAACGCCGCAGAACTTTGGTTCCACACAGCGTATCACGCAGGGGCTGGCCCAGAAGAAAAGTAAATAATATGCCAAAACATTTATTGGCGATCATATTCAAAAATTGCATGGCCTGATCTTCCATGGGATAAATCATCCGTGAACCATTGGCGAATTCACAGCGATTGCGATGGATGGCGTCGGTAAAGCGCGGTAATTCTTCCGGCGACACCGATAAATCCCCATCGATAATCAGTAGAATTTCGCCCGTGGCGGCGGTAAAACCTGTCCGCACCGCGTCACCTTTGCCGCGTCCCGGTTGTTGTAGAGCGGATAATGTCATCGGGCCGCGATACGCCGCCACCGCCCGTTGTACCGTCGACCAGGTATCGTCCGTGCTGTGGCCCTCCACAAAAATAACTTCTTGGCGATCCGCCAGCAGTGGCAGGCGACGCAGCAACGCCTCTATATTTCCCGATTCATTACGCACCGGGACCACCACACTGACGGACTCCGGTCGGCTGCCGCTGGCGGTTATATCCGCCAGCCGCGCCACGGTCAGCAGTGACAAACCCAATTGCCGTACGCCGGGCAGAGGGGTCAGCCACCGATTTAGAAAGTCGCTTATTACGGGAATACCCACCGGTGCGATGACGGCTGAAGTTTGCCGTATAACTTCCATGCCGTTTTGTGCCAGAATATTGGGCAGTTCTCTGCGGGGCAGCCAGCTTTCATCCGGTGTAGCGAATTTACGTCCCAGCAGTTCCGCAACTCGCAGTACCGGCGTCCAAAGGCGGCTGTAGGTGCAGAAGATAAGGCGGGTGCGATCATGACACAGCCCGCGTATGGCCGCTAATGCCGTGTGCAGATCATAGAGTTCCTGTAGCACCCCGCTGCATATCACATAATCAAACGACGGCAACCGTAGCGTGGCGACGTCTTCAATGGCGGCAGCATGGAAAATCAGGTGCGGATATTGCTGACGGGCTTGCGCTACCGCTAGCGCGTCAATATCAATTCCCACTCCCCGCGCCGGCGCTAACGCCGCCAGTAACGCGCCGTCCCCGCAGCCAACGTCCAGGACACTGGACCCCGGCAGTACTTGTCGGGTCAGAAGATGCTGGATGTACTGATGCAGATATTGATTTTTTTTATGGCTGGCGGCCAGCGGTACATGATATTTTTGCCGATAATCGCGTAATCGGGCGCGGTGTCGTGCCGCCGCCATTGAATCCACGCCACTGGTGTCGGGTACAATTGTCTCGTCAGACACGTTTCACCTGTCCTGCCAACACCAATACCAGGTGATCCAATGGTGCCCGCCGCTTACCCTTGGGGTTCCGGTTGCGCCGGTGCCACGTCGGGCGTGGCCGAGGTAGCCGCCGCCGGCGCTACGTCGGATGTGGCGGAGGTAGTAGCCGCCGCCGCCCGTAACTCATCCTGTTCACGTTTCCATTGGACCTCATCAACCTCAGTGATCTTGCACTGCGCCGCAGCGCGATCCAAGACCTTACGGTGCAATAGGTCAAACCGCAAAGAGTCCAACTGCCCGGTTTTGGCCATGCGATGCAACAACTGTTCCGGCCGCAGACCGTTCATATCCGCAATCATCGCCACTTCGGCATTCACCTCATTGTCCAGCACATCTATGCCAAAGCGCTCCGCCAGACGCAGAACAATCGCGTCCGCTTTAGCCAGTGGTTCCGCCGCCCTGCGCAGGCGTTCCATCATATCCGGGGTAAGCTGTGGCTGCTGGCCGCTCTGCGCGGCTTGCTGCATGATATTCTGCGCCATGCGTGCGGTGGTGTTTTTTAACAGTGATGGCGGAACTTCAATGGTAATGATTTCACCAAGTTTTTCCACAACCTGTTCCCGCAGCAGACGGGCCGCTTCGATTTGCAAGCGATCTTCAATCGCCCGCCGCAGTGATTCATTGAGGTCATTCAAATCATCAAACCCATTGGCTTTCGCCAATTCTTCCGTGAGTTCCGGCCGGACCTGTCGCATAATTTTCGCAATCCGCAATTCCACGGTGGCTTTTTGTCCGCGCAAGTCTTCACGTTTGAAATCCGGCGGCAGTGTCACGTCAATGGACACAATACTTTCAGCTTTGGCGCCGCGCAAATGGCCGTCAAAACCTTCGATGTGGATACCCGCAAGGGTGAAGTCCGGCGCGAAATGAAGATGCTGTTGCGGTAGATTCTCCAGCACCGCGCCCGCCGCATCCAGAATCCGAATGTCCGCGGTAATATGATCTTCGGTATCTGCAATTTCCGGAACCTCCCGCATTTCCGCCAGATTACCGCGTAAATGCTCCCGTGCCAGATTCATACGTTCTTCGGTAACCCCCAGCATGGGCTTTTTCAATTCCACAGCGGAAAGATCGGGTAATGTAAATTCCGGCAGTACTTCACATTCAACCGCGAACTTCATCGTTCCCGCTTCCGGCACTTCGGGCATTTCCGGGATCAGTTTGGGTTCACCCAAAGGCTGCAAATTATGTGTCTTGAGCACCTCGGATATGGATTCGGAAAGAATCTGGGACCGCACATCGTTCCGGATGTCCGCTTTGAAACGCTTCTCCAGCAGCCGCCGTGGTACACGCCCTTTACGGAATCCCGGCAACGCTGCATCCTTTATAAGCGTGTTCATCACGGTCTCATATTTGTTTTTAATCCGCGTTTCCGGAACCGTCACATTGACTTTGCGGATCACACCACTGATTTCCTCCACACTGGTTTCGAGCGCCGCATCGGCGATGACGGGTTCGCTACTGCTTTGAATGGTATCTTCCATGGTATTCTCCGAGTGAGATGCCACTATCTCAAGTTTATAAATCCGGTCAATAGCAATGTGGTTAGAGCGCTCAATGCCCTTATTCCCATCGCGACCAACGCCTGGTGACTATGCACACCGATACCTCGCGAGGCAACAGACGTCCATTGGCATACGCCAACGAAAATGTCAATATTACGCGAATATTCCTCTGGCTGCAACCGCAATACCGTCCGCTATTCGAGGCAGGCCCTGTGACAGTTTCTGCCAGGTCTCTGGGGGCGAAATCCTTAACTTTTTAGCACAGTTGCGCATTATCCCTCTTACTGCAACCCTATAGCGTAACCGTTCACGCAGGATGTTTTGGGCGTACCTGCCACGCATAACGGCAAGCCGAGCCGCGACCGTAAGGGAGTGGTACCGCCGTGCACGCATACCGAGTTTGAAAGGCCGAAAGGCCGTGAACGGTTACCCTATAGCCTTCCCGACGAACAGTTCAGACCCGCTGAACACTGTTCTTTGACAACTGAAGAACATGCCGCCACAGTGATCGCGGAAAAGAATCCTGAACAGGAGCCAAAGCACGACGCGTTGCCGCCATCGCCAATCCCGTTGCTCATTGTTCGTTGGTCAGATCGTTGGTCGTTTCTTCGTGTCGTCGTATCGTTGTGGTAAATATCGTGGTCGTCGTCGTAACGTCCCGTCTTTGCGTTCTTGCGTTTCTTTGCGGTTAACGTTGTTCGTTTCTCGTCGCCTGTTGCACGTTGTTAGTCCCCTTGTGGTTTATATCCCGCCGCCGTCGTATCTTCGTGTCGTTGTGTCTTTGTGGTGAATATCGTCGTGGTCGTCGTTACGTCGCGTCTTTGCGTTCTTGCGTTTCTTTGCGGTTATCCCAAAACTCTGTGCCACAATCCGTCAACTTCTTCGCAATATACAAAGATTTCTTAGTAGCGTTTTTCGGCACGGCTTTCCAAAAATCTCTGCTCCGTGGTCGCGTTTTGGTATCTCCGCGTTCTCCGCGCCTCTTCTAGGAAAGTCAAGCGGGTGAAAATAAGGGGATGTCTTAACCACTATCCAAGCAGCGGACGCGGTCTTTGAAAGCCCCCCGCGGGGGGCTTTCAAAAACTTTTTTTTCCAACTGCCGCCTCCCTCTCCGCACCATCGGCGATCACCTTTCCGGTGATCGGATGCCATGAACCGCACGCCGTCGAATCACCAGTCCTGGATCCTGTGGTGGGTCAGCCCGGATTTCTCCACTCTCTTCGAGCCTCGAATGTCCAGCCGCACGGCTGTCATCTAATTAGCTTCATCGGAGATTCCATCGGGCGATCCCGCACCAGGCGCTTCAAAACTCTGCGAGGCGATCTTAGTCGCTTGGACGCGGACGGAAGTCGCCGGGCAGGATCCCTTGAGACCAGTTGATTCCGGGCGGATCACGCCGCCTGGAACTATTGCATGTCGGACTCCTTTATTCTACGCATCGTCAATTCTGCCACAGCTTTTCGTATTTAAGTAGGAACGCAAAATGGATGCAACCGGCAGGACGGCACCTAATCCATGCTCATTGAGTGATTTACAACATTTGGTAGGGTTGTAATCATTCTGCGTTCCTACTTAGCACTTGGGCCAAGGTGGGCCGCCAACCGCAAGTACCAACTCCGGGAAAAAACGAAAAGCAGGTGGTCTACGGCGGTGTGGACTACGCCACCGGCAAGATTACCCATACGGTCGCGGCCACCAAGAGCGGCGTGAACTTCCTGGTGTTCCTTATATTTCTCGTAAAGATCTATGCGGGGAGAAAAATTCGCCTCGTGTGCGACAACGGACGCTTTCACCATACCAAGGCGGTGTACGAATGGTTGGCAGCGCACCGCGATCAGATCGCGATATACTGGCGGCCGCCGTACGGCCCGAGCCTGAACTTGATTGAGCGACTTTGGGGCCATCTCAAACGGACGGTGCTGGCCAATGTTCTGTTCCGAAACATCAATGACTTGACGGAAGCTTTTCATCGTGGTGTCGGACGCGTCAATGGCCACCGCGATAAAATGGGATTCATATTTAATCATGATGATGTACTGGGGAACAAGGCCGCATGATTTATTCTGCGTTCCTACTATGTTTTAGCGCAGAATTGATAGATTGGTCCAGATCGGCGTCAATAAAGGGTGCGGCCCTAATACTACAACGCTACAAATGCTCAAGAAAATATACTTGGCTGACCGATGAAGCCTTTCAGGAGCCGTATTTCTGAAAG
>JBMFGW010000170.1:0-5569 GCA_049977145.1 Phycisphaerae bacterium
CCTGAACCACTTCCGTATGATCCAGTTGCTTTCAATTCTACACACACTTACCCCTTGGCAGAAACTGTCACAGGCCCCCGGTGACCTTTCCCGCGTCAGCCTGTTGAAACATTGGAAGACTTTTTTCCCGGGCACTCCGTTGCCGCTCATACAAGAAACGCAATCCGTTAAGGCGCTGGTTGAAACTGTCAAGTTAGGCGATGGAGTCGGCATGCGGAGTCTCGAGGGTGCCAAGGGCATCCTCAACAAGCTCATGGAACTCGTAGCGGCTTGCCAGCAGGAGGCTAAAGCGAAAACCGTGCTGGAAATTGATGGCTCCACTGACGATATCATTGGTCGCACGCCGGTAATGAAAGATGTTTTTGATTTGATCGCCCGCTCCAGCCAGGCCTTCAGCACCGTGCTGATTCTGGGAGAATCGGGAACTGGCAAGGACCTTGTGGCGCACGCCATTCACAGAAACTCCCCGCGCCAGGCCGGCCCCTTTTTGGCGATAAACTGCGCAGCCATGCCCGATACGTTGGTGGAAAGTGAATTATTTGGCTATGAAAAGGGCGCGTTTACTGGTGCGGTCAGCGCCAAAGTCGGACAGTTTGAGGCGGCCAGCGGTGGAACCCTATTTATTGATGAAATCGGCGATTGTGCGCTATCGATTCAGGCCAAACTTCTGCGGATTCTGGAAAACCGGATCGTCACGCCGGTGGGCGGCCATCGTGAGATTAAAGTCGATACCCGGGTCGTTGTGGCCACCAGCCGGGATCTGCCGGCCATGGTGGCCAAAGGAACTTTCCGCGAAGATCTATATTACCGCTTGAACATCATCACCATTTCTCTGCCTCCGTTACGCGATCGCGTTATGGACATTCCCCTGCTGGTACGGGCGTTTATAGAACGGGTCAATAAACTGAATCATTCGTCGATTAATGCAATTTCCGCCTCCGCTTTGGAAGCGCTGCAACATTACCGTTGGCCCGGAAATGTTAGACAACTGTTGAACGTCATTGAGCGCGCTATGGTTCTTTCCGACACGGGCAAGACGGTGATCACGCTTGCGGATCTTCCCGCCGAGATCACCACTGAAAGCCAATCCGTTACACCAATGCCGCCGGCAAGTATGCCTGCTGGCGCGGGTGGTCCGAAGGAGGCGGTTGTGCCGAAAGATCCCTCCGTACACGACCTCAATCGCCGTTCCAGCGATCGTCCGGGGCAACTGCTTACGCTCAATGAGCTGGAGCAGCAGGCGATTCAAGTTGCGTTAGCGCAAAATGAAAACAATAAAACCAAAGCCGCGCATGCCATCGGCATCAGCGTCCGCACACTACAACGTAAACTGGCATTGCGGGAGACTCCGGAGGTGGTGCTGTTTCGGAATAAATCGGAAATGTGAGAGTCCGGTGGCGTGGCAATTGTTCCGGGCAGAGGCGGATATTTGCTAATGGCGGCCTAAATTCAAGACTGAATCTTGCCATCCACAGCGTGGCCCCGCCGCCGCCAAAAATATTACCACGGCGCTACGATGGGTGAGCTGGACGCAGAAGTTAAGAGTTAGAGCCGGGATGGCTGTTCTTGGCGTTCTTTTATCGCTGTATGATTAGAATCAAGGTGTTATGAGCCGCTAGGCCCAACTACTGTGGAGGTTATCCAAGGGATTCCGCATGGCCTGCTTGAGGAAGCAAGACTCCTGTTTTTTCCAGACGTTCAAACGTACTTCATTGATGGTTTCCTGGAAGCGCAGCACCTGCTCGTGAGTTTCAATTGGTATAATAGAGTTGGTATGGTTTGATAGGACTTCGGCTGGCGGAGTATTACCTCATGAGAAGCCGACGGATTCGATACTCTTCCAGGCTTGTTCATGCGGAGTCACGGTTTCGTGCCTGGTTCAGGAAGAAACGCGGCACCGTGCTGATCGTGCGGGTCGATGCCATTGGGGATTTTGTTCTTTTTCGCCCTTGTCTACCGTATTATAAGTTATTATTTCCCGATAAGCGGGTGGTGCTGCTTACCACAGAGGCTGACGCCAGTCTTCTTGCCAACGAATCCTTGGTGGATCAGATTATTCCCATGCAGCGAAGCCGCTTCATCGCTGATCCGCATTATCAGCGTGGATTTCTGGCTGAATTGAGAGCGGCGGCTGCGGAAATCGCAGTCTATCCAACCTATACGCGGGAGGCTTATGTGGATCGCCTGATCTACGCTTTAGGCTCGCGCGAACGCATTGCTTTCCGGGACACCCGCATGGATTTGCCCCGCATTCGGCGGCGTAATGACCTGTTTACCAGATTGGTGGAACCAGGCGAGAAACCGATGCATGAGGTGGAGCGCAACAAGGAATTTCTTCAACATTTCGGGGTGGCTGTGACCGGCTATGATTTTTCGCTTAAGCCGAGTCCTGCGGATGAAGAATTCGCCCGATCCGTTCAGCAGACGCTGTCGCCGCAGGGGCCGGTTGTCGTGGTGGCGCCCGGTTCCAGCAAGCCGCGGAAGATCTGGCCGGTAAAAAATTTCATTGATGTCGGGCACCGGCTGGCCTCCAGTTTCAATGCGGTGTTTGTATTGGTGGGATCGGAAGTGGAGCTACCGCTGGGATGCGCGTTTGCCGAAGCCTTACGCGGACGGTGTGCGAATTTAATCGGCGCAACAACGTTGCTGCAGCTCTACGCCCTGATGAAGCGCGCCACAATATATCTGGGCAATGACACAGGCCCCAAGCATATTGCGGCCGCAGCGGGGCTGCCGGTGGTGGAAATCTGCTGTCATCCGCACGGCGGGGATCCGGCGCACTTTAATTCGCCGGTGCGCTTTGGTGCCTACGGTGTGCCGAGGCGTGTGCTGCAACCTGAGCCTCTGCCGCCATGCAGTCGGTTTTGTTCCGCGACCGATTGCGCCCACTGCATCGCCAACAACTCGCCGGAAGCGGCGTTTCATGGTGCGATGGAATTATTGACGGATTGGTGGTACCCTGGCGTTCCATGTTCGGGTGGAGTGGCCGTTTGTAAATAAAGTGCGCTGGCTCATAGTTACCCTGCCTCCGTTACTCTGCATCCGCGAGACTACACAGCAGCAGATGAACGCATTGGGGGCAGCCACAAGTGCCATTAACCAGGAGTTTTGGCGAGAAAACACAGTAACTCCTTGTGAAATAATGACTTATATCAATTTTCGATTTCCCGGCACTAAAAACAGAGCCCTCGAAAATCAAGGAAATTTGCAGTATTTACATGAGAACACTTTACCGTCGAAAAACCACACCCAACACCCCTCAAACGCAATACCTTCAAGGCCTTTGTGTTTCGAAAATCACATGTATTGGCGTAAACTCCGAATTAAAGACCACGCTGGTAGAAGCGTCGCCTTAATATTGGCAGGCCCAGCATTCCAAATCCGAAGAGAGCCAGAGCCATGGTTCCAGGCTCTGGAACAGCGCAGTTGGTGATGGTGTTGGCATCAAGCGTTACCGCGCCATTTCGTGCCAGAGCGCTACCATCGGTGATTGTTGCGCCGGTATCCAAGGTAATGCTGGTAAGCGCGAGAATATGCCCTTCAAATGCACTGGTTGTGCCTAAGGTGGCGGAACTGCCCACCTGCCAGAATACATGACAGTCCGGTGTAGAACCCGCATTGATCGCCACCACCGACGAACTGCTCGCGGTGGTCAGCGTACTGCCGATCTGGAAAATGAACTGCGCATTGGAGTTGCCCTGATCGTTGAGGGTAAGGGTGCCTGTGAGTTGCGCGGAAGATGAATAAGAGTAAACACCGGGTGTAAGTGTCATTCCACCGAGGTCCCCGGTGAGGGCTGTCGCCCCTGTATAGCCTGCGGCCGCGTTGTAGGCCGTGGTAAGATCAGTTTGTGCCTGTGCCGCCGTTGCGTCCGCCGCGTAGGTTGTATACGGGGCCGTTATGCTTCCGGGCGGAAAGCCGGTAATTGCGGTTCCCGGGCTGAGGCCCACATTTCCGCCGTTAATCACCGTGGAACCCGTATTTGTTACGGTTGAGCCGGCCAGCACCGCAAAATTGCCCGCTGTTCCCAGCGTGATGTCGGCTTGTGCTGCCAAGGGTAAAGCCGCGATGGCTACGCTCGCCAAAAGAATTAATCCATTAGATCTCATTTTACAACTCCTCTACTTCATAAGAAGTAAAAACACTACCATTCAACAATCTACTATAGCATATTCATCTATTCATCGAACACAATACCTAAAAGATTATATGAGCAAAAGGCGTGCCACCAGCCAAGTTCAGGTGGCCGAACGGCATCCGGGGACTAATTTTTCAGCCCGGATGGGCAAGGATATACGATGAATCAGGCAGCCCTCCGCTTTACCGGATCCGCAGCGTATGGCAGAGGGATCAGCGGACGAAAAACCGCACATTTAAGCGATAAAACGGCGAAATTATCAGCATCCGGGTATCCGTGGGAAAAACGAATGGGCTGAAAACAAATCTTAATTCGCTGCTGTTTCCGACCTTACCGCGTGAGGTTCAACGCGGTTGTAATGGTTTAAGTGATTTAGTCATTCCGGATTCGTTTGGCGTTGTAGGAGCCGCGACAATTAGGCGATTTCGGACAAATTGTCGCAGTCAATCGGACAAATTGTCGCGGTCAAAATGACGCGGTAGTCTCGCAATATCGATCAACGCAATATATTTAAATGCCATTTCCGTGAATTATGCATGAGGCATGATAGTTGCTGCGTTAATTGCTGGGCATTGAGTTTTCGCCCTTGGCGTACAGATAAAGAGGAATCGTTATGAAAGCATTATCCACATTATTGGTTTTGTTAGTAGTCGTGTTGATTGTGGTGGGTTTTTATCGCGGATGGTTCCGTATATCCGGGGCCGATAATGCCAATCATTCGCACGTTACCATGACTGTGAATCAGGCGAAAATACGTTCGGATAAGAACAAGGTGGTCAACGATGTGCGAAATACGAAGCCTGTCTCCAGTGCGTCGGCACCGATGAATTCCCCAGACAATTCCACAACCGGAGCGACTACGGACAGCCCAACGAATAAATAGCGGAGAATCGTAGGCGATGAACCATTCCGATGGCTCGAGGAATGGCCGCACTGGTGGGGAGATATGAATTGGAACGCTGGTCAGCGTGTTGACGGTATTGTGGGTTCTTTTGATTATGAAGCCTTTCAAGAGTTAGGCTCTATAATAAAAGGTCTACTGGTCAAGTTTTCCACTGGCAAATCGATGGGTGAAACCGCAACTTTCTTACGGGCGGCTGTTGCGGCCAATCACTTCGGCGTCATGCAGGTTCACAATCTTCAAGACACCATGACGAAGAAAGGTGTGCAGTTCGCCCACGAATGTTTGATCTTCGAGGTCTGTCAGCCGCAAAGCACCCGCAACGCATTGCGGTTGTGGATTGCGGATTGCCAAGCACATGTTCGCATGGCCGGATCCTCGGGTCGCACCCAGTAGCGTCCGGGACAATCTTAACACAATCTTAATATTTGCGCCAGCGCGTATTTTGTGGTTTACTGTTGGCCATGGTGAATGCAGTCACACAACTTCCTACGAACCAGTCTTGGCCGCGGAAGCGTCGGCGGCAGGCG
>JBMFGW010000171.1:0-5567 GCA_049977145.1 Phycisphaerae bacterium
GGCGGGAGCGCCGGTTGATGTCAGCCCGCTGCTGGTACCGCCGAGCACGATCGTGCCTCGTCATTCCACCGACCTGCTGAGCGTGGATGATCCCGACATCGCCGAGGCCGCGCGCTTCATCCGGGAAAACGCCGCCATGCCCATGACGGTGGAGGACGTTCACAGAAAGGTGATGATTTCGCGCCGCAAGCTTGAGGTGGGTTTCAAACGCAATTTTCATCGCACGCCGCAAAAGGAAATCTGGCGCGTCCGTGTGACGAAGGCTAAGGCGCTGCTCGAACAAACCTCATCGAAAATGCCCCGAATAGCGCAACTGAGCGGATTTTCCAATGCCGATCGGCTCTGTGAAATTTTTCGCCGCGAGACCGGCGTTACTCCCCGCGCGTGGCGCGAGCGTTCGCGCAGCGTATAAATTTCCACGCCCGTCGGCCCGCCGCGTTGGGCGGCCATGCTACGACCATAAACGTTGCGCAAATCCAAGGTGGAATTGCGCAAAACACTATTGTATCGCCATACGAAGAAACTATTATGGAGTTAAGCGCATGCGTTGACATGTCGCTGACGGACTGGCAGGTTCCGCTGCGGGGAAATAACCAACCGTGGGGATGCGAAGAGTCCGTGTAAAGTTTGGTAACGCTTACAGCAGGAGAACTGTTGTGCATGATCTTAAAAGTATACCGGGTTATAGTCCCGCCGTCGGCACGGAAATTTTCGCCGATTGCCGTCGCGCCCGGCGACTGCCGATATGGATGGCACCCGCATTGATGCTGGCGGCGGCATGTTCTACCGCGTCCGTGCGGGCCAATGGCTCGATTAACCCCTACAGCGTGTATTACAACGAAATCGGACTGCCGCAACTTATTCGCATCGCGCCCACCATCAATGGTTCGGGTGTGGATGTGATGCAGCCGGAAGCCTCGCAGGGGTGGGCCAGCAACAATGGGGCGGAGTTTGAGGTCAATCCAGCCAGTGTTAATCAGCCGGCCGCAAATTTTTCCTATCTCGGCGCCAGTATTACCAATACCACGACCTTCGTGAGCCTCCAGGAGTCCAGCCATGCCGACATGGTGGCCGGCCTTTTTTACGGTAATAACCAAACGTACAGTGATCATACACATACCGGCGTGGCGTGGGGTGTTTCCCATATCTATAGCGTCGACGCGAGCGTAGCCCTTGGTTATTACATCGGCGGCCCCCAATATACCCCGTTTATTCTTCCCAATTATTACTACCCCAATGGTGGAGAGCCTGCGGCCCCCACCAGTACCCCGCTAATCGTCAACGATAGTTGGGTCGCCAACCCCGGCACGGTGTCCGACGGTAGTTATGTGCAAGGCCTGGATCAGTGCGCGGCAAAATTCAATATGCTATTTATCAACGCCATTGGCAATGGCACCCCGAACGGCCCCAGCAAGATCAGCCCGCCGGCCACCATGTACAACGGCATTGCGGTGGCGGCCTATAACGGCACGGAGACCAACGGCGTATTCAGTCCGGCATCCGGAGCGCCCGCGACCTGGGTCGGCCCTACGCCGGGTGGCCGTTCCAAGCCGGATATCACCGCGCCAACCCCCTATATGGATACCAGTTTTACCACGCCGATTGTTTCCGGTGTAGCGGCCCTGCTGACCCAGGCCGCCATGGACAACGTCGGGGGCACCGGCACCGCCGACGATGCCACCGATATGCGCACCATTAAGGCGCTGCTGCTCAATGGGGCCGTCAAGCCGCAGGGTTGGACCAACAACTACAACCGTGTACTCAGCGGTACCGGCACTTCCCAAACGCAAAGTCTGACCTATCTGGCACCATCAAGCATCACCGCGACGCCCCTGGACCCGCGCTACGGAGCCGGCGTTGTCAATGCGCTGAATTCTTATAACAATCTTGCCGGCGGCGAGCATAATTTCAATGGCATCGTGAATGCCGCGTACACCGCCGGCGTTGCGCCGAGTTTTTCCTTTGACAGTTCCGCCGCCACTCTGGAGTCGGGGCTGGAAGGATGGAACTTGGCCGGCATCGGCAACTCGTCCACCACCAACGTTTCCCAGCACTATATATTCAGTCTCAGTGGATCTGCCCGGACCACGTACACCCTCACGGCCACGCTGGCCTGGAATCTCGATTCCAGTGCCACGAGTATCAACAATCTGTATTTGGCACTGGTGAATTCCACTGGAACGGTCGTGGGCCTCAGCGACAGCAATATCGATAATGTGCAGCAGCTTTATCTCAATGGCCTGACCACGGGTGCCTACGATCTGGAAGTATTAAAACTCGGCGGAGCAATAGCCTCCAACACGGACACTTATGCGTTGGCTTATAATTTTGCCGCCGCGCCCGAACCGTCATGTGTATTGCTGCTAAGTGCGGCCCTCGGCCTGGCACTGCTGGCCCCACGGCACCGGCGACGCATACATACTACAAGCGGCCATCGTTTGGGAATGGTTTAATAATTTTTTTGAGCCATGCTCCGGGTTGCGGTTAAGTTATTTCAGCCCCATCCCTGGCGGCACTATGGCCAGCCTGTTTTTTGCCTCCAGAATGATTTTTCCATGGCGTAAGAGAACCGTGCGTCCCGGTCTGACGCGGAGATCATAATCATGGCCGGCCATGGGGACGTGGTGGATCCATTGCGCCAGATGAAGCGTTCCGTTGAGGGCGATTGTGCCATTGGGCCGGATGTCGCAAATATCCTCCAATCCAATCAGGCAAAACAGCGTTCCCCAGGTGCAATGCGGATGGCCCGAGCCTTGCCCGGTAGCAAGGCAGTTTTCATTCCAAGTGTGGGAGATACGCCAGTTCCGCATGAACAGTGCCACGTTTTTAGCCGCAACACGATTAAGCACCTTGGTTGAAGCGTAACGCTTCAGCCCCTGAAAGGCGAGATAATTGGAGGACGGCCAGATTTTCCCGCGCCAGTAATTCTGTTGTGGAAATACCGGGTTGTCGCGCGGAATGGTGGGAATTATATAACGCCCCCAGAATTTATGCCGATTGCGCAAAATGGCGATCATTTTCGCGGCCATCGCCGGCGTGGGTGCCCCAATGATCATCGGATAAAAATTCGTGGGGGAAAGCTGCGTGGAGAAAATACGTTTACGTGCGCCAGCCCGCTGCCAGCGCAACTGCACCATGGCCCCGCCGCGTTGGCGGCGGTATTCCAGTTTGATCGGATAAGCATGACCCGCCCGAAGGTGAATAACCGCGCCGACATAACGGGTGACCGGCTGCGCTTTCCAATGGTTAATCAGCAGTTTTCCCTTGACCCATAGCCTGGCACCCGCCACGGATGGCAGAAAGCCAGGCGGAGATGTCAATGCAAAGGGGTAAGTCAGGTTAAGCACCAGGCGGTAGTTTCCGGTCTGGCGCGGAGTAAGGAATCCTTGCCAGCGCACGGTCATGGGTGGAGATACCATTTGCCCGCCGAAGGCGGGCGAAGGCGGAAAGGAAAACCAGTTGAAATCCACAGCCCGGTCCACACGGGTCAATACCAGGTGATTAAAATTCGTTCCCTGATAATATCGACCTTCAATTCCGGGCTTGCCGGGGGCCACACTATACGCGCGGAAGTTAACCGGCTCGTCCGCCGCCTGCGGCCTGAAAAAGCGGTTTTCGTAGATACCTGCCTTGGGATTCCACAGGAAACGGTTGATGCGACGGATCATCACTTCTTTCTGATGCAAAAAATGCGCTGCCGCCATGGGCTTTCCCAGCGCCTGCGCGATGCGCGCCAGATATCCGGCGTCCGCGGCCCATAAACTGTTCAGTCCGACGTCTTCGAGTTCCATGGTATGCGTTCTGGGATCAAGGCGCGCATTGTCATACATCGGGCTGTCGTCCATACCACTTTCGGGGCCGTTGCTGTAGGTCAGCAGGCCGTCTTTATCGGCGTCACGAAAAGGCAGCCCGGTGACGGGATTGGTGGCGAACCACCAATTGTGCCACGTCACCAACTGCGGGTAAATCCGCCGCAGAAAAGCGATATCAGGATCACGTTGATTAAGCTTCCATACACACATCGCCGCGATGGGCGGCTGGGCCCGGTTGGGTGTTCCGCCAAAATTTGTTCCGTTGTAATTTTGCAGCATTCCGTCCGGCAGTTGCAACGTTTTGAACGCCAGACGAATCGTCTGTCGGCTGCGATGCGGATGGGCCAGAGCACCCTGTAACGCCGCAAAAAAACTATCCCATTCATATACGTTCTGCGCCGCCGGCAAACTCCATCTCCGCATGGCCACATATCCAACGATATTGCTGGCCGGGCCATAAACCCGGGCGAAATTTAAATCCCGGTTGATCGGTTGGAGAAAATTGCCCCAGCTTCCGCCGGCGGCAACCCGTGAAGCGCCGTAGCGGCGGCGGGCCTGGGCCAGAATGGAGGGTGCGTTTTTCAGATTTCCCAACCCACTGGTTCCGGCGGCAAAATAAATACTGACACCGGGCTTGAGATTAAATACCAATGCGCCATAGGTCCCCGTGCGCGCGGTGCTGGATGTACCGCTCAGTATATGTTTAGCCAGCGCGGCATGAGTGGAAGCGCTAATTTCGTCGGCCGGGGACGATGTGGCGACCACTCGCCAGCGCGCCGCCGCCTTACGGCCTTGCAGGCTCGTACCCGTCATGCCATGGCCAGTCACAGAATACCGAGTCGGAAAGTCCGACCATGATGGCGTCGTTTCCAACGCGATTCTTATCGGCTTAGAGCATTGGAGTTGCCCGACAATGGATGAACCGGTCCGGCTCCAGCGAAGTAACACCCGCGTATGACCCACATACCAAGCCAGACGGTTATACCAACCGCCGCTCGCGGACGGCCCATAACCTTTCATATCCCCCATAAAGGCATGATAACTATCCTGCAGTTGGCCATTTTGAACCCAGCCGACACGCAAAAGAAACGCGGACTTGCCGCCTGTAATAAAGGCGATACCGTTGGGAGCATTCGGATAAAACGACCCGATGCGAATCGCGGGCGTGTTGGCCGCAACGGTCGCATGAACGGTGATTGCGGGAAATAATAACAGCGCCGGCGATACCACCGCAGCCCGCGTCATCCACCGGCATAAGCCATCGTAAAACCATGATTTCATAAGCAAAAACATACTCCAAACAAAGTGACTGTTGACCATTGCGCAACGCTGGGCGGATGGGCGATCCTGCCCGATATGAATCGCGCCAACGCCCCAGTTGCGGCCAGTTCCACCATCGTTATTTGTGCGCCGGTGCAAAAACAACTTCCCCGTCTGCACGCAGCCGCGTGGTGGCACCACGCGGCCATTCACCACACGGGCACCCTGCGCATTCACGAAGTTATTATTGCACTGAGCCTGATCGTTCATGGCTTCAGGAAGTCCCCTGGCTGCCAAGCCTGGGCGAAGGTTTGTATCGAGTTAATGGACGCCACATGGCCATCCGGGAAGGCGCAGTTAATGACGCCATTATGCCCGGCGATCACCCCCAGCGGGGTATCGCGTGGGAACGGCTCGCCACTGTTGTTTTCCAGATAAGCGTTGGCCACCTGCCAGGGAGGATAGGCCGGCCAATTCGCATCCTTGTAGTCTGCG
>JBMFGW010000172.1:0-5444 GCA_049977145.1 Phycisphaerae bacterium
GTGTAGAGTTTGATCCATGCTACGCCCGTCGAATTCAAGCCAGCATCGACGGAATCTCTGTGACTGTTATTTCCAGGGAAGATCTGCTCGCAAATAAGCGCGCTACCGGAAGGGCCAAGGACACCGCCGATGTCGAACAACTGCAGTAAACGTGAAGCGACGGGTGTGCCCACTTTTATTGGGAACCTCCGGATTTCGAAAATCATGGAGGCACGGGGCGATTCACGGCCATGGGTTTCCATCCTGATAGTGATCAGTTTTCAGTGTTCAGTGTTCCAGTATTCAGGAGACAGACGATGAAATAATGTGTAATGAGTAATGGATAATGAGTAAAACGGGGTGACGACGGAGGAGCCACAGAGTGACGGATGGCACGGGGTTTTTGGATCCACAGATTTCACAGATTGGCACAGATTTTACGACGACGAATAGTCACAGAGGACTCAGAGGTCCCAGAGTTTACGACGAGGAACACGACGATATGAACAGGACTAGCGGAGGTCAGCGGAGGAGGCGACGACGGGGGTTTACCACGAAGGCTCGAAGACACGAAGATACGACGGGGAGCCACACAGAGGGTACCGAGGTTCTATTAACCACGGATTGCGCGGATGGAACGGATACGACGGGGAGGGTTCACCACAACACAACGGTGCGACGACCATGACCACGACGGCATTGACCACAAAGAAAGGGGCTGACGCAAAGCCACATCAGCCGCATTGAAAATGCTGAGCTTAGCCCGTCACACCGGACCATTGACAGGATAGCTCACGATTGTCACCGTGTTTACAGGCATCTTTTTCAAAATGATATACACAATAACGAATATACAACAAAATATACATTTATGCCTTGTTTTTCGGTTTTGAAGTTGTATAATATTCACCGGCACGGAAGTACATAGCTTTGTGAGGAATCCCAATGCGCAAGGATGTGAAAATTGGCGTGGTCGCGGGTAACGGGGGAACAGACGGCGTGTATCAATGGAACGTGTTGATCCTTGACCGGACAGCGTAGGATGTAAAGGATGTGTGAGTCATGGTAGTTGCAACAGAATTAAACACAATACGTAAAACGACGAGCGTTGGTGAGGCG
This sequence comes from Phycisphaerae bacterium, assembly GCA_049977145.1. Classification (GTDB taxonomy): domain Bacteria; phylum Planctomycetota; class Phycisphaerae; order WQYP01; family WQYP01; genus JAMDCX01. Next base: position 1,099 of record JBMFGW010000172.1, read on the forward strand.
GCAATAACGATGGCGATCGGCATTGTTATTGAGCGTGTCAGCGGCCTGCCAGTCCAGGATCGGCAGGACCTCTTTGAATTAGTAAAAGCTTTGGAGACCGTCGGCAGCGAGGAGGAATTTGAGGCGATCCGCAGCGGCATGGTGGAGATACTGGATCAGGAAAAGTACAAGGCTGTTCCGTTCACGTTTGACACGGCAGATACGCCCGCCGGATTGACCAAATGGAATCAACATGTGGCCACCAGTATTCGGGCCTTACGTGAAGCGGCTAACAAGACGCAGGTGGACCTGGCGCGGGAGTGCGGGCTGACGCAAAGCCACATCAGCCGCATTGAAAATGCTGAGCTTAGCCCGTCACACCGGACCATTGACAGGATTGCCAAGTCGTTGGGCGTGGAGGCCAGCAGAATTGACCCGGCGCGATGAACCCGGAACGCCGACATTGGGTGCGGTCGTTATGGAACCGTTACCACTGGGACACGGCGGTGCACCGGGTGAGCGGATGTTACCGCAACGATTAACAAACAACGGGCAGTTTGACACGGATCACGGATCACATATGGGTTAGAGGTTAGAAGTATGGATTTCAGTTTTTAGCCCTTGTTGGCGGCGTTTTGCGTTTTTTTTTCTGGATTTTCCGGGGCGTTGGGTGTAAGCTGGTCGCGCCGGGTTGGCGTTGTCCACGGGTGGGGGTAAGGGCGGCGGGCGTCGCGCAACGGGTGCATCGGTTTATCATCAGGCGGTATCTCGTATGAACTTCGAACGTTGGCTGATCACTATTTACAAAGAGGAGGATTTCGCCCGCAGTATTTCCACGGCACTTTCGGGAGCCGCGGGCCTTGCGGTGTACCTCTGGCTGAGAGACTGGACCGTTGCGTTGTTCGCTCTGATTATTGTCTTCCCGCTGTTCCGGCTTATGGCTTCCGCGTTCCATGTGCGGTGGGGCGAAACTCACAGGATACGGGCAATATTCGATACGTTAAGCGTCGAGGAGAAGGAGGTTGTTAAGGCTTTTGCTGACGCAGGCGGCGCGGTGCTCTCGTGCGGGCAGTTAAACCGAGCAAATCTGACATCCGCCGGTGTCGAGTCTCTTGTAATACGCGGCTTTCTCCAACAGACGATGTTATCCGGTTGTGATACTGAAGCCATGGCTATGAATCTCGATTTATTTGATCTGGGGCGGCAGATATTCCCGAGGTCGCAGGCTGCTCACGCAAATGGGTCGCCTGCAGGGTCTGACGGCGTACCATTCTAAAGGACGGCAGCGATACCGACCGCCGACTGGGGCTTGCGAAAAGTCGGTTTAGTTACTTCCTTGGTAATGGCGGCCGATGCGTGGTGGTGAGCGTATCGATGATTAGGAAGTCTGTTTCAATCCCTTAGTCCGCCCACTCGCGGGAGGCCCAAGCACAAATGGCGTCTTCTCTCATGGCGATGTCATGCTTGTTCCAACTGCCGTTCTTCTGGATGATGTCGGCAGCCTCGCCAGCAATCAGGAGTCCGGTTTTTCTGTATGCCTCTATTTTATCCTTTGGTTTGAGGTCCTGGAGCTTTGAGTTGAGTTTCGGCGGGAGCAAGACGAGGTTCCCGAGCCGGTGCTTCTGTCTTTCCGGTGCGTTGCTTTTTGGCCAGATGTGTTCGATGGATTCCACTGGGCTGACCATCCATATCTTCTTCCATTGTTCGTTGCTGAAGTTAAGCTTCTGCTGTTTCGCCAGATACTCCTCGTATCGGAACATGAGGTAACGTAGTTCATCCTCCCATCCCTCATAGCAGTTGGCCTTCCGCAGTGCGTTAACGGCGTCGACAATAGTAAAGTTACTGCCAATTTCTTTAATCGCATCGTCGATCTTTTCGGCCGATAGCTTTTCGTTGCACACCTGCCAAGCTAGGCGAACATAATCTCCCACTCGCATTCGCGCGTCATTGCCCAGCATTCCATATATCCTAAAGGTGACCTTCTCCCATCGCTCCAACAGCAAGCCCCGCCGCGCCTCGCCGATGTCATCCCGCAGGTTGATTGCGGTTGCTAGAAGGCGTGCCTGTGAAATCTGAGTTACCGATTTAATCCTGTCGTTGGCGTGGACAACATCACACGCTTTCGTAATGCGCAATAACCAACCGGCCGTGTCACGAATCTGCTTCGCGGTCGTCGCCCCAGACCGTAGCGCCTCAACTGATGCCTCTTCGCCCAACGGACGGTTAGGAATGGTGGTCGCCCGCAGTGTCGCCGCGAATCGTAGTGCTTCGGTGCTAAATCCCTGGCGTAGGCCAATGACGGAATATACATCCCGCCAAATATTGTGAAGTTCATCGATTATTCCGGGCTTATTTGTGTTTTTTAATTCGAATGCAGCCCCCATCAAGATACTCTTTAGGCGGTCAAGCCATGCGACTTCCAATCCGCGGCTGTTAAGCACTTCAAACACCGTATAAACGGCCTTCTCACTATCGATTTCATGGAGCAGAAAGAATAGTCGGTTCTTGAGAAGTGCCAGAAGTTCAGGTAGCGTTTTACCCTCACTCGTCCATTTTAAAACAAATTCCCTACATTCCTCTATGGCTTCTAGCATCTCGCGGTCAGCCAGCGTCTTGGCTTTCTTTGGGTCCTCACATTTCCCTTTGCGGAGGAAATCGGAAAAGTGGTGGCTGCTATCGTGGTTGGTTTGTAGCAGCAGTAACTCGTCTCCCTCCTTGACGAGTAGCTCCGCAAGTTCGCGAAGAAGTTTTTCCTCCGGCTTCTTCTTCTTGTCCAACTGCATCCGAACTGTGTTGAGCAGAACGATTAGCGTTGTAAGGCGTTGCTGGCCGTCCACCACCTCCATTATATGAAACTCGTCGGTTCCGAGATTCTGCTTTGTGCGCCGTAAGCACACGACCGCAGCCATAAAATGGCCCTCATCCGGTCCCTTTGCGCATGTCTTTCTGATGTCTTCAAACAAATCTTTGCGTTGGCGGGACGTCCAACTGTAAGCACGCTGATACTCCGGAATCTGAAACAGCCGTCCGTCAAGTAGTTTTGCAAGGGTCAGATATTGTGGTTGTATATTAATCATCATGGTTCCTCATAATGTTCCGGCGCTCGTCCGTCTTATGCCACCGGGCAGACTTTTAGCACTTCGTCGCCGTAGTGGTTGATTACTTTGATGGCGATTTTGCCGGTCGCGGGTTTGTCGAAGGGGCGGCTGCGCGTGGCGTAGAGGGCGGACCAGGCGGATTCGTCGACTTCGGCACGCAGGGCGCGCTTGAGTTTTTCGTAGGGTTCGCCGGCACCGGTGAAATAGGCGTGGCGGACAAAAAAACTTTCATCGTTGTAGTTGGTGTCGATAAACCAACAGGCAATGTCATCGGTGGTACTGGTGCGAATTTCGCCGGTGGTTGGGTCGTATACGTCCAGGCCCTTGAGTTCAATGAACACCTGCCCGTCGGCGGTTTTTTCAATGGCGATGTCCGGTTCACCGAATACCATGAACAGATTTCCCGCGCCGGTTTTTTTCAATAAATCGCCCATGGCCAGATCAGGGTTGATGCGGGTGGGCAGTACGATCAGCTTGCCATAGCGTTTGGATTCTTCGCTGACGTGCGGGTCAAAGGCGAAGCCGCAGACAATCAGCAGGTCAAATCCGACGCCCTGCACCGCTTCCTTGGCGGCTTCTTTGATGAGTTCCGGGCCTACGGTGCCGTGCTCCGGCCCAATGCAGATCGCAGCCCGCTTTTGATTGCCATCGGCATCGGTGTATTTTCCTTCGGCATGAATCCATTGCCCGGCGTAGGGTGCCAATGAATCAAATTTGAGGCGCTCGGCCTTGCGGGTGTTTTGCACGCCGGCGGTGCGCAGATTATCAAGGATCATCTGGCCGAATTTATCGGTACCCAATACGCGCAGCGTGGTGCCATGTTCATTGGGAACGGTGGCCTGTTTTACCTTTTGCTGCACGCTGATAGTTCGGTGCGGAGAAAGGCTTTCCACGGTAAATGGGCCGCTGACGCGGACTTTTTTATTTTCTTCGAATGGTTGATCGTAAAGCGTTTCCATATCCGCCTTGCGGGCGATGGAGGCGTCGATTTCCTTTTGGCGTTCACGGCGAAGTTCCCACCATTGGGAATGGATTGTTTTAGCCTCAGCGGGCCATTTATCTTCGGCTGTGCGCGGGATTTCCCATTCTTCCCATTTTTGGTTCAGCAGAGCGTTGAGTTTGGCCCGCAGCGGTTCCAATTGCTGTTGCCATTTGGCGTGAATGACATCAATTTCTTCATTATTGGCAATGGCTTTAAGCGTCACATGCGGCACGCGCTTGTAGACAAATCCCTTACGCGGGTCGCCATCGGTTTTCGGTAACGGAGAT
>JBMFGW010000173.1:0-5417 GCA_049977145.1 Phycisphaerae bacterium
CTCGCCAGGCACAATCCAGTAACCTTTAGAGCCTTCGCCGTTTCCATAAACTTGTTACGTCCCCGTTTCACTTTCTCGATACTGAACATACTGATAATACTGATCAATACTGATGAAGGCCACGGATTTTGCGGTGCATCCCGATGCGGTGGGGCTACCGACGGGCGGTTTATTTATGTGTGTATCGGCAGGCAGAGTAGGCTCCACCAGAATCTGAAATCTAGATTGCCCCGAGTTGCCATCGTCGCGAAAGTATCTAATATTATGGCCACGGTGTTGTTTGTGGATGCCGAGGTGGATATTTGACTATGCGAACCATGTTATTGCCTGATGCCCGGCGCTATGCCGCCATGACCGCCGCCGAATTGCGTGCGGCTTTTCTCGTTGAAAATCTTTTCTCAAACGGCGCATTGAGTTGCGTGTGGTGTGAGGCGGATCGCGCTGTGATTGGCACTGCCGTTCCCGTTTCGAAGCCGCTGGCGCTTGACGCACCGGCGGAAATGCGGTCGACATTTTTCTGTGAGCGCCGGGAATTGGGTGTTCTCAACATCGGCAATAGCGGCAGTGTCGCCGTCGATGGCAAAACATATCGCATGGATAATTTGGATTGCCTTTATATTGGCATGGGGTGCAAAGGTATTTCCTTCAGCAGTCAGTCATCTGAAACCCCGTCCCGGTTTTACCTGCTTAGCTACCCGGCCCACAGCCGCCATCCCGCCGCACTGGCCCGCAAGGCCGAGGCTCAGGCGGTGAGGCTTGGCAACGCCGCTACCTGCAACAGCCGAACCATCTACAAGTACATTCACCCCGATGGCATTAAAAGCTGCCAACTGGTCATGGGTTTTACGCAACTTGATTCCGGCAGTGTCTGGAACACCATGCCGCCGCACACGCACTTACGCCGTTCGGAAGCCTATCTCTATTTTAACTTGCCCGCGGACGCCCGGGTCTTTCACCTCATGGGCCGCCCGGATGAAACGCGCCATCTGGTTATTGGCGACCAGCAGGTGGTTATTTCGCCCGCTTGGTCGATTCACGCGGGTACCGGTACCGCCGCGTATGCCTTCTGCTGGGGTATGGGCGGTGAAAATCAGGCCTTTAATGATATGGATGCCCTCGCTGTCGGCGATTTAAGGTAATGGAGACCTCGTGTATATGTTGAACCACGCCAAATCGCCACCCAGACAGGTTATTCTGCTGCTGGCCGCGATGCTTTCCCTGTTCGCCGTATCAAGCCGTGCGGCCTCCGTCAATCGCGCGCAAATTCTTACGCAAATTCAGCGCTGCGCCACCGCTGAAATTTCCATGCTGCCCCATCATCCGCGCACTGGTTGGGTACATGGTGTGTTGTATATCGGCTTGATTGATTTATATCGGGCCACCGGAAACCAAGCCTTTCTCCAGCCCGTGCTGAAAATCGGGAATCAAGTCCGGTGGCGTATACGCCGCTTCCGCCAACGGCTCAACAGTCAAACCTCCGGCAACTCCTACTGCTTCGGCCAGGCTATTACCAGCATTTCGGCGCTGCATGTTGGCCATGTCCCACTGGCCCCGCTTGAGGCGCGATGCAATCAGACGCTCCACTATTTTCAGGCCATCGGAAATAACCCCGGCAAACTCGCCTGGTGGTGGTGTGATTCACTTTTCATGGCTCCCACAACCCTCGCCCATCTTTCTATGCTCACCGGCAATTCTGAATATCTCAATGCCATGAATCAACAGTGGTGGCGTGTTGCACATCTGCTTTATGACAAAAAAGAACATTTGTTTTTCCGGGACCATCGCTTTCTAAAGAAAAACGCAGCTAATGGCCAACCCGTGTTCTGGTCACGCGGCGAAGGATGGGTTCTTGCCGGTACCGCTCGGGTGCTCAAGTATCTACCCCAAAACTTCCCCGATCGTCCCCGATACATCAATCTATTCCGGCAAATGGCCGCCAAAATCGCATCACTCCAGGGTTCTGATGGAATATGGCGGCCCAGCTTACTTGATTTTAGACAATTTCCAACCCCGGAAAGCAGCGGCACGGCACTGGATTGCTATGCCCTTGCCTGGGGCATCAATCATCACCTGTTAAGCCCAGAGCAGTATCTGCCGGTGGTTGCCAAAGCTTGGGCCGGCCTGCTGGCAATGCGCAATAAAGCCGGCGACCTGGCCAATGTCCAAAAGCCGGGCGACCAACCCGCCATGGTCACACCCGATGTTACCGAACCGTATGCCTCCGGTGCCTTTATCATGGCGGGCGTGCAATTGATGAAACTAGCCCCCTTTACCCTGCCCCCCATCCCCAGGCTGGGAGAAGCGCAATAACACCAAGGCGTGACATTGGCCGGAGGTGTCCCGGATTCCGGGGCACAAGGCCGAAACGCCCTTGGAGGCGGAATCGCCGCGTCCCGAAAGGCAACCCCGGCGGATACTCGTGCGAGGCTATTTTGTCGCTTGCGCTCGTTGGCCAGGATTGAAATATTGATCAGCATTGATCCTTCATGATGTCAATAAAGACCGATCAGTTATGACAAGGACCATCATCGGCGAGTGCGGCCAATAACGGCATTTAGGAGTAGCAAAGGCTTGCGAAACTTGCGGGAACTACCGACATAATGCCCGTGCCGCCCAAATCATGGAAAATTGGCCGTGTAGATTGCCGGTCTGTTCAGGTCGGCTTAAATAATAGGCCCAGTTATTGGCGTGTTCTGTGAGAGTACACACATCCCGCACGTTGTATTGTTTGTCGAGATGGCGGCACAACGCCAACCAACCCTTTTTTGCCGCCGTACGATACTCCGCTCCGTGCAGCCAGCCATGGTTTACGCCTGTTGCCAGGGCGTAGGTGAACATGGCGGTGCAGGAGGATTCTTTCCACGCTTTGGGGTCATTGACCACCTGCCGCCACATGCCATCTTTGGCCTGATATTTCAGCAAACCGGCCATCATTGCCTTATAGCTTTTCATTATTTTTGTATAACCCGGAAAAGTTGCGGGCAATCCGGTGACAGCCTCCGTCAACGCGGAGGCCATCCAGCCGTCGCCGCGTCCCCAATAGACATGGGCTTTGATGCCGTGAAAAAACAATCCGTCCGGCTGCTGAAAATCTTTGATAAAAAGCAGCGGTTCCCGCACGGCGCGGCGAGCATAGCGCTTTTTATGGGTGATCTCCCAGGCGTGAATTTGTACCGCAGCCAGTTTGTACGCGCCATCGAGATAATAATTGGTTTCCGGGCTGAGTTTGCCGGCAACCGGTTTGTTCCATTGCGCATTGGCAAATCTCATGCCTAATTTCAGGTAGGGTTTCAGACCGGTCTGCTGATATATTTCCAACGGCAAAATGCCAAAAACGCTGTTGTCCACATTGACGGGCGGCGGAATATATTTGTGGCCGCGCCGCGTAAGAATCACCTGATACCTTTTGACCACCCCGGCAAGCAGTCGCTTATCACCAATGCTGCCGGTAAATCGCGCTGCCGCACAGCCGGCGCAGCTTTCCATATAGGAAAAGCCGTGGGCCATGGCAAAATGTTTCCTCACCAGTAAATTCTCTACCAGCTTTATTCCCACGGCTTTTGGTGCGTCGCCTTTGGGCCACGGTCCCCAGGCGGCGGCATGGCACACGGAAGTGATATGCATAAAAAAGATCAGGAGAAGCACCGGTACCGTGAAAAAGTGTCGCAGAGTCATGAGCCAACCGCTCCAAATAGACAGAACAGCGCACTCGTACAACGTCCACCCGTCCGCGCGCCTGCTTCCGCCGAGTCACTGTTGCCACGTCGTAATCATAGCCTCCGTATGGGGGCATGACAATTTACGCGGCACAATCGGTTGGCCGGCGCGAAGATCGGGCAATGCGCAGCTGATTGCGTTTCCGGCCACAGATTTTGCGGTGCACCCCGCTGCGGTGGGGCTGCCGGCGGGCGGTTTATTTATGTGTATCGGCAGGCAGGAAAATCCGCACCACAATTTTTCACCGTGTGGTAGCGGGGCTGGGTAACGGGTCACGCGCATGTGTTAACGAAGCAGAACCTGCGATTTCGGTGTGACGGTTGCGAGGGCCGGAGAAATGGGGCAGAATCTGCCAATATGCCGGTTGGCGGATTGTGAAGTTAGGCACTGTGCACGGGAAAATAAGTGCCCGGGGGGAACCGTTCACGGGCAGGCGGTTTATAACCGTGGTGCATCCCGGCGCGCCGGGATTACCTGCATTCGCTGCTGCGGCAGGCAGGGAAGTCTGGCTCCATGCAAGGGGTAACGGGATAAAGGCCCGCCCGTGAACGGTTACTGCCGGGGGATATGATGGATTGGGTTATCCGTTATGCACACGATAGCTTTGATTATTGATACAGTCGGCAGCTATGGCAGGGAATTGCTTAGTGGCGTAGCACGCTTTGTGCAAACACATATCGGCTGGCAGGTGATTTATGAAGAACGCAAGGGAATCGACAATTTACCCAAATGGCTGGTGCGCGGAAGCTGTCAAGGCGTGCTGGCGCGGGTGAGAGATGACAGGCAACTGGCATCCTTGCGGCGGCTGGGTATGCCGCTGGTAAGCCTTGGGGAAGTGTCACATTCAGCGGCTGGAATGACGGAGATACTCAGTGATCATCGCATGATCGGACAACTGGCGGCCGAGCATTTAATTGGGCGGCAACTGCGACAGTTCGGATTCTATGGCTCCGGTGGTGCGGCATTTTCTGATCTGAGACTGGATGGATTTCGCACTTATCTTGAAGGACACAAGCATCAGGCTCACATTTTTCTGGAAGACAAATGGGGGCCTGGCCTTCCCAATAGTACACGCCGGGGCGACCCATTCTGGGAAGACGCAAAACTGAATCAATGGCTCAAGCAATTGCCCAAACCCATCGGAATAATGGCCTGCAATGATTATTTTGGTAGACTGCTGTTAAGCGCCTGCCGACGCAATGAAGTCCATGTACCCAATGAAGTGGCCGTCATTGGCGTGGACAACGATGAAATTATCTGCGATTTAGCGGTGCCACCGCTGACCAGCGTAGATCCCGCAGCGGATGCCATTGGCTTTCGCGCCGCAGAATTACTGGATGAAATGCTCCGTGGCCAGAGTATACCGCCCGGGACTATCTATTTTCCACCCAAGGCCGTGGTGGCCCGTGCCAGCACCAACATTATCGCTGTGGCTGATCCGGTGATTGTCAAGGCGCTGCAATTTATTCGCGATCAGGGCGGCATCGCTATTACCACGGAAGACGTTCTGGATCATCTGTGCCAATCTTCGCTGCTGGTATCTCGCAGCACGCTGGAACGAAAGTTTCAGTCCAGCCTGGGATTTGCGCCACATGATGAAATCGTACGCGTTCGCCTGGAACGACTAGGAGCCTGTCCAAGTAATACCCCTTGCTCCAAGGAATTCTTTTTTAATACTTGACGTGTAGTCATATATATGA
>JBMFGW010000174.1:0-5260 GCA_049977145.1 Phycisphaerae bacterium
GGTAGGAACCCTGTGGGGAGCTTTGGTCATGTGCAACAGGATGCCCGGACCTACGCGAAATGGGGCGCGGATTACCTGAAATATGACTGGTGCGCTTATGCCGAACTGTTGAAGGCCAACGTGCTGGGAGGGCGTTTGGATATCGAGCGATATATAAAGCCTTACGCTTTGATGGGTGAAGCATTACGTCGCACCAACCGCGATGTTTTCTACAGTTTGTGTCAATATGGCATGGGGCATGTATGGACGTGGGGCGGAAAGCCTCCGGTCAATGGAAACTCTTATCGCATCAGTTATGACATTCAGGATACATGGAAATTGATGTGCCGCAATGGTTTTGATCAGGCTGGTCCGTTATTTCCGTTTGCGGGGCCCGGCCATTGGAACGATCCGGATATGCTGGTGGTGGGCTATGGCTTTTTTGAACAGAAACACCAGCACTGGACGCGGCTAACCCCTCAGGAGCAGCTCACGCATATTACGCTGTGGTGTATGCTGGCGTCGCCATTGCTGTTGGGATGTGTATTGACGCGATTGGATAAATTCACCTTGGATCTGGTGGGCAATACGGAAGTGCTGGCGGTGAATCAGGATGAACTGGGGAGACAGGCCCAGTGCATTGCAAAAAATGGTCCGCTGGAAATATGGGCACGGCAACTGGTGGATGGGTCCTGTGCGGTGGCATATTTCAATCGTGGACCGGCGGCGGCAAACATAGAGGCGCACTGGAGAATGCTGGATCCGGTATTGGTCAATTCCCTCGCCAGACTGCGGGGCCGACAGCCGGTGCGGGACTTGTGGCAGCGCAAGGATATGGGAATGTTGGATGGATATGCAACCGAGGTTCCAAGCCATGGATCTGTGATGTTGCGGGTGGGATATGAAGTTTGAAAACCATGGCTTGGCCATGGTAATCTTTGCAGCAAAACAAGTAGATTGTGCAATGTTATTCAAAGAGCATCATCGACAACGGACTACCGCAGTCGATCAACAACCGCCGGCTTAACAGCTAATTCCGAACCGCTCATTGCTCCGGAATTCTCAGAATCACAAACGACCGAGCGGGGAATGTGTACTGCAAGGTTGTGCCAGTAATATTCACCGGCACCGAATGCGGCACAACATGGTGCGGATCGCTAAGCGAATTTACCGCCGACCCATTTGTTGCGGTCAGCGTAATAGCTGTTCCCCTGGCCGCCAACGCCGGTGCTCCATGCAGGTTAATTATCGCGGAAACCGCGCTATGCGTTCCGTTAATGAGCTTTACAATCACCATCTTTTGCGGCACATTGATTCCGGCAATAGCGCTGAAGCGCACGCCCGAGTGCATCAAACTTTCTGATTGAATTTTTTGCCCGTTGATATAGCCCGTGAAGTGATCCCCGCGGACTACCAGACGAATCTTATACCATCGCCCCGGTTGTACCTTGAACCCGCTGTGCCAACCCAAACCAGAGCGTTGCGTACCGTTGGTGTGTTCAAAGGCCGTAGCAGTATCACCCCAGCCACCAATATTCCACCAAACGTAATGATGCAGCCCTTGCACGTTAAACACGATCAAAAATCCTTCCGCTCCGCCAAGTTTTCGCGCTTGAACATTTAACGTGTAATCGGTCGGGAATTGATGATTCCGCAAGACGGTCATCAAGTTGATACCGCTGCCAGTCTGTTGATAGACGCCATTGCGCACGGACCATTGCCCCGCTTGCGGTTTCCAGCCGGCGCTGCCGTTGGTGAAGTTCGATCGGTACAATGTTTTCCCGCCCGCAGTAACTAAAATATTCCGGAATTCTGACTGTGTATTCCATGCACCCAGGCCAATTCCCACGCCGGTTGCTGCCGCTTTGACGGCATTGGTCGGCCGATGCGTCACCTGCATAGGTAACATGCGCGTGGGGCGGTTATCTGAATACATTTGTTGAACGTAATAGGAAACCGTCCCGCAGGCCCGCGAACTGTCAAAGCGGATCATATCCGGATGCCATTGGCTGCCCTGCACATTAACAAACAGCGGCGCATAAGACGCCATGCGGACAATATCCGAATTGCGTTCCAAACCACCCATGAACGCTGCTTCGGCCAATGCCGCCCGCAAGTTGCCTGTGCCGCAATTATGCGTTACCGCATATTCACCTACAAACACTTTCGGGCCGGTTCGGCTGCGATGATCATATAAATGACGGTTTGCCCAGAACCAGCTCGGCGAATTGTAGTAGTGATCATCGACCATATAAATCGGTGCTTTGCTCAAATGCGCACGGCCCGTGTAAATCGTTTTCAGGTGAGGGAACTTCGCTAAAAGGCCATTATAAATAACCTTATAGCGGGGGGGATAATAGTTAGTGAGATTCCACCAATCTTCATTGCCGATTTCAATGCGGTTCAAATGAAAAGGTACCGGATGGCCGTACTTCGCCCGCAACGCTCCCCACTTGGTATCCGCCGGTGCATCGGCAAATTTGACCGAATCAATGGCGCTTTTTACCCATGGCTCCATCTGATCCATAGGGACAACATCATTGGCCCCCAGTGAAATGCCGCAGTTAAAGCCAAACAGCGGTTTGGCGTGCATTTCCTGGCACATTTCCAGAAATTCCATGTAACCCAGTCCGTCGGTGACCCAATATCCCCACGGATTCCAATGTCCCGGTCGATCCGCCAGCGGGCCAATGGTCTTCTGCCACAGGAACCCCTCCGCCAGGGAATTTCCTTCAATGTAATTGCCGCCGGGAAATCGCACAAACGATGGATGCAATGCCGCTAACATGCGTGCTAATTGCGGCCGCAGCGGTAATCCACGCCACGTTTTCGCCGGAAACAAATTGACAATATTCAAATACAGCGAGCCGTGCCCCGTAGGCACAAAAGCCAACTTGCCCTGCGGATCACTTCCGTCGCTTTTTAATATGGCATGAAAATTTGTCCATTTACCTGATATGCCACTGATAACTTTACGCGCTAAAACCGTTCCGTTGGTCCCCAATAGTTCTGCGGTAGCCCTGCCGCCCATGCCGGCGCTTTTACGGGCGTAAAAACTCAACTTATAGGATCGCCCTTTTCTAAAGTTCATTCCCCAATAGCCGCTGTTGACCAGTTTAACAGCTCCAACTGGGGTGGCGTAATACACGGTTACGCGTGCCGCAAGAGGATTGATTTTATTAAGTGCATGATTGGAATCCACCCACAGGCTCGCCTGGCGCGGGCCTTGCATGGCTAGCGTCCATCCCGCCGGATGATTTTGATTGTCGATCCATTTAAACGTGCCGTTCTTTACCAGCTGCGCGTACAGGCCGCCTTGACCGGCGTAATTAACCTCTTCAAAAAATATCCCCCATAAATTGGGCGAAACATGGATGCCCGGCTTGTCCACGTTGATGGTCATGTTCGTCGTGGCGGCAAGCAGCGGTCTCCCCACCGTAAGTACCATCGCAACCAGCGACAGGATCATGCCCATCGCTCCGATTCGTTTCAGCAGGGAACTACGCATAATAAAACGCCTCACGCACATGGATCCTATACCAACTTCTCCCGGCTTATTTTAAGTGGCCTGGTTTGGGCCAGAAAATCTCCCCGGCTTCTTGTAACCACAGCCTGAATTGGATAGTACCATAACCGAAATTTCCGGATGTGAATATCGCGTAACATCGCCGCCGGCCCACTAGTGATCAACTTATCCCTGTTTCCTTTAATTTTTGTCAACGCGCACAAAGACATTCCTATTCACAATCCACTTTGTTCCACCACGATTACCCGGTAAAATTTTAAGTAACCGTTCACGGGCCTGATACATTATCAAGAAACATCGCCATCGCGTGTGCAGCGCCGTGTGAAAAGTGACTGGTGCTGTCAACGTATCTTCAGGCCGATGGATTCCGGGATCATCTTTGCCCAGCGGGGCCAGACTTTCCGTTGAACGGCTTGAAAATGGATGTTGCCAGATATTGATCGGGCATCGGTGAGGCTCCAGACTGCACCATCTTCATGAAATACGCCATTAAGTGTACCTTTTCGGCGCTGCGCCAGCAACCATGCTGGTTTGAGCATCAGACTCCAGAAGAAGTTACCCACTGGTCTGGCTCGAATCAGCGGTGCCATGGATGCGTAATCGGGTTCCCATTCCGTTCCGGTAAGCCGCCTATTACCCCATCCTGATCCGTCCGTGCGAATCCGCTGCCACTCTGTCATCCAGACCGGTTTCTTCAGTGATCTTTGGGCCCGGAGAATGTCATGCAGATCTCTGCTAACCGCCGTGGACGACGGCGGAAAATCCGGATGTGTCTGTAGAATGTCCGCACCGGCCTTCATAAAGGCCATGCTCTGTTTCAGATTTGCGCCCCCGATGGACAATGGCACAGTTCCGCGCTGTTTTGCCGCATGGCGCACCATTGCTTCGGCAAAGTGATGGCGCGGTGCACCCCATGGTTCATTCTGTACTTCAATGGCCAGCAGCCGACGGTCATCGCGGAAATGCTCCATAAACCAGTCCAGATATTCCATGGGGCGATGCCATAGCCTCCGGTTGGTCACGACGTGTGACGAAGGCGACAGCAGATCGGATGCGGTCATTGGATGGGTGTCCGCAATGTGAGTTGGTGTGGGTTCCACGCCATCACCTTCAAAAAGTACGGGCATAACGGTGATGCCTGCAGTGCTGCAGCTATGGAGGAAGTGGTCAAATCGTTGCTGAAATGCCGCGTGGTCAGTTAGCCAGAACTCATAACTTAACCAGACACGCAAGGCATTGAGCCGAAGGCTTTGGGCATAGCCGATATCGCGTCGAATAATCTTCGAATCATAATATTGCCACATCTGATATGCGTTCCAGGCTCTGGCCGGAATATATATCGACCCGCGTGGAATGAATGATGCCGTCGCAGGTGTCTGTCCGCCAAGGCCGTCCCGATTGGCCTGGTTTGCCACGGTTGTGGTGGCCGCAGCCAACCCGATGGCGGCAACCCCAATTGATGCGTGCATCAAGAATTCTCGGCGATCAACCGAAGTATGGTGTTTATTTTTTTGCAAATTAGGCATGGTTATTTCCTTATGTTGTGCGGCCTTTAATTAACCGGCCGGACAAGCGACGCTAAACATCACAACCATATCATAAAAACGGCCTGGATCCACCAATGCGTTTAAAACGGATGTTCCCGCATAATCCTCTGGTCTGCAGTGCAATAATGCGCTGTAAAATTAACGGGCTGTGCGTCTTGGCGGCAGCTTCTTTCTCGTGGCCACATGAACGCCACGATGGGGAAGCGCT
>JBMFGW010000175.1:0-5241 GCA_049977145.1 Phycisphaerae bacterium
TCATATATATGACTACACGTCAAGTATTAAAAAAGAATTCCTTGGAGCAAGGGGTATTACTTGGACAGGCTCCTAGCCATAATACCAGCCCGCACAATGTCAATTTGCGTAAAATGATTGTCAAATTGCGTTTTGTGTTATCGGATGTAAAAGAGCCACAGGAGAATGAAACACGATGACGTAACATAAAAACACTCCTTGTAACTTCTACCCGGCTAATCTTGCGACACCGCCAAAAATATACGGCGGTGAAAGCCGCTCGTAGCCTTTACCTATAATCAAGTGTAGCCGTGATAATAGCCCGCACAATGCCAATTTGCGGAAAATGATTGTCAAACTACATTTTGTTTTTATCGGACGTGGAAGCCGCATTATCCGCAACCGGATCCGAAAAACATCTTGCGATAGGCCCGGATGGTGTGCCTGCTCAAGCGCAGCACCGTGGCAATCGTAATATCGGATTCGCCTGTCAAAAATATTGCTCCGAGGCGATGCGTGGCCACGGATTGATCCTGATAGAGCCTATAACGCCGCCGCCAATGGGCGATAACCTCGGTGACGTTGGCGCAGTGACTGCGTGGCGCTATAGCCCTTGACGCATATTACCCTCAGGCTATAATTTTTTCATGTGGCAAGTTGAGTTTACGGATGATTTCGGCCGATGGTGGGAACAGCTCACTCCGGCGCAGCAGACTGCCATTGACGCAAGCGTGCGGCTGCTCGAGCAGCTTGGTCCGCACCTTTCCCGTCCGTATGCCGATACGGTAAAGGGATCGCGTCATGCAAATTTGAAGGAGTTGCGAACCCAGTGTCAGGGACGGCCACTGAGAACGCTCTTCGCATTCGACCCCCGCCGTTGTGCGATACTGCTGATTGGCGGAGACAAAACCGGGGACGAACGGTTCTACGAACGTATGATTTCAGTAGCCGAACGGTTGTACGACGAGCACATTGATCAATTAAGGAAAGAAGGTCTAATCCCATGAAACATCACCCCTACCAAAAGCTTCGGGCAAGGATGACGCCCCGCCAGCGCATCAGGGCCGAGGCACAGGCCAAAGAAATGATGACCGACATGCTGCTGGTGGAAATTCGCCGATCGGTCGGGCTTACCCAGCAGGATCTGGCCAGATCTCTCGGCGTGACCCAGCCAAGCCTTTCCAAGTTGGAAAAGCAGGATGACATGCAGATCAGCACGCTCCGGCGACTCGTCGAGGCGCTAGGCGGACGGCTGGAAGTGGTCGCGCATCTACCCAAGGGTGACATACGTATCCGCCAATTTACGCAATCACAATAAGCGGAATTAAAGGTAAAGCGTCCGTTGCCTTCGGCGATATTGGCGGCAATGGAAACCGATGCGCGCTTGAGTTGGTCGGAAAGAAATCCATAGCCACGCGGGAACTTTTCGGTAATGGCGCAAATGCAGTCGACGTAGGAAATGGCTTTTTGATAGACGATCAGTTTTTCAAATGTAAACGACATTTGCGATCCAGCAATGAGAATAGAAAGTTGACAGTAGACCGCAGAAGGCGTTTCCACCTTGGCGGCAGCTACTTTTTTGCTCCAGCCGTATTTGCTCTACTGTCCACTTTCTCAAGTCTCCTGCTCTATTTTTTCGCCCGCTGGCGAAAAAATCGGGGTGACAGGATTCGAACCTGCGACCTCTTGGTCCCGAACCAAGCGCCATTGAGCGAAAAACGGCCTTTTCTGTGCAAAATTCTTCTAAAACCATGCCGCGTGGCACCAAAAACCACGAAATCATATCGCCAGATACCAGATTGACTGAAATCATCCAGACGTGGCCGGGCCTGCCCGAAGCGCTGCGGGCGGGCATTTTCGCCATGGTGCGGGCGGCAAAGTGAAGGGCCGTTACCAATGGGGTGCCGTAAGGCCAATGCTTGGAGCCGCTCCAGCCCGCCGGCTCGAAAAGATGGGAGTGATTACGGCAATGCGTTGTTGACAGATTTGTTGAGTACGCACATCCATGCCCCTTTGATCAATCCTCTGGTATGCTTCTATTATCGGACGTATTGCGTGGAACACCTAAATGTTACGCCAAATTTTATCTTGTAAACTCATTTGTTTTTTTGGGGGGTTGTGGACCTAATTTATTTTATGGGAAATTAGTTGTGAGCCTAACAAGCGGGAAGGCCGTGAACGGTTACGTATTGCGTGAAGATGAGCGGAAATGTGTTTTGCAAAGTGAAGTTGTTTTTATTCGTGGGTGGCGTATAATACTTCAACTGATCTGTTTTCTCTTTGGTGTAATTGGTCTACGGGTCGTGTACGGGATTGTTTCTTGTGGAGAAACCATGACTAACTGGACCGAACTTCTACGGCATGACAATGTTATACCTGATCCTTGCTTCGAGCGGCCATTTGTGTGCGACGGGTTCCCAGATGCATCATGCGCCATAATTATCGGTGAGAACCCGGCGACGAAGATGGATAAGAATTGGTGGGACTACTGGGACATCAATAAGGGCTTTCAATTCAAGAAATTTATGGACGACTATGCCCAAGCGCGTCGGAATGCTGGTAAGAATCGGATGTCGAACACGCGCCTTCGGCTGAATCGGTTCCGCGAGAGTGGGATCTGCTGCGTCGAAACGAATGTATACCGCAACGAAAATGTAGGCGGCGCAGGCACGGGGATGTCGAAGAACGAGGCTGTGTTGAAGGTGCTTGTCGATAACATGCCGGCGCCTTTTGCAATCCTTGCGTGTGGTAGGGTTGCGGAGCGGTTTGTCTGTGAGTATAAAAGTCGGCATGGTGGGTTTCCCAAGCAAGCCACGGAGCTAACCTCGCTGCGCCATCTGCGGTTGGAAACCTACTTTAATGTTGATAAAAAGTGCCGCGAGATAAGGGAGATATGCCCGACGCCAGCGCCCCACTGGTCCTGATACCGGGTATTCGGAGCTAATGTTGCGTGTCGCGGGTTACGGAAACGGATGGTGAATTACGCCGCGACTCGATGGAGCTGGTAAGAGCGGGCAGCAGTCACCTTGGCCGTTTGGGTATATGCCAAGCACCGATCGAGCGTTTAGTCGCCCTTCATATGCCAGCCACAAGGAGAAGGATGCTGTGGATAGTCCCGTTGAAAAATGTGCTAATTGCGGGCGCGTGATAGGCAAATTGGAAACGCCGATGGTCTGGCGGGACAACGTTGTTTGCGCTGTGTGCCATGCCAAATTATCTGCGGTGCCGGTGCGATCCTCGCAACAGGCACGGCCCCCAGCGCCGAGCGCAGAGCGACGGCAGGTGCGACATTCCTCTTGGAATAGCAAGGTAACCCTGGGGATTCTGCTCGCGGCATTGGCGCTCGTGTGGTACCTTTTCGATACGACGCCACGTAACGAATCGGGGCGGTCGTCTACCCCCGTTGCGGTACCGCAGGCCGCAGTGCCCGCTCCCACACCGCAGGCCGCAGTGCCCGCTCCCACACCGCAGGCCACCTATGTCTGGTTTAGGCCGTTTCCCGCGAACTCGGTTTACCAAGCCTATCACGCTAATGAGGTGTGGGGGGGAATGCATATCAAGGGGCGGTGGGCTTTGCTTACCGGGGTTGTCGGCTCGATCGGAAAAGATTTCACGGGGACGCCCTATGTGGCATTCCGCACCCGCGACGGACAAATCTTTGGCGTCCAATGTATGTTCGGTGGCGCGAATGATC
Source organism: Phycisphaerae bacterium (assembly GCA_049977145.1). Taxonomy (GTDB): domain Bacteria; phylum Planctomycetota; class Phycisphaerae; order WQYP01; family WQYP01; genus JAMDCX01. The sequence goes on from JBMFGW010000175.1 coordinate 3,674, forward strand.
AGCTAAAAGTATTGGCAAAACTGGTCAAGGGGCAAGAAATTTCGATCCTCGGACAATGTTCGGGGATAATCGGTAATGTACTTTTTCAACACTGTACGGTTATCGCACTCGCGGAGCTAACGGTGCCGGTCGAAATGGAAGTTACCGGGAACAGATACGAGTTCGTTCGCTACGGCACAGCTGGCGGCAATTCCGGAGCGGGAGCCAGTGCGGGCGGCACGCGTGCCACAGCGCTTTTGAGGCCGCATTCCCAAGCTTCCCTGCGCTCGCAACTTTCCGTTCTTGGTGCCACCATGCCGCCCGGTGTGGCCGTGACTCCACACGACACGGCTGTAGTATGGGTGGCATACAAAGACACGCTTCACCTTGAGGAAATGGCGAGATACAGCGGCGGATCTGGGCCCGTGGGTATGCTATTGGCAAGCATGAAAACAGACGGAAAACCGGGGTTCCTTGGAATGGGCGGTGCAAGCGGTTGGGGCGCCGCTAATATCCTGATGTCCGTGCCCGATTACGCGATCCCAGACCAAACCGTGGAGGCGTATACAACTTGGAAACATGCGATGGTGCGGCTGCGGCAAATAGGGGCGCGGATAAATTGGTTTGAGACTTTCAGGCATCCCCCAGCGAACAGTAGTACAAAATCACTGCTCGATTGGAGTATCGCGAGGATGAAACGGGTGCTCGGAAAATAACGCAAACCACCTGAGGCCACAGGCCGAAAGCGGGCTTAACTAGAAGTAACAGCTCATGGAACAGCAACCGGGGATTGAAACCTGTGCGAATTGCGGGCGCGTGATAGGCAAATTGGAAACCCCGATGGTCTGGCGGGACAACGTTGTTTGCGCTGTGTGCTACGCGCAATTGTCAGCAGCGTCGGCCCCTGCGCCAGGGCGTGATTACTGCCACACATGTGGGGCACCCATAGCGCAAGGTTCTTCGCTATGTGCGCGTTGCGGTGAAACCTCAGATGTAGCGTGTACCTCGAATGGTCCGATTGGACCGGCGGCAAGACAGGCAGCTTTGGACGCATGGCATGGTCCGGGATCCTCCAAGCGAATCCTCCCGGCATTCCTGCTTTGCGTTTTCTTTGGTTTTTTTGGAGTGCATCGCTTCTACGCGGGCACGCGCGGAACCGCGTATCTCATGCTGATTATTACGCTCGTCAGCATCCCGTTGCTTTTTTTGGGCATCGGTTTTTTGGGCATCCTTTTTATTTTTCTTTGGTGGTTTCTCGACAGTATAGTCACGATCACCGGCGGCCTCAAAGACGGTGAGGGAAACAGGATTACAGTGTGGTAACCTGTCCACGCGGCCATGTGGGGTTGCCGCCATTGGCACATGGGCCTGTGACAGATTCTGCCAAGTCTCTTGGGGGCCAAATCCTTAACTTTTTAGCACAGTTGCACATTATCCCTCTTACTGCAATCCTATAGCCTTCCCGACGAATAGTTCAGACCCGCTGAACAAGGTCATTGAAAAGTGAATAATATGATGCTGACCGCAGCATGACCCGCCCTCGGCGATCTACAGCCAACTCTGGAGTACCGCTCCACTCGTGTTGCTCG
>JBMFGW010000176.1:0-5202 GCA_049977145.1 Phycisphaerae bacterium
GGATGCTTTACCCGTACATTGTATCGCCATCGCTTTTCTCCTTGTGCTTGCGACGGCAACACATTCTCATATTCCTTTTACCAATGGAAGACGGGGTTCATAGCGCGGACACTAAAAATGAAAAAGCCGAGCGTACTGGCCAATCCCTTTCTTCTCAAAGTGGCTGGTTTTGAAGCGCCCTCGACTGGATGGTTTTGAGCGCCCGTTGACACTGTTGAAAAACACAGAAAATTTCTCGCCACCCGAACCGTTCCGAAAACATCGGGCTGTCACTTGTTAAAACTGATGAAATATCCGGGTTAGGCACCGGGATTGGTTCTCCAGTTCCGGCTGAACCAGTACATGACCGAGATCATCCCTTCTGGCCATCGGTCGGCGTCTGCCACCGTGTCGCAACGGAAAATATTTCTCCATGCGAGCTGCGTTTTACGGATCAAATAATATCGACCGCAGGCGCGTCTGACTTTGTCCACGCCGGATTACCGCTTTGGATCAGCCGACCGTTTGCTTCGTCCCAATGAAGGTGCGTGATGTCATATATGCCATCCTCATACTGGTAAGTCTCACCGTCGTCCTGATAGATATCCAGATCAGCATCCGCTCCCCGGTATACCCGGATCGACGCAATCTTCTGGGGTTGGTGTGTATCGAGTATGGCGCTTCCAAACGGAACAATCGATCCGGCGCGAACAAACAATGGAATGACATCGATGGGCGCGGCCGCATTGATGATTTGCCCACCGTGCAGCCGTTCATTGGTCCAAAAGTTATACCAGTCGCAGCCTGACGGCAGATAAACGGGGCGGCTCGTAGCCCCCTGTTGTGTCACCGGTGCAACCATAAATGCAGGCCCGAACATGTGTTGATCAGAAATATTACTCACGTTCGGGTCAGCAGGAAAGTCCATCCATAAGGCTCGCATGTATGGAGCTCCGGTGCGATACGTTTTGTAGGCAAGGGAATAGGTATACGGCAGCAATTGGTATCGAAAGCGAAGATATTTTTCAAGGATCGGCGTTGCCTCCTTGCCGAACGCCCAGACCTCGTTGTGTTTTCTCTCGCCATGTACTCGCGTCACAGGTTGAAATACACCCCACTGAAACCACCGCACAAATAGTTCGGGGTAATCCAAATAGGCGCCAACCGTACCTTCCGCCCCGTCCGGGCTGACCAGCGGCTTATGGGGGGGACGATAATACGCATGATTCGGTGGTCGCATAAACCCGCCGATATCTGTACTCCAATAAGGCATGCCGCTGGCCGTAAAGTTCAAGCCGGCGGTGATCGATCGTCGAAGCATATCCCATGTGTCGAAGATGTCGCTCGACCAGAATAATGTTCCATGCCGCTGGGCACCGAGATAGGCGGCTCGCGCCAAAATTAATACCCGTCGACTCTTGCCATAATCGCGTCGAAATCCGTCATAAATCGCCCCCGTCTCAAACAACGGGTACACATTAAAGTACCGGTTACCCGCACCCACATATAGAAATTGATGCTCGGGGCTTGTGTCCGGCTCGGTTTCATCCAGCCAGATGTAACTGAAACCGTCTTTCTTGACATAGTTATTACGAATAGTGTCCCAAAACCATCTGCCCGCGTGCGGATTGGTTACATCAAGGTTTGGGCCGGTCTGATCTCGGACCCCCCCAAAATAGGGGCTGCCGTCCGCTTTTTGGATAAACCAGCCCTTCGCCTTGAGCAGCTTGTAATACCTTGAAAACGTCGCGAAATGGGGCCAGACACTTATCATCGTCTTGATACCCATGCGATCAAGCTCGCGATTCATAGCCGCCGGGTGAGGCCACCGCGATGGGTCCAGATCGATATTTCCCATGACGGTGAAATTCAGGAAGTCCACCACCAGCACATCAAGTGGAAGATTTCTTTCCCGGTATCCCTTGGCCACATCCATCAATTCCTTCTGCGTTGGATAGATGCACTTACTTTGTATGTAGCCGTAGGCACCCTTTGGCAGCATGTGCGTAACACCCGTCAGATGTCGATACCCCGTATATATCTCATCGACCTTATCGCTGCGGATTACAAAAAAAGAAATCCCGTCTCCAACCTCTGACCGCCATTCATTGTTTTCGTTAATTGCCATCTTGACAGTGGTCTTCGACGCATTATCCCAGATGAATCCATAGCCTCGGCTCGAGACCATAAACGGAACCCCGACTCGCTCCCCACCCATTGCCCCGTAGTTGTGCCAGCATTTGATCAGTTGATCGCGTAAATCCAGATTGCCCAACTGATGCTGCCCCAAACCGTAATAGTGTTCATCCGATGGCGAGTCAAAGGTGGCGGATATCCGGTAGCCGGGATCAAGCTTCCTATGAGCTTCCGTGATGTTCTCACCGGAATAGGGGCTATTTTTATACATGGACCACTTCCACAACGTCAGAAGCGTTTTCCCTTCCGGAGTCTCTATGGTGACAACATCAAATCGGAGATTATTATTGATTACAGGCTTTCGCGGCGGCAGAAGCTTATCCCTCACCTGCTGGTAGACGGGATCACGCGGCATGAGAGTCGGTGGCGGTGGGGATCCCGGCGAAACACGCACCACCAGACCGGCCGATCGCAGAACGTCAAATCCGTCTGAACCTCTGCTGTGGCTCCAGCCGTTGCCGGAGGGCTTGGCAATCAACCCGTACCCCGGTTCGGCCAGAGCACCGTCTTTATTCAAGCTCAACGTGATTCGTACGATGTTGGCGGCGTATGGCTCCACCAAGATGGTCGCGTTGCCGCGTGTCAGGACAAACCGTCCATTCTGATGCTGAAAACCCGCTTCAACTCCCCTTTGCACAACCTTGGTACCCGCACCAAAACCGAGGGGTGCAAATGCGTAAACGGATGCCGCGGCAATCCCCCATATTGCTTCGCGACGTGTAACTGAGACATCTGGGAAGCTAAGGGACGTTTTCGATGGTATCAGTTTCACTTCTGCAGTACCTCCATGAACAAACTCCCAAGATACATCATCCACGGCATCAATCGGCACGCAACACCCGCCCCCAAACTGAACCCAACAGTGCCGCGCCGCGATGCCATCTCTATCGCTAACCGGCGTTACTGGTTCGCATGCGGGCCGCCGTGGGCTTTGCAGAAAGCCTGAGCCTGTTTGAGCCTCCGGGCGATGTCTGCATTCGTAAGAGCTATCATGAACATATGTCGTTCGTAGCCGTTCAATACCGTGGGCGATTGGCTCCGGCGGCCGGTATAAGCTTGGTAGAGCTGGTTCATCGTCCAGTGGTCACTGCGCTGGATCGCCAGCGGCAGATTCGCTACCCCTGTTGTTGTAACATTACCCATGGGATTTCTCGCCCAGGCATAGCGATACGCAACAGGTTCAGGAACAAATGGGCTTGAGAGCACAATCACATTCAACTGATCGCCCCGGCCATTTGGATTTTCTCCGTATACGGCTTTGGCCGGATAGAACCTGCGGTTGTGGCCGGCGATAGCAAAACCATGAAACGTGCCGGCATGATTGTGATAGGGGGTGACGTCCTGACTCAGCGTCAGAATAATTTTGTTGCCGGTGATCTTCATGTTTTTAATCATCGGGGGGAGCCATGGAATCTGCCGACTGTAGCCGTACTGCGTCGCCAGAGCCCAGCGTGCGATACGCAACCCCGCCGGTATTTTAATCTGTGGATGGTACCAATTCATACGGAAATCGAAGGTGCTGCAGAAGCCTATATTTTTGTCTCCCGCTTTGCGCATCTTGAGAAACGTGCGATACTGCGCCCATCGGACGTAGCAGCCGTTATCGGCTAGACCTTCCAAGAAATGTTTATTGGTTTGCGGTGCACCATCTGTACACAGTGAAAGAATGCCGAACGGCAGATCCGGCGAATCAAATGCTTTGCGCCAGGCTGCAATCATCTTCGGGAATATCTGTTCGTACATTTCTCCGCCGGTGGTTCTGTTACCCAGCGAATTATTAAAGCCCTGGTGCCAGATGACGCCTTTGACTCTCAGCCCCGCCATCGGTGCCAACATGCCGTCGTAGCAGGTGCCGGGGCGGTTGAAATTCTTGGCCGGCCCGGGTTGCAGAGTGGTGGGTGGATGTCCCGGCTTCGCCTTGCCGATTTTGACGAGGTAATCATAAAACTTGATACGCCGCTCAAGATCAGCTTGCGGATTATAGTCCGCGATTCTCGTCTTCCACTTCCTCAACATCGTTTCAACGGGCGCCGTATGAATGCTTTTGAGTACGGCCATGGGCGTCCAAGTTTGCAGCGTCGTTCCCCCGCGCGAAACGTTGATGATTCCGATGGGAACGTGCGTGGTCATGTATATCTGCTGTGCAAATATGAAGGCAATGGCCGAAAAGGACGCGACCGATCTCGGCTTGCACACACGCCAGAACCCCCGGCGATAGTGGCGGTTAGACCAGCCACTCCACTGCTCAAGTTGCGGGAAATTTTTGAGGGGTTTGGTCGTATTGTTTTCAGGGATGGTCAATAGACGGATATTCTTGAAGTTGGCCGCCTCTACCGCCAAATCCCCGTTGTGTACCCCTTGGAGTGGAAAATCCATGTTACTTTGTCCCCCCGCAACCCACACATCTCCAATGAGTATGTTGTCCAGCGTGACGGTTTTGCCATCACCTTGGATGATCATGGTTCTTGGCTTGTCGCTCGCGGTCATGGTCGGAAAGGTGACCTTCCATGATCGGTCGGCCTGAGCCCTGACTGATCGTTTGAGCCCGGCAAAGGTTACCGTAATCTTCCGCCCCGGCGGCGCCCATCCCCATATGGCAATCGGTTTACCTCGTTGCAGCACCATGTTGGACTGAAACAGGTTGTCCACGCAAAGCCCGTTGCTCATGGCGGGTACATAAATAACATCCTTTCCATGAGGCAAATTCTCTGCCCTTACTCCGGCCCATGCTCCAGTGAGTATGAACACGAGCAAGCCAGCACATACGTACAAACCTGTCGTCTTATGCATCATCAAATCCTTTCTATTGCTGCCTTCAAACGCCATGCTTTCAGCCAAACATACTTGGTAACCGTTCACGGCCTTTCGGTCCGCCAAGCTGTAACCGTTCACGGGCCTGAAGGAAGAAGCGAAGGTGTGGGCCGTCCGGCGAGGTGGTTGTGGATGGTCTGATACAGAAATTCAAAGACGTTGCGTTGTTGCTGCGTGCAGGTAGCGATGGCCGTCCAGATTCGCTCACACCACCGC
>JBMFGW010000177.1:0-5173 GCA_049977145.1 Phycisphaerae bacterium
GGGAGGCGCTGCGGCGGTTGGTGGAAGGGGTTCGGGGTGGGGACGCGCGGTTGCGGTATTTTGCGAATTATCATTGGTCATGGCCTAAACTATCTGCGTCCCCGTTACGCTTTCTTGACCGCCAGTTCTATCGCCGCCCGGTTATGTTCCGCGGTATTCACAATTGCCACCGCCAGCCGGTAATGTCCTGCCGGCACATGCCACCGTACCGTGCTGGTGTGCAGTTGCGGCTGGCCGTAGACCAGCGTGGAGAGTTTTGACCGGGACTGGTCTACCGAGACTTCAACGGGCTGTGCCCCAGCGGCATTGAAAAGTGCGAAGGCAATTTTGTATTTGTGGTTCCATTGTGGCGCAGCATTGGGAAGAACCCCGACTCCGCCATTGATCCATAACGCTTTGATAGCGTAGGGCTTGCCGACGGTCATAGCCGCGGGATACGTTATTGCGAGCGGACAGAGCCGATACCCGCAATGGCGGGCAAACCTATAGGCGAGCTTTTGTCCCACCTGTTGCCATGCGCCACCAGGAAAATTCAACACATTGGCATGGTATTGCAGGACCTGCCGCACGGAAAATTTCATATACTCATGAAAATTGGTGACCCCTCGGTTTTTAAGCCATAGCTGCACCAACTTGGTTGGGGCAATGGGCTTACCTGGACCGGGGTTGCCGTAGCATAGCTCTGCGAACAATGGACTGCGGGGGAAAATCTTCTGCATAAACCGTTCTTCCTCCCGGTAAAACCACGGGCTGCCTATCCCGTCGCGGCGAAACATAATGCCGTAACGGTCCAAAGCAACCTCTTTATCCAATTTAAGTCCGAATCCGGCGTCCAAATTGGTCACCAGCAGCACATGCGGGAATGCCTTGGCATAACTGGAACACAACCAGTTGAAAACTTGTGCATTATGGATGGCGGGAATATGAAGGTGTGACATTTCGCCCCACCATCCCAGGCCGCTGGCATCTACATATGCCGTATCATTCGGATTGTCAAAGCGTTGGCCGAAAGCGCGGAGGAAACGGGAAAAATCCCGTTGGAATATTGGATCATCGGGATATGGCGTCCATAAACCATCCACCAGATACCCCCGTGCGCCATCCTGTTTAACCCACAGGGGTGTCGCCGGTTTTGAAAAATCTTTGCTGTTTACAATGACGCGAAAGGCCACGCGCAGATGCATGGCCTTGACCTGATGAAGCCACTGTATGACGTTCTTATTGTATTTCCACGCGTATTTCCCGCGCTGCGGTTCAAAGTCGCTCCATGGGCCACGCCAGTACACCGTGTTGCAGAATTTTAATTCCGCGGCTCGGCTTTTCCAGAAAGATATAGATCGATGCCGGATACCGGGATCGTAGTAGACCCATCCCATGGCCGGGTTGTGCAGCAGAGAGGTTTTATTAAGTGTCCCGAAAACTACTTTAGGCTGGACGCCCGGTTTAACCTCGCTTGCGAAGGTTTTATGAGCCGCATAGCCTCCTGAAATTACACCCGCCAGCAGCACACTTATCCATCGAACGCCTCGTCCCCGTCGGTTTGGCGGCAACACCATGTAATATTTCCCTTGGCTAAAAAAAGCGGAACCGTTCAGAGCCTTTTGGCCCGCCAGACCACCAATGAGTCTAATCATTAATATAGTTTATATTCGCCCCCTGGGGGAAAGGCAAATAAATTCCCGCCAAAAAAGCCTGGAGTGGAATTTCGGCATTCCGCACGATTCTGTCCGGTATAACAATGTGAGGTCGGGGTAAGAAATCATATAAGGAGGCCTTTTCAAAGGTCGTAAAATGCGGTGCCATCATGGTTTTGAAACTTCCTCAAGGCGCGGTTGGCGGGTCGAGAGGTCATTAACGGTTACGACCTTGTCACCGTTTTCGTCGGCGGATATAGTAACCCTGATATATGCCACATCGGCGAACTTGTGGAACAGGAGTGTGTGTGCCAAAGATTCTTACAGCAGGCTGCGATCAATTAAAATTGCGGTTGACAAGCACGAGGAATTGGCGTGCGGCGGCATTCGTAATTACGGTGCTGGCTTGCGGTTTGCAGACGTACCGCGGTCAGGCTCAGGTGCTTGGACAGCATGGCACCTCCGCACGAACCGTTGCGTTGCTGGATCGGCATTGGCGGATAGACAAAATGCCGGGCTTTAATCGCTGGAAACCCACTGCGGTGTTAAAGGCATCGCAAATGGCACAGTTACACTGCCCCTGGCCAACTGGTTCGTGGACCCCCGTACAACTACCGGATGATTACATTGTCGGCGGAAAATTCGTTCGCGGTCCCGGCAAATACAACTACGGAAATGGTCATGCTTTACATGGCTATCTGCCGGTGTATCCGGCATGGTACCACCGGACGTTCCGCGTGCCGGCCTGGTCCCGTGGTAAAACAATCTGGTTGAATTTCGGCGGGGTGTATCGAGATTCGGTGGTATTTATCAACGGTAAACGCGTTGGGCAGCATCCCAGCGGGTATACCGGGTTCCGATACAACATTGGTAAATTTCTGCATTACCGTCGGCCCAATACCCTGGCGGTGTTTGTCGATCCGCGTTTCTTTGAAGGCTGGTGGTATGAGGGGGGTGGGATCTATCGCCATGTGCGGCTGATAATTACCGACAAACTTCATGTTGCGCCCTGGGGCACGTTTGTAATCAGCAAGGTTCCGGGAGAGATTCATTATGGCTCCCCGACGGGTGATCATGCGTATGCCCAATTGACCATTCAAACGACCGTGGACAACGCCCATCAGACGGGGCGGCAATTTACGTTGGTATCCAGGATTGTAGACCCGGAAGGCAAAGTGCTGGCCACTATTTCCAGTTCGGAGGGCTTGGCCGCCGGCGGGAAAAAGACGTTTATACAACATACGACCATAAGTCATGCGGCATTATGGTCGTTGCACCATTGCAACTTATATCATCTGGAAACAACCCTCAAAGTAAATGCCACAGCGGTGGATCAGAAACGTACCACCTTTGGAATTCGCACGATTCGTTTTGATCCCAACCAAGGCTTTTTCCTTGACGGGCGGCATGTGGAGATTGATGGCACCTGCAACCACCAGGATTTTCCGGCGGTGGGGATCGGTGCTCCGGACAATCTCTGGCCCTGGCGCATCAAAAAACTCAAGGCGATGGGGTCCAATGCGTATCGGACGGCGCATAATCCATTAGCCTCGGCGTTTTACCGGGCCTGCGATCACCTCGGGATGCTGGTAATGGATGAGAATCGGCATTTGGGCGATGTTTACACGGCCAAAACACCGATGGGGTCTCCGTATTCCAATTTCGCGGATCTTGATTGGATGATTCTGTCACAGCGCAATGATCCCTGCATAATTTTCTGGTCGATGTGCAATGAAGAAAATTTGCAGGGCAATCCCTACGGGGCGAAGATTTTCAAAGCCATGATGCGGGCCGTACATAAGCTGGATCCGACCCGTCCGTGCACCTGTGCGATGAGCGGTGGCTTTAACAAGGTCGGATTCTTCAGCGTAGAGAATTTGCTGGGCATTAACTACTCCAATCAGGACTATGCCGCCATTCACAGACTGATTCCCGACAAGATGATTTACGGTAGTGAAGATACCAACACATACAGTGACCGTGGCGTACTGCGAACCAGTCGGAAAAGGGGCATGGTCAATGAGTATGGATCCGGGCCGCAATTTTGGCGAAAGAACGGGAAATTCTGGTATTTGTGGAACCATGCCCCGTGGCACACGCTGATCCCCGTTATGACGCATCGGTTTGTCGCTGGCGAGTTTGTCTGGACCGGCTTCAATTATCGCGGCGAGCCTAACCCTTTCGGCTGGCCGGCGGTCAGCAGTTGCACGGGCATGATGGACCTCTGTGGATTTCCCAAGCCGGTCTACTATTACTGGCGTACCTGGTGGGAAAAGAAGCCCTCCGTGTACATATTCCCGGCGTGGACTTTTCCGCGCTCCATGATCGGCAAGCCTGTATTGGTTCGCTGTTATTCCAATTGCCATCGTGTGGGCTTATTCCTCAACGGTAAAAGCCTGGGTGTCAAACGCATGCCGAAGTATAAATATCTGGATTGGACTGTGCCTTATACGCCCGGAAAACTCACCGCCCGCGGTTATGATGGTGATGATAATCAGGTCGTGGCGCGGTGGTCATACCGTACTGCGGGGCCGACGGCGGCGTTGCAGTTGCGTGATGAAGTACCGACACTTTCCGCCAACGGTGAAAGCATTGCGCCGATCGCGGTAGAAGTGGTAGACGCCCATGGCACCATGGTGCCCGACGCGCATAACATGGTGCGTTTCACCGTATCAGGCCCCGGATCAATTGCCGGTGCGAATAACGGCAATTCCGCGAGTCATGAATCTAATGTTGGACATCAGGTGCGAGCGTTCCATGGCCTGTGCATGGTAATGGTACGCGCCACCCGCGATCCCGGTACCATCATCCTTACCGCCCGTGCCAAGGGTATGCCATCGGATACGCTTGCCATTCGCACATCGGCACCTCCAGCACCATAAACAGACAACAGGTGGCACCGGAGTATTTGGAGGCACCTGTCTTTTATGGATTCAAACGGATGTTCCAGGGCAATCCGGTGGGTTGTATGGCGGTAACAGGCTTATTATAAATCAACGTGTTTTGTGTCTTGGGGGCAACTTCCCTTGCGTGCCTGCGCAAACTCCACGGTGCCGAAGCACCGCCGGGTAATACTGCCCGAGCCTTTACCATGAACCGTTGCACCGAGGCCTGCGGTTGCAGGATGCAATTGCGGTGTAACCGTCTGCGGGATCGGCAATTGCGTAGCGCGGAGCATTTTGCGTTCGTCAAGATTCTCCGGCACGGTGGTGGGAAATAGAAACATCCGCCGCAGCCAAGCCGGTATCACCGGTCATGTTGCATGGTGGATTTTCACTGGTCTTCAGCCACCACGAGGTCAGGAGACCGACAATGGCTATGATCAGACAGGCATAATACGCCAAGCGATAGTCAGCATGAAAATTGACGAGATATCCGACAATTAGTGAAGCAAAAACAGTAACAACGGCGCGGGTTACCTGGATCACGCCGAATACAGCGCCACGCATGTCTTCGGAAACGCCTTCAAATGTCAAGGCCAGAATAGCGCTCATCTGTATCGTATACGCCACAAAATAAATGATCTGCACAAGCATCAG
>JBMFGW010000178.1:0-5082 GCA_049977145.1 Phycisphaerae bacterium
GTTTTAATGGGGCGCAAGTCCTTTGACTCTATCGGCAAGCTACTGCCGCACCGTACCAATCTGATATTAAGCCGACAGATTGTCGCGCCACGCCCGGCGGGTACGCAGTGGTTCACGCGATTGTCCGAGGCCATCGCCGCCGCGGAACAGTCCGGTGAACAAGAATTATTTGTGGTCGGCGGCGCGGAAATTTATGCTCTCACCATGGGATTGGCGGATCGGATGTACATCAGCATGATTCATCTTGACAAGCCCCCAATGGGCGATGCATGGTTTCCACAATGGCGGCCGGAAGAGTGGCGCTTGGAAGCGCGCCGGCAGGCATCCGGCGTGGAGTTTTTGACGTACCGCCGGGTAACCAAGGTCAAAACGTGACAGAGCTTCTAGACAAATAATGGGATGCTGGACTGGAGATTCAAATGGCCGAAAAGTACGGTCCCTTGACACCCGCCGTGTCGGTTCCAAATCCCACCAGGTGACATTTTGCTTTGGAGAAAACGCATTGCGGCGAAGCATCATTGAGATCGTATTGGCAGGAGTACTGCCGCTTATGGCCGGAGCGTTCATGCTCGTCGTTATCGGTATGGGTTCGCCGCAGCACCCTCTGACCAAGCGCGTGGCCCCGCTGCCGCCGCTGCGCTTTCCAATTTCCGGGTTGCCGCCGATTCGTGGTTTTTCCATGCAATTGGATAATCCGGGGGGCTTGGCGCGCTACGAACATGCGCTGGCGCAACTTCATGCCATGGGTTGCCGCTGGATTAATTTCGTCATCAATGCCCGGCAACATGATGTTCATGCGGATAATATTCATATTGATCCGCAAGTGTCGCTGACACCGGAACACATTCGGCAGGTCGTTTTGTACGCCCACCATCTTGGGATACACACCATGCTCATGCCGATTATTCTTCTCAATAATGCCACCGGCGATGATTGGCGGGGCGTCATTAAGCCGCCGAGTTGGAAAATCTGGTTTGCCCGCTACCGGCGTTTTATTCTGGCGGCTGCGGATTGGGCACAGCGGTCCCATGTCCGGATATTCTGTGTTGGCAGCGAACTGCTTTCCACCGAATCGTTCAACCGGCAATGGCTGCGGATTATTCGCATGGTGCGTGCACGATTCCACGGCCAGTTGACCTATAGCGCTAATTGGGATCATTATCAGTATGTTCATTTCTGGCCCCAGCTTAATTACATCGGCATGAACTGCTATTACGATCTTTCCGATGCCGCGCACCCCACCACCGCCTCCGTAGTAGCCCGCTGGCAGCGCCTTAAAGAGCGGATTGTGCAGTTCAGCGCCCGGCAGCGTAAGCCGGTGCTGTTTACGGAAATTGGCTGGGACAATCTGGATAACACGCTGGCCAAACCATGGGATTATGTCGGCACGGGCCTGGTAAATCCGCGCAATCAGCGCATTGCGTACCAGGCGTTTGTGCGGGTGTGGCGAAAAATACCGGTTAGTGCCTTTGCCGGGGCCTTTATCTGGGAATGGCTGCCGGGCTGCAAACCAACGGATTATGGAGCCTATTCACCGCAGGGCGAACCGGCGTTGCCGCTGATAAAACACTGGGTGTCCGGGCGCTAATCCAAGGGCGTCAGGAACCTGTCTCCGCGCCGCCGTTTCAGCGCGGCGATTGCCGCAACCGACCCCCGGCACTACAGCACGACTTAGGCCTTGGTGGGTCAAAAACGCCCACCGCGTTGTATCCGTGCACGGCGGTACCGCTGCCGGTTTATTATCACGGTGCGCGAAGATGGATTGTTGCGATGCTGCAAACGGTTTCTATTGGAATAACGCATCGTCCGCGACGGCCAGCCGGGCCGGTGCCGTGAGTTTTAGATGGCCATAGCCAGCGGCGGTAAGCTGGCGGCCTTTGGGTGTCCGGCGGATAAATCCAGTTTGCAGCAGGAAAGGTTCAATAACATCTTCGAGGGTGTCGGATTCCTCGCCCATGGTGGCGGCCAGGGCTTCAATGCCGGCGGGACCGCCTTCATAATCACGGGCTAAAACCTGCATAAACCGGCGATCCAGGGCATCGAGGCCCTGTTCATCAATGCCCTCGAGCTGCAGCGCCGCAACGGCAATTTCAGACGTCAGTTGGCCTTCGCCTCTTACCAGGGCAAAATCACGCACTCGCCTTAATAGCCGATTGGCCACACGCGGGGTGCCGCGCGCCCGCCGGGCCAGCAGTTCCAGGGCTTCTTTCCGGGCCGGCAGGTTCAGCACTCCGGCGGATCGCGTGGCGATAGTCAAAAGATCGGGCAGATCGTAATAACTTAGGTGATGCACGATGCCAAAACGGGAACGCATCGGCCCGGACAGCAACCCCGCCCGCGTGGTGGCTCCGATGAGCGTAAAGGGCTGAATTTCCATGTGCAGGGAATTCGCATGTGTGCCGGTACCCATCACCACATCAATACAAAAATCTTCCATGGCAGGATACAGATATTCTTCCACGGCGGTGGGAATGCGATGAATTTCATCTATAAACAGCACATCACCGCGTTGCATATTCGTTAACATGCTGACGAGTTCCGTCGGGCGGGCCAAGGCGGGACCGCTGGTGATTTTCGGAATTGTGCCGTTGAGTTCCGCCGCGATAATGTACGCCAGCGTTGTTTTTCCCAATCCCGGCGGGCCATGCAGCAGGACATGCTCCATGGCTTCACCGCGCTGCCGGGCGGCGGAAATACTGATGCGCAACTTTTCAATGAGTTCACGCTGACCAATATAATCATTGAGCGTTTTCGGGCGCAAAGTGGGTTGCTCAGGCGTTACGGCCTGGTCTTCGGGAAGGCTTTGGGCTGTGATAATCCGCTCACGCGCCATGGTCTGATTCCTTGGTATCCAATGGTAGTATTCCTGGCACCTATTACTATTTTCTCTCAAAACATCCCGCTGGCCGGCGTATACGCAACGCGCAGGCGGGGAATCCAAACAAATGCCCTGTCCATCGGTGATCGCCGGTTACAGTTCCGGCAAAGCCGAAGGCTATTGGGGGATTCGGCTTGGCAAACCGGGCTATTCGAAAATTCGCCATCATCCACCCGCTTTTAACCGATACGCCGCCTTCATGATGCTCGCCGAAGTCGCCAGCGTCGAATCCGCCCGGCAGGCGCGGTCCACCCAGTTTTCGGCTTCCGCGGCCCGCTCGCCTAATGCGATCATGGCGTCAATGGCGGCGGTCTGTTGATCGGTGCGGGCCGCCGGGGCGGGTGCGCCGCCCATGGCGCCGGCAAACCGATCCACTTTTCCGGAAAGTTCCGCGATAATCTGTTCGGCGGTGCGTTTGCCTATTTCCGGCAGGCTGGTCAGAAAACGCGAATCTTTTTGATTAATGGCCGCCGCAATACGATCCACGCTTTGCGTCAGCGCTCTCAACGCCCGCCGTGGGCCGATCCCTTTGACCGTGATAAATTGTTCAAAAAAATCTTTATCCTGCTGGCGGATAAAACCAATAAGCCGCGGCGTAAGCTGACCAAAGGAGGCATTGCCTTCGATGTAATGCAGAGTGACAAAGGTGATTCTCTGCCCGATATGCCGCTGCAGGTGGGGAATATCCACCGCAGGCGTAAGCACCTCATAGCGGATATCCCCAACGGCAACAATGGCCGCCGTTTCGCTTACCGAATCAATACGACCCTGAATTCCAGCAATCATGCGTACGCAATCCGTTAGAGTTTCCAGCCGTGCCAACACCGTGTCACAACGAGGATAGTATACTCGGATCCATGGGAATCGGTTAATAGGCGTTCCGCCTTTCCAGTAGCTGCGCCGCAACCAAAACGTCTTATCCACAGATTTCGTGGTAGAAGTTAGAAGTTAGAAGGGTTTGATCCACAGATTTCTCAGGTTTGCACAGATTTTTAATGTGACGTGGGGCGATCTTTGGGACCACGGATTGCATGGATGGCACGGATTAACCCTTGGGGAGTTGGTTTACCATCGCGTTCACAATTATTTAAGCCGGAGTCAGCGGGATAAGCTGCGAAACGACGGGGCAGAGTGATCCACGGATTTTGCGGATTGGCACAGATTAATGCAGGGAAGGTTACGGGTTTTAGGTTACAGGTTACAGTTTTTCAGTGACGGGAAAAAAATCACCGGCACGCTACGCCACGGATGACTCGCCGATGGTCGCCATACCACCGCTGGCCCGATGCGATTTTCTTTCCCGCCACGCGCGGTGCCCGAACCGCCAGTTCCTTCCGTTGCAGCGGCCGGAAACCATTCTGCAATGTTATCCTGCCGTCCGCCTTTTCCACCACTGTAATCTTTCGCCCTGCCAACCTCAGGCGTTGATGTATGCGCCCCAGTTGGAATACCCGGTTCGCGTACAGTACGCACCAGTCCTCGCCGACCGTGCGGGAATCGGCGGGCGCTTGAAGGCACGGGGACGTGGGAATATAATTAGCGGATCGAAATTGAAAAAAGGATATGGTGTACCATGGCGGATGCAGACGATGTTACGCGGGTGCCGAAGGCAGATGCTGCGCCGGCCACTGGTGGCGACGGACAACCGGAAGCCGTGCCGCCCTCTCCGCCGCTGGCGGAATCGCTGGGCCCGGGAACGGATGCCGCATGCGAGCCGGGTTCCGTAATTCCGAAAGCGTCGGCGGATCTTTGCATCAAGGGCTGGCGGTCGGAGCCGGTTTATTGCCCTTGGACAAAATATCGCCGTGAAGCGGCTCGGCAGGGAGACGCCGAGGCCCAGTTTATGCTGGGAGCTGACTATGAGTTTGGGCTGGGGGGCGTGGCGAAGGATGAGACAGAATCTGTGTGGTGGTATCTAAGGGCGGCGTTGCAGGGGCACGCCCCAGCCCAGTTTTTTATCGGGTGTCGTTTTTATTGGGGAGAGGGCCTTCCGCAAGATTTTTCTGAAGCGGCGAGGTGGTATCGCCGAGCGGCGGAGAATGGGGACGCGTGCGGCCAACATTCGATCGGGGAGTGTTATCACGATGGCCTCGGCGTCAAGCAGGATTACGCGGAAGCGGTGGCGTGGTTCCGCAAATCGGCAGAACAGGGGAACGCTGATGGCCAGAACAGTCTTGGAAATTGCTATGGCAGCGGCGAAGGCG
>JBMFGW010000179.1:0-5034 GCA_049977145.1 Phycisphaerae bacterium
CTATCATAACATGAATAAAACATAATGCAAGTACAATATCAAACAAAACAAAACATTTTAGTGGCTACACGTAAATGCGAAAACGCATACTTAACTAATTGTAAAACAACGACTTACGTCAAAACGGCGTTGGAACATCCGATGTATTCACCCCCCCGCCGCTTATCCGCTTTCACTGACATTGCCCCCGCAACACGCCAATAACTTCAGGGTGTTGATCACAGGAGTCGGTATCAGTCGGCGGTCAAGACTGGCCAAAACGGGAGAAAGTCTCTAGAATACTTTGCATGGATATTGTTTTGGATTTTATTGTCTATATAGAGGAGTAATCAACAATGCCATTAATGACCACCAAGCCCATGTTTGATCTGGCCTATACCGGCGGATTTGCCATCGGCGCGTTCAACGTGAACAACATGGAATTGGCGCAGTCCATCATTGAGGCCTGTGCCAAGGAAAAAAGCCCCTGCATTCTGCAAATTTCCAAAGGCGCCCGCAAATATGCCAATATTCGCTACCTTAAGCATATCATTGACGCCGCGGTTGAAGATCATCCGGAAGTGCCTATTTGCATCCATTGCGATCATGGCGACACCATCGATTTGATTAAAACCTGCATCACTGATGGCTACACCAGCGTTATGATTGATGGCAGCCACCATCCGTATGAAGAAAATGTCCGCCTGACCACGGAAGCGGTGAAGGTTTCCCACGCCGCGGGGGTCGTGGTGGAATCGGAACTCGGCATGCTTGGTGGCATCGAAGAAGATGTTGTCGGCATGGATGCGCATGAATACGAGAAGAATGTTGAGAAGTTTCTTACCGATCCGCAGCAGGCTGCGGACTTCTGCAAACGTACGGGGTTGGATTCATTGGCAGTGGCCATCGGGACCAGTCACGGCGCCTACAAGTTCAAGCATGAAGCCAAGCTCGCATTCGGTCGGATTGAAGAAATTATGAAAACCTGTCCGGGCATTCCGCTGGTAATGCACGGCAGTAGCAGCGTGCCGCAGGAATTTATTGATTTGGTCAATAAGTACGGCGGCGCGATGCCCAATGCCAAAGGTGTTCCGGAAGATCAGATTTCCATGGCGGTGCGCAAGTACGGCGTATGCAAAGTGAACATCGACACCGATCTGCGTCTGGCCATGACTGCGAAGATTCGCGAAGTGTTTGCCACGAAACCGGCGGAATTTGATCCCCGCAACTATCTCGGACCCGCGCGGGAGGCGATTATTTCCATGGTGCAACGCAAACTCCACATGCTTAATAGCGCGGGCAAGGCGGAAGCGGTAATCGCCCAATGGAAAAAACTTGGAAGTCCGCTGCCGACCTATTACACCCACAAAAAAGCGGGATAATCGACGGCACTAATTCGCTCCTCACCCAAAATACAAAATACCAGGAGACGACTTGAAGAGTCGTCTCCTTTCTTTGACGGTGTATGACGTACGTTCCGGAAACATATACCGCCCGCTGCGGTTCACAAGAAAAGGCCAACACGCCATGATCAATGGTCGATCCAGTGCCGGTCTCGCCACTAAGACGGCGGTGGTGGTACTATATAGCCATGCTGGAATTCAAACATCCCGACATGCTGGTGGGGTTCATTATCCTTTTAGCGGCTGCGGTTCCGGCAATTTTCCTGGCCCGAACGCGTGAAACGGTATGGAAGATTTATTCCATTGAGCTGCCAATGCTGGCGGCGGTATTGGCTCTGCTGGCGGCGGCAAAACCTGCCCTTAGCATTCATAGCGCAGCGAGGCGAATCATTGTGGCGTTGGATGATTCTCCCGCCGCCAGCACCGCGCCATGGCATGATTCGCAATGGCTTAGAGAATTCCTGCAAAAACATCTACCCCCCCACATTCACATAACGTTGGTGAAGTTTGTTTCCCACCCCCATATTATTGCGGCCTCATTATTGCCGGGGACAGTGCCCGTCAGGCCTTTGCGTGCCGCCGTCAACCGTGATTTACCCGCTTCCACAAAACGTCTTCTCGAATATTCCGGTACCACCCCCTGCTGGATATTCACCACAGGTCTGTTGCGTTGGCAATTGCCCGGCCACATCACAGCGCCCGTGGCATCTGTCGCCGCCACCGTCGTGCCACCGGCGCAAAGCGATGTCGGAATTACCAATGTGGGGGTGGTTTATCACCAGGGCATGGCCGCGACGCCGGCGCGCGGGAAACAGCCAACCGCACAACTGCAAATAACGCTGCATTCCACCGGTTCCGCCGCCGCTATGCTCGTGGAACGTGTTGGTTCGAGTGTGCTTTATGAAACACGGCTGCGTTTTGCGCATGCCGGCTCAAAAGTGGTACTGTTGCCGGCGCTGGCTTTACCGGCTGGTCCACATGGATCTGAAATCACAGTGGTCATTGACGACCATGACCCATGGTCCGGCGACAATCAAGCCAGTATTGAGATTCCCGCACTTGGCCAGCCGCACGCCCTAATTATCACACGCCATCCCGGTGGGGATGCCACTGCTATTCCCGGGTGGATCAGCGACGAATTGTCACCAGCGCTCCACCCACTTTCGCTTAACGCCATGGCGCATTTTCAAGCGGTGGTTCTGGACAACATTCCAAGAAGTAGTTTATCCGCGGGCGCGGAAAGCAAGCTCTCCAGGTACGTATACAAAACTGGCGGTGGTCTGCTGATTATAGGAACCCAACACGCCTTTGGTCCCGGCGGATATGGCCTGCCGCACGGAAATACCGACATGACCTCCATGCTGGAAAAACTTTCCCCGTTGTCCTGCCTGCCGCCGCGCCCGAAACCCCTACACATTGTGTTCTTACTGGATGCCAGCGGTTCCATGGACAACATCACCGCTTCCGGCAGAACGCGCTTTGGCCTTGCGGCACACGGTATTTGCACGGCGGTTCAGTTACTTCGCCCACAGGATCGCATCGCCGTTTTATTATTTTCCGGCACGACCCGGCAGTTGGTTAGTGGCACAGTAAAAACCGTGCGTTCCGCACTGCCGACACTACTGGCGAGAATTGTTCCCACCGGTCCAACCCGCCCCAATTCCGCCTTGCCGCTGTTACGAGATCTGCTGACCAACAAGGCATTGCTGGTGGTGGTCACGGATGGGCGCATTCCACACTTAAATGTCACGGCCTGGCAGCGCTTGCTGCTTGACCATGCGGTGCATTTGACCATCGTAGCCCCTCGGCAAAGCAGTCCGGCGGTTCGAAAATTGCTGACCGCAAAGCGGGCTACGCATTTTGTGTCCCGACATTTTGGGCAGTGGGCAGGCTTCTTGCGTACTGCCCTGGCCCGTCAAGTCAGCGGACGAACCCACCATAGCGATCTGCCATGGTTTTCCAAACCGTTACACCTGCGCAGCGTAACGCGGCAATGGGATCGGGTATATTTGAAGCCGAACGCCACGCTGGTGGCGCAATCCGCCACACATCCGCTGGCGGCAATATGGCGGCGCGGGTTGGGTAAAGTTGCGGCCATAGCATTTTCCGCCGACGGCGCGGCGGCCGGCATTCTCCGCAGCAGCCTGCTGAACATGGTCCGAGCTCCTGCCGGTAATAGCAACTTTGAGATTACCTCCTATCGCAAAACCAGGCATTGGCGAGTGCAAGTGCAAGCCATGGAACACGGAAACTTTCTGAATCAGCAGCAGTTGGGCCTGACGGTTGTGCAGCGGCACAAAAAAATACTTGATATTCCACTGCCGCAAATCGGTCCCGGAATTTATTTTACTAAGCTGCCGCAACGGATTGGCGTCTTTTCCGCGACGGTTTGGCGGATTACCGGACAAGGAAAGCAACAGCGCCGGAAATTCGTCGGCCAACTTAATCCACCGCAACTGCCCAACCGCTATTTCCCCGCCACTGGACGCTCGGAGCCATGTCCCTGGCCCACCGCCACCGTGATTCCTGTCACCACCACACGGGTTTGGCAACCCACCACGGGCGGCGACGAGTTTAACTTATCCGGCCTGCTCTGGGCACTGGCAGGGCTGACCGCGCTGACGGCAATCATGCTGGCCAATACGTCTCATTGGCGGCGTTGATTATTTCCAATGCACCCATACCCATTGCCCTGTGGATTTATCATATTGCTGCACCCACGCTCCCGGGGGCACGAATTTGAGGCGAATTTTGAAGTAGATTAATCCGATGGTTGCCATGGATTGTCCGGTTTGTGCCGCCCGTAATTCATACAGCCGCTTGCGCCAGCGATTGTCATGTGCCACGAAGGCCTGCTGTGTATTGGTCAGTGCGCCGCGCACTTCCATATATCCGCTATGGGCTTCTCCCACCAGGTGGGCTGCCAGCAGGCGATGATTTTCCGCAAAATCCGCCCGCAGATGCTGAAGAATTTCCGCAGCGCTGACGGTAGAGGCGGCGTCGGCAAAAATGACGCTCGCCTGGCGTGGCGGTGGAACCAGGCATGAACTGGGTTTTCCCGCTGTGGTTGCCGGTATTTTCACGGGCAGGGTCGAAGGTGTTGTGGCCGCCCCGGTTCCAGCCGCGGCGGACGATCCACGGCCCGCGATAAAATCCATATCATTTTGGGCATCTTGAACAACCAAGGTTAATTTACCATTCAGATTGACGTTGACCTCCAGCGGCTTGGGTTGGCTGATTACGACATCATTGTGCGTTTGCAGACAGCCGCCCAGACAGACGACCACCGTAGCCGAGAGAACACATTGCAGGATTTTCATTTTCATTTCCTTATGCCGCCAATTATTTTTTTATTGTACTATTTCTGTCGTCAACAATACAGGCTGCGCGGCGTACCGAAAACGCTCAGGGCCTGTGAACGGGCCTGGGACCGTTTCTGCAACGCGGCGGCGATGCGATAATGGGGAGGTTAAGGTTTCAAATACAGTATTTATCAGTATTGGTCAGTAATATCAGTATTGGTTAGTATTGGTCAGTAGGGACTGAATGCCGCTGGGGCTTAAGGTTACGGGTGGCGGGTTACAGGCCGGTTTTCAGTTTTCAGTTCCAGGCTGGGTCGAGGCGCTCAAGGTGCCCAAGATGCCCAAGTTCG
>JBMFGW010000180.1:0-5028 GCA_049977145.1 Phycisphaerae bacterium
TATGTGGAATGGGATTAACGCAGATAAGCCTATCTAATAACAAAGAGATCAGCTCGGCTGTAAGAATGGCCCAAATCTTGCAAGAGCAGAACCAGCACGATCAGGCAATCCGCGATCTTGAGGCGCAAATGAATCACCAGCGAAAGGACACTGAACGCATACTTATTGTGGTATCCGCGATTGCCCGGGCGCAGGGAATTACGGTTCCGGAACGAAAGGACGTACCGTGAGTAACATCGAAGTTATTGAGCACGACGCCACGGAATGCGAACTCGCTTGCTCGCATGGCGCTGGATTGTATCAGCACATCACGCCTGCGGAACACAGGCTTGAGCGAGATCACGCCGCGAAGCTGAATCAAGACCATCGCATTACCGAACGGAATAAGGCCGCGAAGGCCAAACTGGAATGGAAAGAAAATGACTGACTTTGACCCAGAACAACCGAGCGAATACGTCCCGCAATTCTCATGGTGGTGGGCAATCGGTACGCTGCCGCTGTTGGCTCTGGGATCGTTTTATCTGCTCTGGCGGAAACGGAGTGCGGCATGAAATTTAGAAAAAAAGCAGTAGTTATTGAAGCGTATCAGCACACAGGCCCTGTATCAATATTTATCGAAACGCTCGAAGGCGTTATGCGTGCCGATCCAGGTGATTGGGTAATCACTGGCATCAAGGGCGAGAAGTATCCATGCAAGCCAGACATATTTGAGGCCACTTACGAGGCTGTCGTAGAATCGGATGGTGCAGCATGAAACTCATTCAAGATATGATTGACGTTGCCATCGAAAACGGCCAGCGATTGATTCTGCCAGCGGGTGTTGTTGGGGTGCCGGGCGTTGAATATCCAAGCGCGATGAATAGTGGTGCGTTTACCATTACCGATGTCCCGGAAGCCGATGCGCTTTCAATTCTGGCTCTGGGATCGTTTTATCTTCTCTGGTGGAAAAGGAGTGCGGCATGAGGCTTGTAGATGCTGATGCAACGGGAAATTATGACGCAAGTCCTGCGATCAACGCGATCCTTCAACACGCGGTAAGTAACGACCCAGTGGTTTACATTCCAGCCGGAACCTATCGCTTGGATTCTCCGATATTGGTGCAAGGGCGTGGCGTGACCTTGCGCGGTGACGGCGTTCGTACCCTATTGCGGCAGAACTTCAGCTTCCATGGCGGCACTACCACGGGCCAGTGCGTCCAGGTCATGCCGACATTTGGCGAGAGCATACCGTTGGCCGAGCCGGTGCAGACCACAAATTTTGCTACCGTCTCGGCCTCGACCGTGCTAAAAGTCGCGCGCAAGCCGTTGGCTCCATTTTTTGTCGGCGAGTGGCTGTTTCTTAACAACGGCAAAGGTGGTACGCAAGTCCTTGAAACTGCATTGGGGGGCGTCCTAAAGGCGCAGGAGTTCTTCCAGTACGCACCGTGCGAGTACGTGCGGATAAAAAGTATCGATGTAACTGGGCAATTGCTTACACTCGAAACTCCCGTATTTGATTATGGCGATTACAGCACAATTGGCGCGGCCGACACCACTGATGCAAGTGCTCTAAATGTTTGGAGAGTATCGACTCCGTGCGAATTCTGTGCAGTGAAAGATTTGGCGTTCGCCACCACAGATCAGTTCGCGGCAGCCACGATATTTGTCTGCTCTGCGTTGAGGCCAACGATAAGCGGGATTACGATTCTCGATTACCCGGCCAATAATCAGGGTGGCATCGGAATCGTACAGTCAACAGGCCCGGTAGTGCGAGGTGTCTATTCGCGTTCACCGGCTGGCATTGGCTTTAACTCCTCGCGGTACGGCATTGCGGCTGAAAATACCGTCAATGAAATAGGATTCGAGGAAGCATGTACTGATTGCCATGTGGATGATAATATCATCATGCCAACAACCAATGGTATTGGCGTTCGTATCGGTGATAAGGCGTGCCGACGGATAATGATTCGCGGCAATACCGTACTCGGCGCCGCGCATGACTATGGCGCAATCGGTGTGTGGGAGGGCACAAATATAATGGTCGACGGGAATATACTGGCTGGCCCGAACGGGAATGTCTGGGGGCAGCTGAATAGCGGTAACAACATTGCAGACGCACCGGAGTAATTTATGTCCGCACTCACATGGCAGGAGCAGTTGGGCACGCTGGCTCATCCATTTACGTTCCAGTTTCTGGATCAAATTGATGCACGCATACGGTACCTGCGGTCGTATGTGTCGACGCCGCGCACCAACAGCATTTATGTGAACAACTCCACTGGAAATGACAGTAACGCGGGCACCCAGGCGTCTCCGTTTAAGACGATTTCCAAAGTCAATTCAATTCTGGCACCCAACACGGTGGTTTACTTTGCCAGCGGCGTTGAGGACAATTCACAGACCGGACTTGTTATCAATGTGCCCCATGTCACAATCGACATCTACGGCGGCACAAAGCCCGCTTTTTTCAACGCATTCTCCACCAAAGTGACTTCGGGGTGGGTTAATGTTGCGGGCACGACCTGGACATACGCCACGGCGCTGCCGGTGGCGTATGTGCGGATGACTGGCCCGCAAAGCCTTGGTGCGACATCAGGCCAAGCGTTGCCGTTGAACATTCCGTTGGCCGCCAACCTTTATCCGCTTGTGCCGATGTCGTCGTTGGCGGATTGTGAGGCCAATGTCGGCACTTTTTATACCGACGGCGCTTCGGTGGTGGCCATAAATCTGGGATCAACAGCAGCACCGCCGCCGATGGAATTTGCGACAACCGCAACTGCTACCCTTAACCCAGTTATGGTAAATAACGTTGATGACGTTCTGATACGAGGAATTCGCAGCGACGGCTTTACTGCCGGAGGCGTAAATGGTGTCGGTCAGCAAAGCACCGGCAGCATGAACAACACGACCGTCCTTCAGCAGGTCACGGTGTGGGACTCGTGCGAAAATTATTTTGCTTCCTATCATAATTTTGAACATACCAATATCGGAGGAAACGGACAGGCGGGTGGAATCACGCTGTGGAGAAACTGTAAAGCGGGATTCATGCCGGGCGGCTCGAGTGGCGGCGATAATTTTGTGGACTTCAACGCTTACGGTGGACAGGAAGGTTACTTCGATGGATGCGTACTTGTTGCAGGATGTTTGCCCAACCCAGCAGGAAGCGTATTAGCGCCTGGGGCGTACAGTGCGTCTGGAGGTCCTTTTTACGCCCACACAGCCGGTGGAACCGTGTATCCGTCATTGGAAGTAGTGCGAAACGCGCGGCTCAAGTATTACACACCGTATTCGTGGGTTTGTACTCCCATCGGGGGCCAGCCTGACGGAGGAAATCCAACGCTAACCCGTGTGTTCTACATCGGATGCTCGACGGATAGTGCATCGTCTCTTGGAAACATGGTCACGTCCGCTCCAATTATGAACGTCGATCCCGGATCATCTCAATACAATGGTTGCATCAATTGCTCGTTCGACTGGGTCGTTTCTTCATCGGCTTACTACTCCTCTCCAATAGCCGGCTCGTTTGCCGGGTGGGCCGTGAATTGTGAATTCAATCTCAATGTGCAAGGTAAGGGCACGCAATACTTGACGGGGAGCTCCCCGAACTCCGCGCAGTTTTATTTTTGTCGACTGAGGGTCGAAGGCTACGCCATGGGCACTATCGGGTACTCTGGGATGACGGGTACCACTTTTGAAAATTGCGACCTTGTGGATGCCACGGAGTCCGCAACCACGGGATGGAGCATCGATTCCTCGCTGCCGGTGCTCTTAAACAACTGTTACTCTTCTCACTTACTGACAATTTCCACCACGGACGCCACGCCGGTGGCGGCAAACCATCTTCATATTCCGCGTGAACTTCCGGTACCGGGTAGCGAACTTTACCAGACCGGCAAACCAGTGTCGGGGATGCCGGCGCTCCAATATGACATGGACGGTAATCCGCGCAACTTGGCAACGCCGAACATCGGCCCGCGTGAAACAGCATGGACGCCCACGTTCAACCTATCATGTGCCTACACCACGGGCGGCGTGGTGGTGGCAAACGTGTACAGCCACGCGACGGGTGCCTTGGCCGCCACGGTAACGCTTACCGAAACGCCTGCCGCATCCGGAAATTATCTTGGCACATTCACCGCAACGGCTGGCACGCTCTACGACATTATTTATTCCGTGGGATTAACTGAAATTGCAAGGGGTACCGCATGAGCCTTATTGCCGGATTACAGCTAACGCAAGTATTTGTGGTAAAAAACAGTGCGGGATCACCGGTAGCAGCCGATGCGACTCCGACTATATTGACCATCACCAATGGGGTGCTCGATAGCTCATGGACGTGGACGGTAACAGCGGTGGCCGGCGAAACTGGATGGTACTACGCTTCGGCAACCGTACCATCCAGTGTAACCTTGATCAGTAATGTGTCGATATGGGCAAACTACAGCGTAGCCTCAGTTGCGGCCACCCAGCAGATATACATACCGGTCCCGGCGGCGCAGCAGGTGCCAAAACTCGGGACCGATAACGGAGTATTGCTTTCAGCCAACGCGCAGGGAAACATTAACGCCAACATCACCGGCCAGATCACACAGCTACCGATCAATGCAGCACAAATACTTGTAACGCCGGCCAACCTTCTGGCCACCAACACCAATGGCCTTGTCACCATTACCAATACTATCCCGACGCCTCCGACGGTGGCGCAGATTCAGGCCGGATTGGCCGCTGGATCCGCGTTGCCCGCGAATGTCACGCAGGTACTTGGGGTTACGCCGACGCTAACCGGTGGCAATATCAATTCATATTCCGTCAACGGGACTGGCAATGGCTCGGTCACTGTTACTGTCACCAGCACAGCCACTGGCACGCCAGCTATTCCCGGTGCGATGGTAAGCCTCAACAACAGTGCCGGGCAGCAGGTCGCGGCCGGAACTACAAATTCAAGCGGTGTCGTCATTCTTTCAGCCAATGCTGGAACCTACGCGATGCTGACCACGCTATCAGGCCAATATGGGCCGGTTTCGCAGGCGTTTACCATGGCGGTTGGGAC
>JBMFGW010000181.1:0-5027 GCA_049977145.1 Phycisphaerae bacterium
CATATATATGACTACACGTCAAGTATTAAAAAAGAATTCCTTGGAGCAAGGGGTATTACTTGGACAGGCTCCTAGGGCTGATCAGGTTACGGTACGCGTACTACGGCGGCGGAGCGACCTAGCTAAGGCGGAATGTCTCGCCACTCATTTGTTCAATCCAAGCGGCAACGGCATCGGGCCGGCCAAGCAGAAATACGGTAAAAAGTGCCCGGTTTGCTGGGCAAAAAACGAGATTAAAAGGGATATCGAAGCCCTGTTCCGTTTAAGGTGATGCCATTGGCTGTGTGTAAACGGCTGCGATATGCTTGGGGCGCGGCCGCTTTGGCCTGATGGCACAGGGCTGGAATTTAGGCAATAAATTAGTAACAGATTTCCCGATGGAATAAGTATTGGCAGGCGAATGACTTATGACGATCCTAACACTCAAACCATGGACCGAACTCGTTAAGCTCCATCCTGATGTGGAATCTGGCTCGCTGGCCGAAGCCGTTTTCGCCATTGATCTTGGTGCCATTGCCACCGGCGACCAGACCACTCCCACCGTCTACCGCGACCCGGACGCCTTCTTTGCGGCCACCTACATCACCGGAGATTTACACAAGCTCCTTGAAGAGGTGCTGGCCAGCTTGGCCGGGAAGGGGCATTTCAACCGCGTGCTCAAACTCCGCAGCCCCTTCGGCGGCGGTAAATCTCACACCCTCGCAGCAATGCTGCACGCGGCCCGGTCTCGTAAAAGCCTCAATCTGGTCTCCGGATGTTCGGCCCTGCCAGACCCCGGCCCGGTGGCCGTCGCCGTCTTCGACGGCGAAAAATTCACCGCCGCCGGCGATAAAGACGTTGGCAATGGCCAACTCATCCAGACCATGTGGGGCTGGATCGCCTGGCAACTCGGCCCGGCCGCATTCAAGATTGTGCAGAAACATGATGCTGGCAAAATCGCCCCTTCCGGCGATGAAATTAAGGCCATGCTGGAGGCCGCTGGCAAACCCGTTTTACTGTTGCTGGATGAGGTCCTTAAATACATGGAACGCGCCGCCGCAGTGGCCGTGAATGATTCGACCTTGCAACGCCAGGCCAAGGATTTTATCCAGAACCTCACCGTGGAGGTTGCCAACAGCACGCATGCCGTCATGGTCTACTCCCTCCAATGGAGCGCCCGCGAGGCCATGGGAAACGTAGCCCTGTTGGAGGAGCTTGACAAGCTCACCAGCCGCAAAGACCAGGTGCGCGAACCCCTCACCGGGGACGAAGTTCTCGCGGTGGTCAAACGGCGCCTGTTGGCGGCTGATCCGCCGCCCACAGCCGCAGCCCAAGTCGCCACCGAATTCGGCGACGTACTAAACAGTTTCTGGCGTGCCCGGGCCGAAACACACTCCGCAAAAAATCAGGCTGAAGAATTGGCCGTGCAGACCACAAGCCGCATTCAGGCGGCCTACCCCTTCCACCCCGCGCTTATTGACGTAATGAACAGCCGCTGGACCAGTGTGGACGGATTCCAGCGCACACGCGGGGCCTTGCGATTCCTGGCCTCCTGCCTCCATGGCCTGAAAGCTCACGGCGGTGCCCGGTCCATCCTTGGCCCGGGTGACATTCCCATCTCGGACCCGGAAGTAATGCGGGCCATGCTCAAGGATCTCGACCCGCGGCAGGAATACGCGCCGGTCATCACACACGATTTAACCGGCCCCAGCGCCCGCGCCAAACGCATTGACGAGAAACTCGCACGCGAAACGCCGGCCCTGGCCAACACCCACCCGGCCCTGCGGTTGGGAACCGCCATCCTCGCATTTTCTTTCGGTGGATTGCGCCGCCAGGACGCCAGCGAAGCGTTGCCGGCTGGCGTGACAGAAAGTGATTTACTTGCCGCCTGTATCGGCCCGGACCTTGACAGCATTACCGCGTCCGCCGTGCTCAGCGAGCTGCGGAATTCGTGCCTGTACCTGCATTTTGACGGCGTGCACTACTGCTTCAAAAAGGACCCCAACGTTACCAAACTCATCGAAGATGCCGAGCAGGAGGTCGCCCGGGACGGCGACGCCATTCGTGACCGGATCAAGGAACTTCTGGAACAGCGGTTGGCCGGCAGGCCCGGCGTGATAGTCTGGCCGGAAACCAGCCAGGACGTTCCGGACAAAGAGCCGCGTTTTTTAATTGCATTCCTGCCCATCGACTTTTCCGCCCAGCTACCAAACCAACAGGAGGACGCCGCACGAAACATATTCTCAAAGTATGGAGAAGACCTGCGCAAATATCGCAATGGACTCGCGCTGGCAATTCCGGAAAAAAAACAACTTGAAACACTGCGCCGTGCTGTACGCTACCTTATGGCCATTGACCGCGTGGAAGCCCGGCGAAGCCAACACCGCCTGACCAAGGATCAGCTCGACCAGCTTAAGGAACGCAAACGCACCGAAGAAGCCGCCGCCGAATCAGCCTTCCGCCAACTCTACCTCGCCGTGTGGTTGCCGCGCCTCGGCACTGGCGGGCAGCTCACTCTTGAAAAAATCGAGGTCGGTGGCCGCCCGCTTCAGGCCACCGGAATTTACGAACGCATCATGGAACTCCTCACAACCGCAGGCTCTCCGAAAATTCACGGCACACTGCACCCGCGCAAGATTACAGACCGGATCAAACTCGGCGAGCCGACGGCACCCGGAGAGCAGCCACGTCTTGGCGTAAGCACGCAGGACGTCCGCTACGCTTTTTTTGCATTCCTCGACCCTCCGCGGATCAGTTCCGAGGACGTAATTCGCAAGGCAATCGCCCGCGGCGTTTCAGAAGGCAATTTCGCCTACACCAGCGGAACCCCCATGCTGGGGCCTGACGGAAAATTCCAGGTCGCACCGGACAAGGTGCTGCTGAACCGGGCCGTCAACGACGATGAAATCGACCTCGACGACGGCTTCCTGATGGTTCCCGCAGCGGTCCCGTCCCCCGCCCCAGCCGTGACCGCTGCCACCGCATCCGATGCCGGCGCAGCGACCATTGCAACCGGAGTCACAGCACTCATAACCGGACCAACAGCCACCGGAGCCGCGGGCACCAACGCCCCCGTTCGCAAAACAATCCGCATCCGCTTCGCTGCCAGCCGGGACCAGGTGTTCAAATCATTTCCCGCCATAGCCAATCTGTCGGACAAATCCGATGGCGGGAAAATTACAATCTCCGTCGAAGGCCAATGTGCCGCCGGATTCGACCCCAACTGGCTCCGCAACGCCGTGGAAGAACCACTGGACGAAGCCAACATCGACGGTTTGGAGACGCAATAGAGTGCCCCGAACATGGAGATCATAAAAGTGGAATTCAACCTCAACAAGACGCAATTTCTGGAATTCGGAAAAGCCTTCCGGAAAGCACGGCTTACCAAAGGGAAAAAAATGCGGGAGGCCATCGGCATTGACCGGCTGTTTGCCCGAATAGAAGCGACTGGCAACTCAGTTCACATTCAATCAGGGCGGGTCAATACGGCGATCCACGCAACGGTCTCTACCCCCGGAACCATTGTCATCCGCGATACTTTACTCCGCTCACTGCTTGAAAATTTGCGCGAAGACGGTGCCGTTCATTTCGTCTGCACCCCATCCAGCATCATCATCAACGGTGCCTCGCTTCAAATGGAGGCAGGACAATACGCAATGTATGCCAGGCCGGATCTCGTTCCCAAAGACACCATCATCCACGCCATTCCCCCCGGGAGCATCCGCCTGGCCAAATCGAAATGACTTCCCCGATCACCCTCCTTACGCCCTGGTGAAAACACCCTTGCAACCTTTGTGCCATCGTGCCAGCGTTTATCCCAATGACCCCAACATAAATATCCGTGATCGGGATGGTAAAAAGCACCCCCACGGCAACGCCATATCCCCACGCACCACTTTCCCCAAGCGCAGCGCTCAATGCTGACTAATACTGATATTACTGATCAATACTCACCAATACCGTAAAAGAACTCCTAGGTTCTAGCTTCTAGCTTCTAGCTTCTCGTTACCCGTTGTTCGTTGTTCACTGAAGCGCAGCGCCCTTATCTCCACCCGCTCCCCCCTATAGCATCAGCACGGCACCGGAACCACAAATGATTGTTCCGACGCCGTACAGCGCCTGCCCGTCTATTGATCTTTGATCATTGGTCATCGATCATTGAAGCCGGAAACCGGCGCTGTTTGACAAGTGAATAATATGCCTGCATCGATGGCCCCGTTACCGCCATGAGGATCGCTATGTACCCGGTAAAAAATCGACGCCCGCGCCCGCTCCGCGCGCTCACCTGCTCACCTGCTCCAAATTCACCTGATCTGCGGCAGCAGCCGCCACCCCCTAAAAACATCTTGAGCATCTTGAGCATCTTGAAGAAAACCCGCTAAAATCAACGCTCCCATCAACTTGCTCAACTTGAGCACCTTGCCTCGCGAACTTGAGCATCTTGGCCACCTTGCCTCGGAATCCCAAAAACCGAAAGCATTCCAAATGCTAAATACCAAATACCGGCCGCCCTTTTGGCAATCCATATCTGCTCCCTGTTGAGGCTGGAAGCCGAAATCCCGATGCCGCAGGAGCCGGCTAATCGGGGTTCGCCTGTTCTAAATTCACCTGATCAAGCCGCCGCAGCGGCTACCCCTCCCTTAAAAACAACTTGGCCCTCTTGGCCACCTTGAACCAAACCCTTTAAAATCAATGCTTTCATCAACATACTCAACTTGGCCACCTTGCCTCCCTAACTTGGCCCACTTGGCCACCTTGAAATTCGCAAAGACAAACCTTCCCTATCTCCGCAACTCTGCCGTGCAATTTGAGTTGCGGCTCCGCCGCGCTGCGAAATATTGAAACCTTAACCTCCCCATTATCGAATCGCCGCCGCGTTGCAGAAACGGTCACAGGCCCAACGGCAGCGCCTTCTGGTCCATGAGTTTGCGTATGCCTTCACGGCGCAATGCCCCAATCCAGCCTACTTGGGGGTATTCCCGCATGACCTTGATATTGGTGGTGGTGATACACCCCCGATCCGCAGTAAGCACCACCCGCTGCAAACC
>JBMFGW010000182.1:0-4988 GCA_049977145.1 Phycisphaerae bacterium
GCAGCCTTCATAACATCCCGCCGCGACCAGCCGCCTGTGGGATCACTGTGATTTTCTTCGGTCATGGAAACAACTCCTGTAAAAGTTTATTCATACTACCACCGTCGGGCCTCCAAGGCACCGACGGCACTATTGGCACTACTCGGTTAGTCTCTCTAACCAGTCGCATGGCGGGTACCCCCGAAAGTCTAAAGAAACCGGCCATCGCAATTTCACCGCCCTTCCCTCCGGGAGGTGCCGCCCTTTGCATTGGCTGCCAAGAAATTCTCTATTTCCCGACGCGTCGGAGCCGACACCTGCGATCCCATCCTGGTTACGGAAATGGCCGCCGCCGCGTTGGCAAAACGTATTGCGTTTTCCAAGGTGTTCCCCGCAACGAGGGCAACGGCCAGCGCGCCGTTGAAAATATCGCCGGCGGCGGTGGTATCCACGGCTTTGACCTTAAACCCCGGAAGGAGGCACCGGCCTTCGGCATTGGCGTAGAAGGCACCGCGTGATCCCATCGTAATGATCACGGTCTTCACCCCGCGGCCCAGCAGCACATCGGCAGCCCGTGACGCAGTGGTTTTGTTGTTGACCTTGATGCCGGTGAGCAGTTCCGCCTCGGTCTCGTTGGGGGTAATAATGGAAATGTTCCGCAGCAGCTTGCCGGGCAACGGGCACGCGGGTGCGGGGTTCAAGATCACGGGCACGCCTGCCTGGGCGGCCAATGCAGCCGCAGCCTGCACCGTCTTTAGCGGCGTTTCCAACTGCATAACCACCATCCCGGCGTCCGCAATGGCTTCTTTGGCCTTTGCCACATCGGACGGTGATAAATTGGCATTGGTGCCGGAGGCAACGGCAATGCTGTTTTCACCACTGCCAGCCACAAAGATCATCGCTACCCCGGACGGGCTGGATGGATCGCGGACAATGTGATCAATGTTGATTCCCGCGTCCTGGAAGCCCGCCACCGCCGTATCGCCGAACATGTCCCGCCCGATGCAGGCAATGAATGTCACTTGTCCACCCGCCCTGGCCGCACCGACCGCCTGGTTTGCCCCCTTGCCGCCGGCGGCGGTCATGAACCTGCCGCCCAGTCGCGTTTCTCCCGGGCGGGGGATACGGTCCAGTTTAATAATCATGTCGGTATTGGAGCTACCGATCACGAGCACATTTTTTTTGTCCATAACAATGGCCCTCACGACTTCGACGCAATCAGGATACCCAAGCCAAGAACATAAAATAGAAACATCGCCACCAGAAATTTGTTGGTCCCGGCCGGAGCGCCCTTAAACTCCTTCCACACGAACACGCCCCATAATGCTCCCACCAGTGTCGCTCCCTGTCCGAGGCCGTAGGCCAGCGCCGGCCCCGCCGCCGCTGCGGCAATAATGCTGAAGCTCATGCCGAGGTTCCAGATGATGCCGCCGAGAATACCAACGGCGTGCAGGCGAGCGCTGCCCTTTGTGAAGTAATCGCGGAATGGTACCGGCGCACCGGAAAACGGCTTGGCCATCATGATGCTGTTCCATAGGAAGTTAGAGACCAACACGCCGGCGGAAAACAGGACAATGGCCGTGTACGGACTTAACTTGCCCGCCTGGAGAGCTTTCGTGAGAGGGTTAACCTGACCTATGGACCAAGCGACAAAACTATAAAACCACCCCATCAGCAAACCGGCTGCAACGGAGAGGATAATACCCTTGACCGGCGTCCTATGGCCAGCGGAGGCCAATTTCTTATAAGCCAAGGCGTCAAGGATGATCGCAATCAAAATCCCAACAACGCCCAGCGCCAGCATCGGGACATTGCCCTGCCGGGTAGCAAGAAAGGTTGTGGCTACCCCGAGACACAGCGCCAGCCCCACGCCCACGGGAAACGCGACAGCAAGGCCGGCGACATCAATTGCCGCAACCAGCAGAATGTTAGACAAGTTGAAAATCACACCGCCGAAGAATGCGGAAGCAAGCCACTTAAGGTCTGCCTGCCGCAGATCAGCCAGGAATCCACGCCCCCAGTGACCCAAACTTCCCATGGTAAACGCCAGGACCAGGGACAGCAGAAATACCCCGATCGCGTAGTCCCAGTAAAAGAGCTGGAACCTCCACTCCCTGCTGGCCAACTTTTGCGTGTTCGCCCACGAACCCCAGCACAGCATGGTGATGAAACACATCACGACCGCGACCGGATAAGACTCAACGATAACCATATTTAATCCCCGTGCCAGCGGATTGCAAAACAAACTTCTCTGCGACTTGACTGGTGATGTAGCCCCCGGCGTCGCATCCGGAAAGGCGGCGAACAGGTGTCGGCCATTGCATTTGCACCCTGTGGGCCGTGCGCCGTACAAGTGGCGTACCGGCAGCACCAAGTCCTAGAAACTGGCTCATATTATCCTCACTTTTCCAACCGGGAACCAGCCACCCTGGAACCCCACGATGGCAAGGTTAATCGCCCGCGCCGACTTTGCATCACGTAGGGCGGCTTGGAGCGCGTAGACACCGGGCCGCACGCCATCAACTGGAAATTCGCGCTGCAGGGCATATTCCCGGCCAGCAATCCACCTGCTGGTCGGGAGTTGTCCGACATCAACCTCGGACACAGGCCGTCCGGACTTGGTGGCCAGCCTTACGTGGAGGTGGTAGTCACGCATGGCTCGTCCGGACGCTCGGTTTACCCACCGCATCCCGATGGGTATTTTTCCCCCCGCCCTAACCAACGCCGGATAGGTGACCTCCGTCGGAACAAGCCGATACCCCATACGAGTCATTCCCCGCCGGATCAGCTCCGGTTGTTCCTTGAGGAATGCCAGCGCGTCCTTGGACTGCCAGCCCATCAGTGCAACGTAGTTGGGGTGGATGCTCAAGGCATCCTCTACCATCCACCGAACATGCTGCTCTCCGTATGCCTTCAGGCTCTCGCGGTATCCACCGAAAAATTCTGACATCATTGGGCCCTTTGCCAAGGTGTTGAAAACCCGCTTGTTGAAAAGGCGTTCATTGGAGTGGATCGCACCACCACAACCGTCGCGTCGCAGCGTAACGTTAGGCTTGGTCATCGCGTAATCAAACGCGGAGAAACGTATGTAACCGGCGTAGTGTTTAGTGTATGCGAGGTCGAACTTGTCGACGGGTCCGGCATAATAGTCTGTCGGTCCGTCTGGATCATACGAGAAGCTCAGCGCTAAGTAATTGTGAGGAAAGGCCTCCGACCAGATATCTATGATCCCCTTGAGATCCTCCCTCCGCTTCTCCAGCAACGGGTACTTTGCCTCGAGTGGAATTTCCGCGAGGTTGTTGAAGATGTAGCCGTTATGCCATTCGCCCCAAACACCGAATCCCCGGAGATCGACCAACTCCACAGCGCGTTCCCCGGAAAAGTGTTTGGCAACCGCGCGCAGGAATGCCGCCACGCTTTTGCGGTAGAATTCATTCCGCGCGTCTAGTTCCACATACGGTATCCCCGCAGAGACCCGCATTTCCCGCTCATGCGGCGGCAGCTTATCGACGACGTAATCCGGAGGCCCTTTCCCCGCAGGCGGGTTCCTTTGGTTCCACCACAGCCAAGATTCCGTACTCATGTGGAGTTGCATCCGCTTGCCGCGCTTCCGCCAATAATCGTATGCAAAATCCGCCTTGGTAAAATCATAGACCCCTTCCGTTTTCTCGATGTCGAACCAACTGAACATCACGGCGGCATAGTCCACACCTGGAAAGTTCTCGCCGGGGCATGTCAACAACGTGGAGGAACCGTGCGGGCTCTGGTCTACGGGATACGTCTCGTAGATAGTCCAACCCATGTCCGGGTTGGAGAAGGTGGAGGTAGTGTCTTCCACGGGGCGTACAGTGAGGATTTCCCTGCCGCAATAGCTTGCTGCGGTCCCTTTACCTGTTATCTTCCGCAGCGGATACACAAAACCAGCGGCCAAGGTTGATGCTGCAAGGAAACTCCGCCGGGTCGC
Organism: Phycisphaerae bacterium; assembly: GCA_049977145.1. Classification (GTDB taxonomy): domain Bacteria; phylum Planctomycetota; class Phycisphaerae; order WQYP01; family WQYP01; genus JAMDCX01. The sequence continues at coordinate 3,944 of JBMFGW010000182.1, forward strand.
CCCGCACACCCTGACGTCTCCCCCCCGCCCACCACCGACCGGCGGCGGGCCATGGTGCTCGCGTACCCTTGCCAGCCGACGAAGCATCATCATAAGTATGTCCTTTCAGGTTGGCCAAAGTATCCGCGCGCGGCGGTTGACCATACCACCCACCCCGAAGGGGCTACCCGGCGTAACGAAGATGGATGAGAAATGGCCGTCGACCAGTCCGACAAGCCATCCCCAGATCGCCTGGCTGCAGCCACGAAAAGTTTTCTTCGTCGCCAGAAGGCTTACGCCCTTCACACCAACTTACGCCCACAACCGACCACCGACGAACGGGGAAAACAATATCCTAAAACTGCGACGGATTGGGCAATATATTCAGTGGGTGCAACGTATTTTTCTTAATTAGGCTTACATGGCCGTCGCAAAAGACCGCATTGGCCTCGCCCGACGCGTCCGAGGTCGTCAGATTGTGGCGAAACCTCATTCCCGCCGCCCAAGCGCTATTCGAGTTGGGATAGTCCGAATTACCACCTATCCAAGAAACATCCGCCAGCATGTTTCCGGTGAGGGCGAATGTTCCGCCCGGTAACGCAGCGTCGATGTCCGCGAGTTGATCGGCCTGGGTTGGTGCCCCAGTCCACTGCCAATAAAAGAGCCATGTGGTTGCCCCGTTTACGAAAGGTTGGGTTGCGTCGCCGTAGAGGATCACATCCGTGGGATTTTGTACCGAGGTGGTCGGAAGGCATTGGGCAGGGCCAAGGGGTGGCCAGAACAGATATCCTTGTATAACCCATGGGTTTGCGGCGTAGTTAATCGGCCAAGACCCGTACGGCAGCGTCTCTTCCGGGTAGTTAGTGATGAGAGCACCGGGGTCTTGGAATAACCCGGCCCACTTCGGATACAGGCCGAGGGGTAGCGGACTACGGTCCAAGCCGTCGAATCCTCCAACTTGGCCCAAGTACGCGTCGTTGTTGGGCAGCACCGGTGCGCCTGAATAGTAGAAAAGTAGATCGCACCACTCGGCGTCGTTACCGTAGGATGTATCGTACCCACCAGG
>JBMFGW010000183.1:0-4967 GCA_049977145.1 Phycisphaerae bacterium
ACCGCAGAATTCGCAAGACGGTAGCCCTTGGCCCCATCCATGTCAACAACGATGGATGTCACCTTTTCGTGTCCCCCATTGATAAATCAACCTGAAACGCATGACACCGAAACTGTCTTGGCGCACTGCTGGGCGCGCCTGCTGCGGGAGGACATCCGTCTGCGGAATTTGCTGGCAAGCTGGCAAGCTGGCAAAAATTGCCGGAACCTATTAAGGAGGCCATGATGGCGATGGTGGCGTCCGTGCAACGGCAATCGCGGTAGATGTGCGGTACAAGGTCTCCGAAAACCCGCATCAGGTTGGCCTTGAACAAGCCCTTAGCCAGGGTCTACTACATGAAGGAAGACCTGCGGCATATCTGGTACCAGACCGACAAGCGTGCGGCAACAGTCTTCCTGGACGACTGGATCGCCCGCGCACGATCATCAGGCATTCGCGATGTGGCACCTGTCGATAACTCGTGGTAAAACAGTGTTATGCCTGATATTGAATCTGGCGGAAAATATTCGGATAAAAAGATGAATTACAGAAAACTCGGTAACACGGATATGCGGGTGTCCTGCCTGAGCTACGGGGCATCACCGCTCGGGTCGGTCTTCGGCCCGGTACGGGAAGACGACGGCATTGCCGCCGTGCATGCCGCGTTAGATTGCGGAATTAATCTTATTGACGTATCACCATTTTATGGCCTTACCAAAGCCGAGACAGTTCTGGGCAAGGCACTTAAAACCATTCACCGCGATCAATATTATTTATCCACCAAAGTGGGGCGATATGGAGACCAGGCCGGAGATTTTGATTTCTCCGCCCAACGTGTCATCGCCAGTGTGGACGAAAGTCTTGGGCGTTTAGGGGTGGAGTATGTCGACTTAATCCAGTGTCATGACATAGAATTCGGCTCATTGGAGCAGGTGATTCATGAAACGATTCCGGCGCTGTATAAGCTACGTGACATCGGCAAGGCGCGTTATGTGGGCGTCACGGGGCTGCCCTTGAAAATATTCCGTGAAGTTCTGGCAAAAACGCATGTCGAGGTGATCTTATCCTATTGCCATTACGCGCTTAATGATATCTCCCTTACCGGATTAATTCCGTTGCTCAAAGAAAAAGGCGTGGGCATTATCAGCGCCTCGCCGCTGTCCATGGGCTTATTAAGCGATCAGGGACCGCCGGCCTGGCATCCGGCACCACCGGATGTACGGGCCGCCTGCGCCAGGGCGGTTCAGCATTGTCGGCAGCGCGGCAGCAATATTTCTAAACTGGCGCTTCAATATGCTCTGGTTAATCCGGATATTAACACCACACTGGTGGGCACGGCCAAGGAACAGAATATCCGCATGAACGCGCAGTGGGCGGATGAGCCGATGGATCAGCAACTGCTGGCGGAAGTGCTGGAAATCCTCCGGCCCATTCAGGGGAAAACGTGGATCAGCGGCCGCCTGGAAAATAATTGAATTCAAAACCCGAACCAGAGATGTTATGCCGCCACGTTGACATTCTCCAGTAAACCGGTAACTCAGGACGCACCAAGGATAATAAATGAAAACGCTAATTCTCCAGGAACCCGGCCGATTGCAATTGATTTCAACCCCTGCTCCGGAAGCGCCGAAAGGCGATGAGGCGCTTGTGCGCGTGCATCGCGTGGGCGTTTGTGGAACGGATTTACATGCGTTTCGCGGACGCCAACCATTTTTTACTTATCCCAGAATTCTTGGCCATGAGCTGGGCGTTGAAATTGTCGCCATCGGCCCCAATGACAAAGACCTGAAAGTCGGTGATAAATGCGCGGTGGAACCCTACCTTAATTGCGGTCGGTGCATCGCGTGCCGCCGTGGTAAACCCAACTGCTGCGCCGACCTGAAGGTCATGGGCGTACATATTGACGGCGGCATGCGCGAGTGGATCCATGTTCCGATCCGCAAGTTGCACCGGGCCACCACGTTGTCGTACGAACAAATTGCACTGGTTGAAACGCTGGCAATCGGCTGCCACGCCGTCGCCCGCGCTGAAACTGGCCCGGACGATACCACACTGGTAATCGGGGCTGGCCCCATCGGTTTAGCGGCTATTCAATTCGCGCAGGCCGCCGGCAGCCGAGTTATGGTCATGGACATCAGTGAACAGAGACTGGACTTCTGTCGCACTCAGTTGGGCGTGAAATACTGCATTCAGGCGGGGCATGAACCGGTGCAGATGATCGGTAAACTTACTGACGGGGACATGGCAACCGTGGTAATGGATGCCACCGGCAACCCCAAATCCATGTGTGGCGCATTGTCATTTATGGCTCATGGCGGCAAGCTGGTGTACGTGGGACTTTTCGTGGGTGATTTTTCACTTAATGACCCGGATTTTCATCGCCATGAAACCACCTTGCTCTCCAGCCGCAATGCTTTGCCGGACGATTTTCCCAAAATTATCGGTGCCATTGAATCCGGCCGGATTAACACACGACCGTGGATTACGCACCGCTGCAACGTGGAACAGGTGGTCGCGGAATTTCACCGTTTCACGCAGCCCGAAACCGGCGTTGTTAAAGCCGTCATTGAATTTTAATGGCCCGGTCTTCGATACCTGTCAATTTCCGCGTATACCTCTTGTGCATGAAACACGAGTGGGCGATTAATTTTCTCAAAGCCGGTAGGCTTCCATGGCTGTGCCACCCATGATCTGATCCCGCTGGGTAACGGAAAGCGGTGCGATAAAATCCCGTATCGTTTGCACCCACCGGCCATAACCGCTCGCCAGCAGACACACGGGCCAATCGGATCCGAACATCAGCCGCCGCGGACCAAATGCGTCCAGCACCACATTAAAATAAGGGATAATATCCGCCGCCGCCCAATGGGCATGATCCGACTCGGTAACGACGCCTGATATTTTGCAATATACATTTTCGCGCCTGGCCAGATCCTTGATCCCCTTATCCCAGGGGGACATCATACGGTCTTTAATGCGCGGTTTGGCAATATGATCCAGCACAAATATCTGGCCAGCATGCTGATCCACAAACTGAATTGTCTGCGGCAGATGCCGCTGAAAAATAAGCAGGTCATAAGCCAGGTTAAATTTCCTCAGTTTTTCAATGCCACGGTTAAAATCTTCACGCAGCATATATCCGTCATCCGGTTCATCATGCAGAACATGGCGAACGGCCTTGAGTTTGGTATTGCCGCTCCAGCGTTCCAGCTCGAATTCAACATCGTCAGCAATCAGCGGCATCCAGCCGACCACGCCTTTAATGAATTCATGCTGCCTTGCCAATTCCAGGAGCCAGCGCGTTTCTTTGATCGTTTGGCGGGCCTGCACACTCACCACGCCATCAATGCCGACGGCGGAAATCTCCGCATAAAGATCCGCGGGTAGAAAGTCACGCTTTAAAGCCGTCATGGTGGCACTGATCCACGCATACTCACGCGGGTTGTACTGCCAGAAGTGATGATGCGAATCGATTTGCAAACGGCTACTCCAATGCATTATGACGGCGCGACGCCCGGCACCATCGTGCCAGGCCCGGGCAACGGTACAAGTATAACGATCTGCTGGCCAGGCGGGTATGATCGTGCATATCGTATATCGTACTTGCGTGGATGAATAAGGAGTTATTCACGCAGACAGGATTTTTAGGAAAACATAGCCTGACATCTCGACAGTCTCCGGATATTTTTACAATCTACGCCAGCACGATTACCAACGGAGTGTTCTCGGCGAATACGGCGGCCTGCAGTCAATCTCCGCGGTACTGCTCACAGGGAGGAAACCCCGCCGTGCCAACTGGCTGGACTTCAAGCGGCGCGACTACCGGCGTATACGGACCGGACACAAGGCTCTTCGGTAGCAGCGGTTACCAGCCCTTTGCGCCAGGGAGCACAGTTGGCGTAAGCGACTTCAGCTTCCTTCAAGGGAAGGGAGCATTAGTCGCCCAAACTACGGCCACCACCGGCAGTCAGTCGTACACGGTGGCTTTCGACGGATGTTCCAGTAAAACCCGCTGGTTTGCAGTGCAATAATGCGCTGTAAAATCAACGTGTCTTGCGTCTTGACGGCAGTTTCTTTCTCGTGGCCACGTGAACGCCACGATGGGGAAGCGCTGCGGGCAAGACGACTTGGGCCTTTTCCAAATACTTTTGCACCGATTCCCGCGGCTGCGGGATGCAGTTGCACAGCGGCTTGCCCTTCATAACCATCTGCGTCGTGCAGAGCGTTTTGAGTTCGTCCAGGCCCTCCTGCACCGTGGCGTCGATGGCCTGCCATCGCCGGGCTAATTCCTGCACAATCTTGTAGGCCAGCATGATCACCAGTGCATGGCCACGCGTGCGGCTGGCCAGACGCACATGTACCGGACGCATCTCCAACTGCATGGTCTTGCTGGTGCGGAACGCCCACTCCACCAACGCCAAGTCCTGGCGGGAACACGAAAGGGTGACATCCACTGATTCGACGGACGGGCGCGGAAATGACGGGCGGTGAAGCGGCAAATGGATGTCGCTTTGCGTTCGGCCCTTGGCGGGGTAGAATTTGGGGACACGAAATGTGTTCTACGCACCAATAACAGGTGGCTTGATGGTGACGGCAAATAAAAAAGCGCAGTGGAGGAGGGGAACACGGGCCTGCACCGGCGGCGGCAACGTAACCGCCCCCAACGCCCTGCCCGGCAGCAATACACAGGAGAACACGAAAGGGCGACATCCACCGATTCGACGGACGGGCGGTGGAACGACGAATGGAACGATGATGGCGTTTGCCTTTTCGTGTTCCCAAGAGTAGTGTTATGTGCGACAAGCGTGGTCCGGATTATTGGGGGTTGAACGTTCTTGGCACATTCTTGTTGCTGATTGGCCTGTCCCGCCGGTTATTGTCGTGTTGCGGGCGTGGCAATTTTTCCGGGCGGGCGATGGGGGTGAAGTTATTCCGGATACGGTTCTTTATTCACCGCAGGGCGCTGGGCTGGATTCTTGAATTATATT
>JBMFGW010000184.1:0-4903 GCA_049977145.1 Phycisphaerae bacterium
GGGCCTGATGGCCCAAAGCCAATTGTTTGTCTTGCCCTCCATTTATGAGCCGCATGGAATTGTGGTCACGGAAGCCATGGCGGTGGGCACCCCGGTCATCACTGGTGATTGCTGCGGCGCGGCGCAGGATTTAGTGCGGCAGGGCCGCACAGGATGGCTGTTTAAGACCGGTGATGCAGCCAGCCTGCGAATGGTGTTGGCACAAGCCACCCGTGACGCCGGGCGGTTGGCGGAAATGCGTGGCGTGTGCAGGGAAGAGTTTCGGAAGTGGTATGGCCAATACGGGCCGGTGCAGGTGGTGCCCGAACTGGCGGCCGATCTTGTCACCAGGAAAACGGAAGTTCCACCGCCCGCCGGACCCAAACGCTGGCTGCCAATTTTTGTCGTGGTGGCATCGGCCATCCTAGCGGCATTGGCCGCATTGCTCATGGATCAGTGAGCCAGAAGCGGTCGCCCCTGAACTGGTTGGGCGGGGGAATACGTGCGAGGAGTTTCATGGGTCGCATTGCGGTTGGTGCGGGTACGAGGGGGCACCAAGGTAATTCTCCGCCAATCCGCAATATTCGCCGCCGGAAAGCAGGGGATGCTCAAGCAGGCTCACCAGCATCAACGCAATTGATGGCGGGTTCCGCACTTTTTGCGGGGCCGATGATAAAAAGTATCGCTAAAAGTGTTATTAGGCCAAATAGCCATGGATCTATGCTAAAAACTGAGTCCCCACGCACCCAAAAGGCCCAGCGCAGTTGCAGGGGCAGAAAGACGGCGACCGCAAACGCCCCGGAACGCCGCATGAACACGTCCAGAATTCCCATAAGCGCCCCCGCTATCAGTCCGATGACGGGGATTCCGGGCCAGCCGAAATTGGCGTAGGCCTCCCCCATCCACGCCGAGGTAATTGTCGTCCCGTAGGGGTAGTCGAGGTTATCTGCGTTCACCTTGGAATACCCACTGGGCTTGCCACGCCAGAAGACACGAGGAACAGGGTTCACCGCGACGGCAAGGAAAGATTGGCCATCCAGGTACGGAAATCTCGTGCCGTAATTTTGCATCGCCTGTCCTGTCCAGCTCAACTGCGTGCCGTCCACCACTTGGAGCGGGTTTAGCTTAGTAACGGCATGGCCGACCTGCACGTTTTCAAACCCCACCGAGCGGTAGACCAGTTGGACCGAAAAAATGACAAATCCGCCGACGATCCCAATAACGGCCATCTTTCGGAACAGCGCCGGGCGGCCCATGTACCGTGGCAGTACGATAAATGGAGCGAGCATGGCTGCGGCGGCAGATCTGGTCCCTGAAAGAAAAAGCAACAGCGATAAGAAAGCGGCGATGCCTAGGAGCGTCCAGGGCCGCGCTCGCCCCCAAAGCAGAATGGCTGTAGCTGCTGCACCGAATGGTACGAGATTTGAAAAGAGGTTAAAAAAGGCAAAATAGTTTCCCGCAGAGAAAAGGTATCCCGCCACGCCCAGGACATTCCGTCCGTGCAAGAGCGAACGCAACAGCGTAACGGGATTAAGTATTCCGGTAGCCAGCAAGGGGATGAAGCCCGCCAGGAGCAGAGCTAAAGCCCAGCGCCGCAAGTGGTCGGAATCCGGTGCGCGGGAATCAATTAATTCGGGAAGCGCCAAGCGCCAAGGCCGCCGATCGGACCAATAATGGCCGATCGCCAGGCAGACAATACCGGCAGCAGCAGCCAGCATGGCGTTGCCGTATTGGCCCCAAGTCAGCCAGTGCCTAATGCCCGGACCGTTAAGGTACGATGCCCGTGCCCCGGTCGCCTCGTGATAAACCGCGCCCGAAAGCAATAGGATGGCTGATGTTGCCCAGACGTAGCAGAATGTGGAAATGCGTGGGTTGTCGCGGAACAATTGCCACGCGTAGATGCCGGTGGCGACGAACGCCAAGATCATGATTATGAAATCCACAATCGCTCCATCGCGCCATTAGCGCCAAAAACACGAGGCAACTCCACGAAACTGCTAAAAATTGTACCAAAGCTGCCGCCTTGCGTACAATGTCATTTTCCGGAAAGGGGTGGATTTTCATGTCCGATATTATTATTCCCAGCGGCGGCGATGATGCGGCTAGAATTCAGGCGGCCATAGAGGTTGCGGTGTCCCGCGACGGCCTGGTGCGACTTGGGCGCGGGGTGTTTCTCGTCGGGAGGACCATCTCCATAGCCAAATGCCATGGCCTTCGCGTGGAGGGAGTTGGCGCATGCAATCCAAAAAATTGCGGCCCCGGTTGGTCAGATATTAGGCGAGCATTGGGAACCTGCCTGCAATGGGTGGGCCAACGGGGCGGCACGATGCTGGAAATTTTGGCTTCCCCGGATATCTCGCTTAACCGCATGGAGTTCGACGGTAATAGTCGGGCGGGCGTACTGGCACAGATCAGCACGGTTCACGGGTGGTCCAGTACGGAAACGCATATCAGCAATGCGGTCTTTCGGAAAGCCGCCGTGGGAATCCGTTTGGGCGAACCTGCCCGACCGAACGGCGGCAACAACGACGTTTGCACGTTCGAATCACTGCAGTTGGCCTGTGATATCGGCGTGCAAATCTGCAATGACCAGAGCCTCTGCCACCGCTTCTCCCTCATCGATAATTACAGCAGAATCGGCATTGATATTCGACAGGGCGGGTGTGTCACGGTTGACCGCTTCATACAGAGCGGATCGGACGGAAATCGCGTGGGCGTGGCGTTCTTCGGGGGCGGTGTTAACGCCGCTACGCTTTCACTCACCAATGCACGCTTGGAGGGCGGGTGTCTTTTGACTTGTGGCGGGTCGAACCAGGTTGTCCACGTCGCCTCTTATTGCGGGGACGCGGGTGGGGCCGTGCTACCGTGGAAAATCGGACCAAGCGCATTGGTTACGGCACAGGCTTGCAGTTTTTCCGGGCCAGTGGCGGAACTCTCCGGCCTGCCGGGCCGCAAAGCTGTGCTGATTATTCAAAATTCTCTCTTGGCCAAGCCCGCAGGCCAATCCATCGTGTATAAAAATGCCCACGCGTACGCGGCGGTGGAAGGCGTGTGCATCCAATGGACCAATGCGCCGGCGTAAGGGCGGCCTGCGATCTGTGGTTATTTGGCTTTGACTATCAGGTCTATCGCTTCTGCCATTTGTTCGCCGGCCTTGGCCCATGAGTACCGCCGCAACGTGTTGAGGCCTTCAATCCGCATGTGTTTCGCTAGCGATGGGTCGAGGATTACCTTGGCGATCGCATCAATCAGTCCCGGCAGATCATCCATGCCGCAAAGCTGGGCCGCTTTTCCACAGACCTCGGGAATGGCGCAGCAGTCAGCTGCGATTACCGGTGTGCCAAAGGCCATGGCCTCAATGGCCGGTAATCCGAAGGATTCGCATTTGCTCATGAGTACATAACAGCGGGCGTTGGAAAATAACTCTACAATTCGCTCGCGGCTGACGCGGCCTTCCAGAATTACGGCGTCTGCCACGCCGAGATCGGTAGCCAGTTTTTTCAGATGGGTGGCATAATCCGGCTGGCAGTGTCCGGCAATGCGATACTTTAGCTTTTCCAAGCCCGGAATTTTCACTAGAATCGGCATGGCTCGGACCACCAGCTCCTGCTGCTTGTACGGGGCGACATTGCTGATGGTGACAATTTCGAGGGGCCTGCCCGCGAAAGGCGGCATCGCGGTTTGGGCTTGCTTTATCCAATCGTCCGGAATGCCGTTGTAGATCACCCCGCCATTTTTTGGCGTAACGCCCAACCGATCGCACATCAAGTTCTTAAGATAGCCGCTGGTCCAGCCGACAAACGCGGCTTTCTGGAAAGCGGCCTTGTTGGCCCGGCGCTTGAGGAACGCCTTGATGGCATCGGTTTTCTTTTCCCACGCCTCGGGCCGGTAGGGCCAAGGATCCTGGCAGTGGGCAACAGTGGGAATGCCGATGCCGGGAATGATCATCCCGTTGAGTTGGAGGATGGCCGAAACGGTATTGCTGCGTGCCCAAGCGGCAAGTTCGCGGCGTTCGTAAGCCATGCGGTTGCGGATGTTGCTGGTGGAGGCGGTTGCCCAAACCAGGTGGCAATTGGCGGGAAGCACAAGCGATTTGGCCTCCTCGTGCAACGTATTGCCGGAAATTGCGGCGAGCGTCACCTTCCAACTCGGCCGCGCCTTGGCAATGTGCAGGAATAGCTCAATACCAACGGTGTAACCGCCGCCGCTGCCCATGGACAAGCCGTTAATAAGAATACGCTGGATGGACATCGTGATTATCCTCAATAGCTACGTCGCGAATTTTATCCGGGCCGGATGTTGTGGGCAAACTGCGGCAGCAAGCGGGCTGGGTGCAGGGGACAGCCCGGTGGACCGGGGCGAGTCCGGACCCTTTTTTTACCGTGTTGGGGGCTACCGTCCATTGGGTGGCCGAGATCTTCTCCGGAGGCGCGTGCTCGCCGCAACCGCATACGCCTTTGCCAGCGCAAATTCCGCCGGGGTAAACATCCTTGCGGCAATCGGATAAATTAACGCCATCACCGCCGTAGCTATCCCACCCCAGATAACCAAGTGTTGCCCCAGCGCCGGCCACAGGAGAAAGACCGCGCCACATGCACCAACCGCAGTCAAACTGCCGGCCAGCGGCCCGGCGTATACCCCCGCAATCCCGCGCCAGGGAGCACCGTCCCGAACACCAAGTTTGATATTAATCGGACTGGTGGCCAGCGTGAACAAAAGCCACGCCACCGCAGTTCCTACCCCGCCGCCGCACCACGCGCCGGCGAACACCGCCGCGATAAAAATGGGCGTTTGTATTGCCGTCCACCGAAACAGCAGCGCGAACCGGCCCTGGGATTGGATCGCGGCGGTGGCCGGGCTGCTGGGAATGCTGATCGCCGCCGCAAGGGCCATAATCTCAAGCACCGGAACCGCCGGCAGCCAT
>JBMFGW010000185.1:0-4900 GCA_049977145.1 Phycisphaerae bacterium
TATATATGACTACACGTCAAGTATTAAAAAAGAATTCCTTGGAGCAAGGGGTATTACTTGGACAGGCTCCTAGCGGCAATTCGGAGGGGGTCCCGATTTTCTCCAACCATGTCGATCGGTCGCCTAAGCAGTTCTTGGAGGACAAGCAACCCCACTCTGACGCGGATCGCGTTGCCTGCCTTGCCTATTACTTGGCCCATTACCGGGGCATACCACATTTCAAGACGGTCGACATAAGCAAGCTAAATACGGAGGCTGCACAGTTCAAATTCTCAAACGCCGCAGTTGCGGTGAACAACGCGGCATTACACGGGCTGTTGACCTCCGCCGGGAAGGGCAATAAGCAGATTAGCGCAGTGGGGGAGCGGTTTGTGGAAGCCTTACCTGACCGGGAATCTGCGAAGAAGGTCCTCCAAAAGATCCGCATCCGGCGAGCCCGAGGAAAGGCTCGGGCTGTGAATGCCAACGGGCACGCCGGAGGAGTGGAAGGCCAATGAGTTCGGGATGCCATAAAATCACAATTTATAACCACAAGGGTGGGGTTGGAAAAACAACCCTCACCGTTAACATCGCCGCCGCGCTGGGCGAGATGGGGAAGAAGGTACTGCTGATCGACACCGATCCCCAGTGCAACCTCACTTCGTATATTCTCGCGGACGATGTGGTCAATGACCTTCTTGATAACTCTGACTCCGAAAAGGGAAGTACCATTTGGACCGCGCTGAAGCCCGTGTTACATGGCAGGGGACCGGTGTCGCCCGCGGCTCCGATAGAGACTGCGATCACGAACGTCCACCTGCTGCCGGGTGACATTAGGCTGTCGGAGTACGAGGCCTTTCTCGGTGATGCATGGACAGATTGCTTCAAACGTCGGCTCGGTTCAATTTACGCAACCTCCTCAATAAACATACTTGCTCAAGAATTGGCGAAGGCCGGTGGATTTGATTATATATTCTTCGATACCGGCCCTAATATCGGCCCGTTAAACAGGGTTATTCTCCTGGGTACTGATTACTTCATCGTACCGGTGGCGTGTGACCTGTTTTCCGTCCGTGCACTGGGCACGCTTGGCCAAGCACTAAAAGGCTGGCTTGTGGATTGGCGCACCGTCAGTGCAATTGCTCCGGACGGTGCAGAGCTACTGCCAGGCAGGCCACAGTTTTTGGGTTACATTCCGCAGCGATTCAAAGTCTATGGGCAGGCGATGGCTGGCCCCCAGTCCTTCTATATGCCCCAGATACAACGAAAGATGTTCAGTGATGTTGTTGCAGTCCTCCAGAGTGTCGACAAGGATTTGGCCCCCTCGACGATGAAAGATGCGGACCTCGGTCAAGTCAAGGATTTCGGTGTTGCAGTGCAATCTGCACAGCGGAAAGGATTCCCCCTTTCTCGTGTAGATAACGGCGGTGGCGCATGGGCCGCCTTCCAAGGGATTGCGCGGAACATCTTGAACAAAACGAAATAAATGGCCGAGATGATTCGGGGGCATCATTCGTTGGGGCGGCTATTTTGCGAATAAGGGTTCACAGTACCATGGCTGCACAAAGCTTAAGTCGCCAAGCGAGAGGAGAGATCAGAGATGCCGTTGAGCACTTTCTGAAGAAACGGCACCTATTCGAACTCTTTGCTGAAGGCGTGGTCAGCGCCCTACAGGGGGACGAGGATCTTAGGCCTTACATACAGCAAATTAAGTACCGGCTCAAAAGTGAGGCCCGGCTCAAGACAAAGTTGGAAAGGAAGGCTGCTCAGCGATCACGCAGCGAGGCAGAGCCTATAACAAAATCCAATTTGTTTAGGAAAATAAACGACCTCGCCGGGATACGGATACTGCACCTCCACACAACCCAGTTTGCGGAAATCCACAGACATGTCACGCGGATAGCAAGCGAAAATAAAATTCGGATCGTGGAGGGTCCCACCGCTCACTGCTGGGATAATGACCATGAAGATTTCTTCAAACGCCTCGGCATCACTACAGCACGGGTCGGCCCGACATCGGTGCCGGGCGATACGATGTACGCCAGCGTCCACTACATTCTTGAGGCGAACCAGACGGAAAGAATTACTTGCGAGCTGCAGGTTCGGACGTTAGCCGACGAGATTTGGGGGCAGGTGTCGCATCGGGTCGAATACGAAGGGGGACAGGCCGACGGACAGGTGCATGACATGCTAAAGGTTCTTGCCCGGCTAACGTCCGCGTCCACGCGATTGGTGGACTGTATCTTCGAAGTGCGGGGCCGTGAACGGAGGAGCGGTAGATATTGGCAGCGCCGCCAATAATGTTTATAGCGGTGGCCTCCACTTGGAACTTGCGGCGAAAACGCTTTATGTTAGGGTGGGGGAAATCGGTGGGTTGAAAATGGGCCGAGTAAAGAAACACCACTATTTGCCGCAATTCTCCCTGCGTGGGTTTGCCGCAGTGGACGGCGGGAGACCGGATCACATCTGGCGGGTACAGAAAAAGCAGGAGGCCAAGCACCACTTGGTCAATATTGCCGATGCCGCAGCGCAGAGCGATTATCATACGGTGTCCGACAGAGCGGGAAATAGGGACGGCGCCTTGGTGGAACAGGCGCTCTCCCCAGTTGAGAGAGCGCAGAGTGAAATGCTTGTCCGGGTCGCAACAAAGCAAGCTCCAGCACCCGCAGATGTCACGACATTTGCGGAGTTTGTTTCCCTCATGATCTGCCGGGTGCCCGGGTACAAGGATTTCGTTGATGCGACATATCGGGCCACCGCGAACCTGGTGCTGGACAAAATTCTTCAAGGTGACAATTTTGAACGAGGGCTTGCCGCATACGGTGGCCCCAAGTTCGCACAACTTGAACCGCATATCAAGAAAGCCATTGCGGACCGGGCACGCCGCATCGCTGCGGGGAATCGGTTACGCGTTGATTTACCCAATGCGGCAGTCCTGGGCGGAATGTTCGGTATTGCGGGGGACCCGCGATTTGTGAATCTGATTCAAAGCATGGGCGTAATGCTTTGCGAGGCACCGGCCAGCACGTGTTTTGTGACCGGCGACGCGCCGGTTGCGTTCTACTACCCTTCGCGGCTTGCGCCCGGCCAAGAAGGTGCGGGGATCGCAGATCCCAGAATCGAACTGACGATTCCGCTCAGCGCGCATTGTCTTGCGCACCTTGATTGGGCTTCCACCGGGTGGCGCTATGAAACTGCGACAATGGCCCAAGTGGTGGGATTCAATCGGCGGACGGTTGTCTCGGCATTGGACGCGATTTTTGCACCGCAGGTATCGCCGGAGCTTATTGCCGTTGTACGGGAAAACTACCATCTTCGCGCTGGCAATCAAGTTGTCGAAATGCGGGATCCGCGAACTGGTGGGCGGTGTTTTCTGAACCGGGCAGTGCCGGTATTTCCCGCTTCATATTACGGCCCGGCCAAAACATAATGCCTGCGCCACCGCATAAACTCTGGCGTAAATCGGTGATACCTACGTTACTTTGCCAAACTTCATTTGGTGGCCGCACGCATGGTAGGCTATAATGCTTCCAGCAAGCGTTGTTAAGGAAAAGATCATGACCGTCGATGAAATTGTTAAACAGCACGTAAAGGCGTCGCAAAAGTTCCGGAAATCCATCAAAGGGTCTCCTGAAAAAGCTCGCACGTTTCTGATTGGGGCGGGCATCCTGAACAAAAAGGGAACCGGCTTGGCCAGGATTTACCGCTGAATCATGTCTGCGATCCTACCGTCATTTGTGCTGGGGTACCACGGATGCGATAAATCCGTGGCAGATGCTATTTTTTCCGGCGCATCAACACATTTACTTTCAAGCCAGAACGAGTACGACTGGCTGGGGCACGGAATATATTTCTGGGAGAGCAGCCCCGAACGTGCGATGGATTACGCGCGGCAACAAAAATCGCGTGCGGCGCGGAAGAGTAAAATCGAGGAACCTGCCGCTGTTGGCGCAGTAATTGATCTGGGATATTGCCTTAATCTTCTTGATTCCCAATACAGCCTTATAATCGAGGCTGGCCATACCGATTTGCGGGACTCAATCCGAAATGCCGGCAAGTCCATGCCTATTAACCGAAGGCCATCGAACAGCAATGAAATTCTGCTCCGGGCGTTGGACTGTGCGGTCATCAACACCATCCATGCCCGGCGAAAAGAAGACAATCTTCAACCATTTGATTCCATTCGCGCGGCGTTTATCGAAGGAAACCCAATCTACGAGGGCGGCGGATTTTTTGAGAAAACACACATCCAAATATGCGTGCGCGATACGGGGAAAATCAAGGGTTACTTCCGGCCAATTCTCGACGCTTCCCGATGAGCGAAAAAAAAGGAGACAACGCCATTCGGGCCACCCGAAAGCGGCCCTGTGGCCGAGTCTCCAGTTGTTGTTATCTCCGTGAATCCATCGAAATCAGCAGACCTAATATTTATTAGCGCGAGCGTATCTTACGGCGGACAGGAACTGGAAAAACGTCAGCAACATTATCCCTTGGCAGGTAGACACCAGAGGCCGCGCTGATTCGCGCCGACGCCATCGCCCTGAACCCTTTTTACGACCGCGCATTTGGCCGCGACTTGGGGCACCAGTCGCCGGGCGACGGCGCTAAACGGGGGGGGCGCGCGGGCGCAATGCCCGCGGCTAAATGGCAGGGAAGGGAGTTGCAAGCGGCCAGAGCGGACGGGGAGCGGGGCGGCGCTGCGCGTCAATGAACAATGAGACGGGCGAGTGGCCTGCGGCGTCGCCCTTAATGAGACGGTCACCTACGGTGACCTTAATGAGACGCGGTTCTGCGCACCGCTTAATGGTTTGGGACGCGGCCAGCAGACGCGGCCAGCAGGCTGGCCGGCTAGTGCGATGGAGAGTGTGTTGAGTCCAGGAGATGAAAGTTCTCTTCGGGTCGATGTTCCGACTCGTAGTCG
>JBMFGW010000186.1:0-4845 GCA_049977145.1 Phycisphaerae bacterium
TACTGCGGCCCGTGCCCGCCTGGCGCAACTGGATCGTGGGAGTAAACTGTGAGCGAAGAAAATGACCAGCCCGCGCCGCTAGGAGAACATATCGTGCGCTCGGAGAACCTTGGCATCATAATGTGCCCGTCGAACGCCCTGGTGGATCGCGGCCTGCGCGACATTACTCGGTACGCAGACGAGGCCCGCGCCGTTGCCGCTGCGGGCGATATTTTTGAAGCGGTGCGCTCTGGCGATGCAGTACGGGTAGAAGCCATTCTGGAACGTGATCAGGGGCGAGCGAATGCGGTTAACGGAGAGGGTGAACCGGTTTTGTGCGTGGCGGCAGCGATGGGGAACGCTGCGGTCTTGGAACTTCTCCTAAAGAGTGGCTCAACAGTTGATGGGCGTGATAAGCATGGCCGCACACCGTTGCTGATCGCGGCGGAAGCGGGCCATGTTGAAGTAGTGGCGCAGCTAATCGCCGCCGGAGCGGAGGTCAACGCAAGCGATACCGGCGATGCGACGCCCCTGCATGCCGCAGTTTGGCGGGAGCATTTTCTGGTGGTGGAATTGCTTCTGAAAAAGGGAGCGAAAGCGCGAGCTACAGATCACGACGGTAACACACCCTTGCACGGGGCCGCACAAACCGGGCAAGAGGGGACGGCCTGGCTGCTCATGGGCGCAGGTGCCGATGTGAACGCCAGGAACGAGTTTGGTGAGACGCCGCTTTTTCTGGCTGTGAGGTACCACAATCTGGAGATTGTCCAGGCGATAAAGAAAAGGACTGCCGGAGTGGAGCAATTCGCCGCAGATATTTTCGGGGTGGCCGCTGCGGCGGGCGATGCCGCAGCTATGGCTAGCTTGGGGATATGCTACGCAACCGGCGGCGTGTCGGGGGTCGCGCAAGATTTCGCCAAGGCGATTGATTGGTATCGCAGGGCCACCGCGGTGGGCGGTGTGGACGCTATGTGCCGCATCGGTGCCCTCTACGAGTACGGCCACGGTGTGCCGCAGGACTACGCCAAGGCCGCGGCCTGGTACCTTAAGGCCGCTGCAGCGGGAAGCGCCGGTGCTGAACTCAAAATCGGCGATCTCTACGCCAACGGCCACGGCGTACCGCATGACCACGCTAAGGCCAGGGAGTGGTGGCGCAAAGCTGCTGCAGCGAGAAACGCGTGGGCTATGTGCCGCATAGGCTCCCTTTACAGCGACGGCGACGGGGAGACCCGAGATTACAGCAAGGCCATGGAGTGGTGGCGCAAAGCCGCTGCGGCAGGAAGCGCCTCCGCGATCGGCTCCATCGGCCTTCTCTACGACCTAGGGGACGGCGTGCCGCGGGATTACGCCAAGGCTATGGAGTATTATCTCAGGGCCGCTGCGGCGGGCGGGGCGCACGCGATGTCTAGGATCGGCGATCTTTATGAGTATGGCACAGGCGTGCCGCAAGATCACGCCAAAGCCATGGAATGGTGGCTCAAAGCCGCTGCGGCGGGGGACACCGCCACAATGCGTAAGATAGGTGAACTATACTGCGACGGCGACTTGGCGGGGGTAGCGCGAGATTACGCCAAGGCCATGGATTGGTTTCTCATGGCCGCTTTCGCGGGTGACGCTTCCGCAATGTATAGTATCGGCATTCTATACAATAACGGGCAGGGTGTCCCGAAGAATTACGCCGAGGCCTATCGATGGTTTTATTTATCCGACACCTTCGCGAGGTCAGGTGGTGAAGACTACCTGCGGCTATTAATACAAGGATCAGCGCGCCAGTTGGCATCCTATTACACCCCCCAACACACTACAGCCGCGCACGCCGCCGCCAAGCTATGGGCGGCCAAGCATCACCTGGCGTGGCCCCTCTGACAAATACCGCTCACGCCGCGCTGTTCCACCCGCTCCCGGACGGAAGTAGAATCCACCGCCGCAAAGCATTTCCCCATTACCGAAAGGCCACGCATAATAAGGAAACATTTAGCGGGATGCAGTGGCCACCCAACGGGCTCCAATGCACCTGTATTCCGGGAGACCATAGGAGGCCCCATGGGAATGCCAGACACGGCGAACGAAGTTCGGGTATTCTTCAACCATGCGCTTTGCCTTCGTCGCCAATGGGATGCTTATCAGTATCTTTTCATGCGCCCCGCAACGCTTACACATTCCGAACCAAAAAGTAACATCCTCCTCGAGCATCCGACGAGGGATCTATTTGAATCGGTCCAACTGGCGCTGGTTAACGACGTGATAATGTCTATCGCAAGGCTCACTGACCCGAAACAGACGGGCAAGAAGAAAAATCTGACCGTCGGATTTCTCGTGGATAAGGTGTCCGAGAGCGCGAAGGATATCGTAAATGGGCCACCGACGGCGCGACAAGGGAAACGCGTCGGCGTCCTTCAATCTCAGTACGCTGTGTTGAGAACGTTGGTGCCCAAAATCCGGGATTTCCGTAACACCGTCCTTGCCCATCTCGATTTGGACACGGCTAGCGGAAACATGCCGCTAACCATCCTCGAGTTGCAGACCATTGGGAGCGCAGTGAAGAGCATTTGCCAAATAGCTGAGGGATGTTGGGTTATTGAGAGCAATTCGCTTACACTGATCCATAGTGGCGACGTCCGGACGGGAGCGACCTGGTGCCGTAAATGTTTACTTTATGGATCGAAAAACAACCGCGCGATACTGCGTGCGAATGCCATCCTCGGTGCCTGCGGGGATCCCGGCGCGTCGAGCGAGAAATTTACGCAAGGGCACCACGTCCGCAGCCATATCCGCTCCGCAACCCTCCGGCAAACCCCCGCGAGCTGCCCCATGCAATCGCGCCGCAAAAAGGGAACTGACTTTATGGAAACACCCGTTACATCTTTTTGCCATCAGGCATTTGACCTGCTGGACCGGATGCGCGAATTTGCTGATGCCGATGTTCTGCATGCGATATGCTTGCTCAAAAAGGACAACTCCCGCCAGAACCGGAGGCTGGACGCGACCGTTTACGAAGCATACGCTCGCATGGTTATGTGGATGCGGAGCCTTGCAAAATTGACGCAAACGAGCGATGTACAGGCAATCGGTGCGGGAGCGCGCTGCCTTTTTGAGCAGTTACTTGACCTGAAATGGCTAGAACAGAACCCGGGGCCGGAATGGTTGGAAATGTTTCACCAATTTCCTCGCGTGGATCGCTATGCTAAGGCGAGGAAAGCTGTCGAATACAAGGAGCAGCATCCCGCCTCGCAAATCAATATGGAGGAATTCCGCAAAATTATGAGGGCCGCCGATCAGGGGGAGCCAATCGCGGAGGTTGTGGGCCGCGTATGGGGTTCGAACCTCAAAACGGGAGGACCAAACTGCCCCAACCACTGGACCGGCGAAGCAAACATTCTGTCTCAGGCAGAACGTTTAGGGGCGAAATACGCCGATATGTACCGAGAAAAGTATCCCGTTCTGAGTTGGCTTGTGCATTCTGGATCGTCGGCGTTCCATGGGCGGGATTTTGAGGAAATTGAGAGCTACGTAGGGGCAGCGTACCTCTACGCCTTCGAGTTTTCGCATGAGGGAACAAGGCTTGCCTGCGATATTCTTGGGATTACTGGCCATATTCCGAATTTTGAGGCAATAATGAAACAGTTTTTGGAATGGCATGCTGACGCGATCAACGCCCTGCCGCATTGACGTTTTCCTATTCGCACCGGCGCCTACCGGATTGTGTTCCGGCCACACGGTGACCGTGTCGTGATTGAGGCTATCGGCCACCGTAAGGATGTCTACGAGGATTAATACTATGCTGGCAGAAGTGGAAAATAAGAGGCGGCGGAACACCGGGACTCTTACCGTCAACGGCAAAACATTCGTTCTGGTTCCGGCATCGGAGTACCGCGCCCTGATTCGCCGCGAAACGGTCAGTGATGCGCCGCCGCCCAAGCCCACACCGCTGGCGAACGGTAACTACGATGCCATTGCCACCATGCGAGCGATGATTGCCCGCGATCTCATCCGCGACCGCCGGGAGGCCAAACTTTCGCAGCGGGATCTGGCGCTCGCTGCCAAGGTTCCGCAATCCACCGTGGCGCGAATTGAATCCGGCAAGTTCAGCCCGCGGCCAGGAACATTGAAAAAACTGTATTCTGTAATGCGTTGAGCGCTTCGGGTTGAGGGCTGCGGTAGGAGCGGGTATGCTTTGCTCAACGGAAATTGAGGTTTAGCGGCATGGTCACTGGAACGCAGTTAATCGAACTAAGCCAGGTGGATGGCGGCCAAAAGGCTATGCGTGTTGGCAAGCCGCCGCGCGTTTCGGGGCTGCGAGAGAAAAAGCTCATCCCCTTCGGCTGGTACGGCGGGAAATTTTCTCATCTGGATTGGCTCCTTCCGCTGCTGCCTTCGTGCCACCAGCCGTGACGAATGATACGCCAAGGTAGTCGTCGCGGTAGCCGGGATCCCCCGTCGGTTCCCGCATAGCGCAGCATCCCGACGCTCGTCGGGATAAGGCACGCGAGTTCCACGGGGGTGAACGAGGCGGATTCGGCTGGGTGAGGGATGGACCATCTTATCAAGAGCATCAGCTACAGTACGCAATTCAGGAAGAGTTCAACCGGATTTGAATACGTGCGGCGGCGGCAATGTCCAGAGCCTCCGGCGGGATCAGGACATTGCGAATACTCTCCCAAAGGCGCTGTGCCATGGCTCAGCCGTGACGAATCACTTTTTCTTCGCACCTTAAGGTTTCGGGAATAGCCCTATTTGGCTGCCAAAGTGGCTTGGGGGCGGGGGCAGGGGCATTTTTCTTTCATTTTTTTCACGCACCACTTGCTTTTTGCCGGTTTTATGATAAGTATATACACTTAGTTATAAGGAGACCGCTATGCGCATTCC
>JBMFGW010000187.1:0-4777 GCA_049977145.1 Phycisphaerae bacterium
CCTCCGTAAGGTCCTTGGGAACATAGACGGTCCGTGTCTTGCCATGCACTTTGAGTGTCACATGCGTTCCCCCCGCGGCATTGTGCCCCAATGACGCGGCCAGAGGGGGGCACCGGGGCACCAACTGCTTGACGCGGGCATCGCGCAGGCGACGGAGCAGGGTGGGGTGTTTGGGAATGCGCATAGCGACCTCCTTAGTGATAAGTGTATATACTTATCATAAATCCGGCAAAAAGCAAGTGGTGCGAGAAAAAAATATAAACAAATATCCCCCGCCCCCCTGTCGCCCTGTCATTTCGGCAGGCGGGCCGGACTATTGGATCGGCCCTAAGGTGCGAAGAAAAAGTGATTCGTCACGGCTGAGGCGATTCGACGGGTGCATATCCCCAAAGGGGACGGGAAAACACGTCCGCTGGGCATACCCACGGTTCAAGACCGCATCGTGCAAGGAGCGGTCCGCCATGTCATGGAACCGATCTTTGAGAAGCAATTTGCCGAACACAGTTACGGCTTTCGTCCGGGGCGAGGGTGTAAAGACGCTCTACGCCGGGTGGATCAACTGCTGAAGACCGGATACCAGTATGTGGTGGATGCAGACCTGAAAAGCTACTTTGACACCATCCCTCATGATCGACTGATGCAGGTGATACGTCGGGACATTGCCGATAGCCGCCTGCTGCACTTGCTCGAGCAATACCTCCAAGCCAACATTCTGGAGGAACTCTCGACCTGGAAGCCGACAATGGGGGCACCGCAAGGTGCGGTATTGTCGCCGTTGTTAAGCAACATCTATCTCAACGATCTGGATCACCTGATGGCCCGGAAGGGATATGAGATGGTGCGATACGCGGACGACTTTGTCATTTTGTGTCAAACGCAGCAAGAAGCCCAGAAGGCGTTGGCCGAGGTGCAGCTATGGACGTCCCAAGCCGGACTGACGCTACATCCGGAAAAGACACGCATCGCTCACGCGGACACGGAAAGGTTTGAATTCTTGGGATACCGCTTTGAACGCGGTCGCAAGTTCCCTCGCAAGAAGAGCCTGAAGAAACTGCGGGACGCGATGCGTGAGCGTACCAATCGCACGCAGGGGCAGAGTATGCCGACGATCATAAAATCCATCAATCCGGTATTGCGGGGCTGGTTCAAATACTTCCAGCACTGCTACCGGACCACATTCCCGCCGGAAGACGCTTGGATACGTATGCGACTTCGCAGTATCCTTCGGCGTCGGCATGGCCGCCGAGGCCGAGGTCGGGGCAAAGATCATCAGCGCTGGCCAAACGCATACTTCCGCGAAATGGGTCTGTATTCACTAACCACGGCCCATCAACTCGCGTGTCAGTCCCTGAAGAAGGCACATTGACCGGAGAGCCGGATGCGGCAAATCCGCACGTCCGGTTCGGAGGGAGGGGAGACCGCAATAAAAGCGGTCTTCCCTACCCCTATACTCTAATTCCTTGCCCCGGCGTCGTTGCTCGCCGTTCGTTGCTCGTTTGCAGAATCAGTCACAGGCCCTGACACATGTGCCGACAGTTTTGCCGGCCGTTGACACCTTGACTGCCTGCTGTTATAGTTCTCTAGTCACTTGGAGTGTGTGATGCGATTGCGCATTGAACCATCATCGGGCGTGCCCATCAGTCGGCAGATTGCGGATCAGATACGCTGGCAGTGCGTCGCCGGTGCACTGAAGGCCGGGGACCGCGTGCCCAGTGTCCGCGAAATGGCCCGCGATCTGGCGGTGAATCAAAATACTATTCTGCACGTCTATGAACGCCTGACGGCGGAAGGCTGGCTGGAAACCCGCCAGGGCAGCGGCACGTTTGTGAAGGCCAACCCGGCCGGCGGCCAGAAAAATGCGCAAACCCAGGCGTTGCTGGCCCAACTGCGCCAGGCGGCCCAGCAGGCAGCGCTGCTGGGCTTTTCTCCCAAAGAGTTACATAAATTGTTGGATCAATCCGTGAACTTGGAATTGGAATTGGAACCTGTAAGGAGAACGGCATGACCATGGCTATCCATATTAAAAATCTGACCAAAAACTTCGGCTCCAAACCGGCCCTGCGCGGCGTGGATCTGGAAATCCCGGTGGGGGCCACCGTCGGACTGCTCGGTGCCAATGGTGCCGGTAAAACCACCCTTATTAAGTGCGCTCTGGGATTGCTGCGGCCAACCTCCGGCGAATGCTTTCTGCTGGGTGAATCCGCATGGTCGCTTTCCGCGGCGGCTAAGGCCCGGCTGGGCTATGTGCCGCAGGTCATTAACTTATATCCATGGATGCGTGTGGCGGAACTGATTCAATATATCGCGGCGTTTTACGCTACGTGGAATGCGGAATTAGCCGATCGATTGATCAAGCAATGGGAATTGCCATTGGGGGATCGGGTGCGGACACTTTCCGTGGGGCAAAAACAGCGGCTGGCCATTTTAACGGCTGTGGCCTATCAGCCTGATCTGCTGATACTTGATGAACCCGCGGCCAGCCTGGATCCCGGTGCCCGGCGGCAATTTTTACAACTGCTGGTGGAACTTACGGAACCGCAACAACGCACCGTATTATTTTCCACGCACATCACGTCCGATCTGGAGCGCGTGGCGGATCATGTGGCGATTATGAAAGAAGGCAAAATCGCGTGGTTCGGATCACTGGAAGCATTGAAAGAGCGTACCCACACCAGTCTGGAAGACGCCTTTCTGGAAATTCAGCAGGGGGTGGAGCATGGGTAATCGGTATAAACAGGTTTTGCTGACGTATCTGCGCCGGGCCTACGCGTCGTTCGGGGCCCCAATTTGGATAGCGCTATCCATCTGGGCGTTTATAACAGGTGATTTGGGAGATTCACGCGAATACGGCTTTTCATCACAGTTCATAGGAACTTTGCTGGCCGCGGGTTTATTGTGGGCACACTTCAGCGACCAGATGATACCGCCGCAGAAACAATTGATCCCGGATTTTTTCCGATGGCACGTAACAGTTTTTCTCACCCTCGCCAGCGCAGTGACCATTGGGTTGCCTGCTATTTCAATATCCCGACACGGCGGTGGGCACATCGGCGTTTACACTATCACGATTTTCCTGTTTGGGGCCGTGGGCCTGGTTTCCGCAATGAATTATCTTTCGGCTATTATCCTTCCCGTTGCGTGCCTTCCGCTTGTGGGTGCGGTTTTCTGGCAGCGCGTGGGAAACCCCTCTTCACCAAAAGGATGGCTGTATACCGTGTTACTGCTGGCTATTGGTGTCGCAGAAACTGCCATTGCGGTCAAGCTGATGGCAAGAAAATCCGCAACATCGCGCCCGCGCATCATGGAAATGCCAGCGGGGGAGGCCATCGATCATGGAGCGGAGTTGCTTCGTATTACCGGGAAAAATGCGCACGCTGGCATGAAGTATCCACGACAAAACCACTTGGCGATGAAACCCAAGATTGGGCCCTGGATGCTGTACAGAACTTTCGTGCGACAGTGGCACCACGTTCAACCGCGCTGGCTCGAAATAGGATTTACCGCCGTGGTGTTTCTGTTTGCTGTGATCTTTTATCTCTCCATGAGAGATAGTTCACCAGCGCATATATCATTCGGTGCCATTGCGATTTTCATCGCGCTTATCGCTCTTCCCGGATTGATTGCTACGGGCGAGTGGCTTCAAATTGTGCCCTGTCTTGTAAGCGAATCACTCAAGCCGATTTGCCGTCGTCGATTTGTGATTGGTATAGCGGCCGCGATGCTGACGCAGATAGTTACAATTTGGCTGATCGCAGCAGGAATGTTTATCCTTGCCATGCTTTGCGTTGGTGGTGGGCCTGCGGCATTGCGACTGGTCGCCCCATACGGCTTGGCGTCACTGTTGTTCCAGATCATTACTTTTGTTGCTTCGTGGTGGAGTCTGCCGAATCGTGGAATTATCTGGGCCGCCTTGCTCCCAGTTTTATTTTTTGGCCTACCATTCGTGTTGGGACCGCGAACTGGTTACAATGACCTTTTGGCTATTGCGGCAGGATCATTTCTCCTCGGCCTGCTCCTCATTCCCATTGTTTACCGTCGCTGGATGAATCTGGAGATGGGGTAGGAACATGGATCGTTATAAACAGATTTTGCTGACGTATCTGCGCCGACCATTTTCATCGTGGCAGACGGGGTTGTGGGTGGTGCTAGCGGTATTTTTAACCGCGTATGGACTGTCAGGCCGTGGTGTGTCCGCAGCTTCCTTAACGCTGGGGATGACGTTCCTGAGCAGTACCATCTGGGGGCATTTTCGTGAACAGATAACGGATGCGCGGAAGCGATTAATGCCAATGTTCCTCCATCCACAAATTGTCGTATTCCTTGCATGTTCGGTGTTTTGCATCGGAGCGTTTTCGCTGTTGTCACTGCATTGTACCAGGGTGGCGGAATCGGAGATGGCTGGTTTGCTGCTGCTCATTTTTGGCTACATTGGATGCTGCGTGGTAACGCGTAGTCAGCGCCTGATTTTCCTAGGATTTGTGGGCCTTTTCTTCCTTTTAGTATCGATCACCGGGGAGCCTCCCCCCATAGGCGTTAACTTAAGTTTGCATTCGCACGGGCCGTGTGTATATTAACGTGCATGAAAAATATAGAGCGCCGGATCGTGCGTGCGGATGAACAATGGGAATTGTTGTCGGGATTGTTGCCAGATGGTTGGGAAGCCAAGGCACGAGATCTGGCGGCGATTCGGCGTGCCAGGTGCGTCAAAGACGCTCCCACGTTGCTTCGGATGCTGCTGCTGCATTTGGCCGACGGCTGTTCGTTGAGAGAATCCGCG
>JBMFGW010000188.1:0-4694 GCA_049977145.1 Phycisphaerae bacterium
CCAATGATCAATGACCACTGATCACTGATCAATAGGCGGGCAGACGCCGTGCGGCATCGCTTTAGAATCCAGAATCCAGAATCCGGAATCCGGAATCCAGTGATGTCGTGGAATGCTATAGGGGCGGGGGCGTGGAGATAACAGTTTTCACTGATCACTGATCATGGATCAATATTGCAACGAACTACCAAAAAGTGAATATGGCAATTGGGCGGAATTTCACCGGGTGTGTCCGGGGCTATTTGGCGGGCGGTGGCGCTGGACGTGCGCGACCCGCGGTCGCGGCTTTATGGGCTTGGGGGGTTGCGTTTGGCAGATTCTCCATCGTTTTAATGGGTGGTCGCCCGCAACATATTATCCAGGTCATTGTTGGTTGCCGGACGTGTCGCGATAGGTGTAAGCTGCGGCCAAGCCTGCAAGCGTTTTGTTTTCCGAGATGGCGTCATGCGGAATAAGCAGATAGGTCCAGGGCTTGCCGCCGTTTTTGCCTTCGTGTTGCGTTGCGTATTGGCACCATTGGGTCGCTGCGGACGCCTTGGTTGTTACGTCGACGGAGTCCATTTCATTGGCGGCTTTGGGTTCGCAGATCAATTTTGTCGTGCGGGTTTCGACTACAAAGTCAGGTTCGTAGGACGCACCGCCGGGCAGGTGGATCTGAAAGTCGCTCCGGTTGGGTTTGAACCATTTTTGCACTTCTTTGTCATTTTCCAGCACAACCGAAAATTTCCGCTCGGTATCGGTGTGAAACTTCTGGGCCGGATACAAACACTTTGAAAAACCGCCAAACAACATGCCGCGAATTAAAATCCGTTGTTCCACGGTATCACGAAAATTCCGCACTGTTTCTCCGGCTGCCATGGAGTAGTTGCCGGGCCGGAGCGTGGTATACCCGGCGGCGGTGTGTACATCAAAGCCCGCATGATTCTGATAGAAGTGCTCCTGCATTTGCGTGTGGATCAATTCCACGAGCATCCGGCGATGATATTGGAGAACATTTCTAACGGCGTCATCATCCTTCAGATAGCTTTTAAGGTGTTCGACCATCTGGCCGGAGAGCTTGTAAAGCAAGGTACTGTGCTGATCGTAGCAGATATCGTTGTAGTCAATGAGGCCGAAAACCAGATAATCCTCCAGCCGGTGCTCTTCCACGGTTCCATCACCGCTGACCAGCCTATGTTGCGTGCTGTCGCGCAGGTGCTGAATCAGAATATCTTTGGCAACTGGTTGGAGATGCACACTGGAAGTATCAAGGTCAAAATCCCGATACCCGGCGGTAACGTCACCCTTGGGCAGCAGCATAATGCGGGGAATCTGGATTGACATCTCCCTGCACAGCGCTACCGTTGTTTCAACGACGTGTCCAATATCCATCGGCTCAAGAACTCCAATGAGTTCGCCCTGCGCCGGCGTCATGGCAACGGCCACTTTGCGCGCAAGATCGGCCAGGACATCGGCGTTGTTTAGATCCGGCGGGTGGCCCTGCCGCTCCAGTTGGCCGATAATTTCCAACGCCGCCTGACCGGCGCGCCGCTGCTGCGGAGTTTCAAATAAATTGCCCATCGGCCTGACCGTAAGTCCCGCCGGTGCGGGTGCCCCGGTGATGGCCATTTCCAGATTGGACGGTATGACTACCGCGATCTGCCGTTCGGTGGGGATGTCTCTTCCAATGACCACACCGGCCCGGATAATGGAATTGCCGCGCCTGGCCTCATCGACAATCTCCTGGAATTTATCATGCGAAACAATTGTCAGGCGATCCACATCCATTACTCCGGTGCGTTTGCCATAAGGCAAGCGCAATCCGCGCCCGATGGACTGCTCCACGAGAGTTTTGGAATTCGCCGCCCGCAGAGGCACAATGGTATACAGGTTGGTGACATCCCAGCCTTCTTTGAGCATGTTGACGTGAATGACAATTTCCGTGGGATTGTCTCTATTCTCCACGGTTAATAGCTGCTGGACGGTTTCATCCTTTTCTTCGCCGCGCAAATTGGAATGGACGGTGATCGCCTTGCCTTTATAGCGGCCCTGGAAAAAGTCATCGCCTTCCATGGTCTGCAATATTGCGTTGGCGTGCGCCGTGTCCGCGGCCACAACCAGCATGAAGGGCTTGACGATTTCCCGGCCATTTTCCCGGGCGTAAATTTCCAGCCGAGTTTTTACGTTCTCATGGACATGAATACCATCCTCCAGTTTCAACCGCTCCAGGGATTCGGGGTTGTAATTGGCGGCGTCAAAATTCTCGCGCGTGGCCACAGCGGGTTCTTTGACAAAGCCGTCTTCCATGGCCTTGAATAATGGATAACTGTAAATCACGTTCTTAAATGACTCGGCGGTATTTCCTTTTTCAATTTGCGGTGTTGCGGTCAGTTCCAATCCCAAAATCGGTTTAAGCTCATTGATCGCTTTTACGCCGGCGCTGGCCCGGTAACGATGGCTTTCATCCATCAGCAATACCAGATCATCGAGTTTGGAAAGGTATTCAAAATAGCTTTCACCGATGTATTCGCTTAGGCGCTTGATGCGAGGTGCCCGGTCGCCGCGTACTTCGCTGTTGATTTTTGAAATATTGAAGATATTGATGTGGATGTGGCTGGTATCCAGCAGGTCACTGCTGCGCACGCCCCGGCCAGATCCGTAATTGTCGCCGGTGATGATTTCCGGCGGATTCAGGGCGAATTCCGCGATGCCCTGAAAAACGTATTTTGGGGTATTGGGCGTAAAATCGGCAATCAGCTTGTTGTAGATGGTCAGGTTGGGGGCCAGAACAAAATAATGCCGGATATTTTCCGCCCGGTACAGGTAACTGATAAACGCCCCCATAAGCCGCGTTTTGCCCACACCGGTAGCCAGGGCGAAGCAGAGCGATGGAAAGTCGCGTTCAAAATCCGTCACCGATGGAAATTCGGCTTTGATAGCCTCCAGTGCCGCCGCCGGATCGGCACCCTTCTCCAGTGAAATAATGTCACAAACGCGCGCGAGAATTTCCAGCGAATCACGCTGGGGTTGCCGCAGGCTCAGGCGGTTGGCAATGGCGTTGACGGTGGGATTCATGGCATCGCTCCCTGGCCCGGAGGTTCGTCGTCAACGCCCCGGGATTTTCCCTGTATCCGCTTGATTTCTTTTTCAAAATCTCCTTGGAAGTCGCGGTCCTGCGTGATGCGGAAAGTGTCGTATTGTTCTTCGGCCAGTTTCTTTGCGACCTCCGCCGAAACTTTTCCGGCATTGGTAAGCACTTCGTATTCGTTGAATCGCAGGAACGCGTCGAGCCGCTGCACCCAGTCTGCCATCTTCATTGGAATCTGGCGTGCCGCCTGATTCTCGGCGTAGTCGAGGTACATTCCGACGATCCGCTCAAGTTCGTTGATCTCGCGCTCTATGAGGTAGTTTTTCGCCACTGTAACATCACTTTTTAGAACCTTCCCGCGCGGGGCATTTTTCCAGGCCGTCAATCCCATGGAGGGCTTTGCAGCGTCGGCGCGTTGGGCGATTATCTCCGCCGCGGTTTTAGCCGTTACCGCCCAATGCAGCTTGTTTTGAACTGTTTGGAAAAATGTCCGGGTGATCTCTGCGTTGCGGTCGTAATCAATGCTGCACTGTTCGTAAATGTCAGTGATTTTCAGGTAGAAGCGGCGCTCGCTGGCGCGGATTTCACGAATGCGTTCAAGCAATTCGTCGAAGTAATCTTTTCCAAACCGTTTATTGAGCTTTAGCCGCTCATCATCGAGGACGAAACCCTTGACAATGAACTCACGCAGTGTGCCTGTGGCCCAGATTCGAAACTGCGTGGCTTGGGCACTATTTACGCGGTAGCCAACGGATATGGTGGCGTCGAGGTTGTAAAACTCGATTTCGCGGGCAACGTCGCGTTTGCCCTCGCGTTGAACTATCCGGAATTTCCGGATAGTTGACGATTCCAGCAATTCGCCTGATTTATAAATATTTTGCAGGTGTTCGTTCACCGTGCGCACGTCCACGTCGAAAAGCTCGGAGAGTTGCTTCTGGCTAAGCCAGAAGGTGTCGGCCTGGTACAGGACCTCAACTCTTACCGCGCCGTCCGAGGTGCGGTAGAGGATGATTTGGCTGTCATTGGGCTTTTGCGGTTCAGTCATGGATTGGCCCTCTGGTTCACGTTGGCGTGCCGGGACGTCGCCGTGGAGGAGGAATTGCGGGCTGCAGGCAGGCGCGTTGCGTTGGGTGCAGGCGGGACGCCTGCATTTGTTGCAGACAAGATGTCTGCGTTACGGGTTGTCCCGCCTGCTGTTGATGCAGACAGTATGTCTGCGTTACGGGTTATTGCGTTGGCGGGTGATGCAGGCAAGATGCCTGCGTTATGGGCGCTGCTCCATGGCCAGTGCGCGGCGGCACCACACAGGCCAGCGACAACAGGATTTTGTTCGATATAGGCTGTGGCCGTAATAACTTCCTTTCGGTTGCGCATAACGCGGTCATACGTTTCCTCCATCCAGAATTGGCCGGTGCGTTTGAGTAGGCCATTGGCCTGCTTGGCGGTGAACGATTTCCAAGAATGCATAATTGAGGAAAGTGTGACGGCCGCCGCAGGGGTCGTTAAGGCATGCACGTGGTTCGGCATGATGACCCACGCGTGAAGGGTGTACCGATCCCCATTGAAATGGCGCAATGCGTCGGCGACGATACGCGCCACCTCCGGTTGACTTAGCCAGCACGCGCCC
>JBMFGW010000189.1:0-4620 GCA_049977145.1 Phycisphaerae bacterium
ATCGTTGATCCATGATCCGTGGTCATTGTCTCGTCTTCCGGATTCTCGCCATGTCCATTTTTCATTATTCGTTCCTCGTTGCGAGCGGCTCATCAAATCTATTTCTGGTCATTGATCATTGGCCATTGATCCGTGATCATTGTACTGTGTCAATGCCACCTGTAGTTTCACGATGATGCACCGCTGTGTTCATCCATTGCCAGTTCATAGCCGAACGGCCCGTGGCCACGCGATGTACAATTCCGTCACGCAATTCCACAACGATGGGCGTTGTGGCGAACCACTGGTGGCTGGCGTCCAGCGTTGCGTGCAGAGGAATATCCGAGTGAAACAGGTCACGTGTGGAAGCACCGGAACCCGACGGCACGCGGACAAACGCAACATGGGCACGTTTCCCGGAAAGCGTTTCCTGTTGTGCCAACTCCTCGTAAACCGGAATGGTCGCGCGGCATTCGCCGCAACTGGCGTGATAAAACATGATGATCCAGTTGCCGGTAGCAAGGCGTTGGCCCAAAGACATTTCGCGTCGCCCAGCCGCCCTCGGTCCGGAAGGCCCGATGGACACAATATCCGCCAGCACCGGCAGGCGATGCCCAAGCCATTTGTGCGGCTCCAAGATCACCAGCTTGCCGGAATCCGCAGTGGCCAGACCGTTGGCGACAATTACCGGGTTGGGGTGCAACGCCGCAGCAGCGACACCCACGGCCAAGCCGATACCAGCCGCCGCAGCAACCGGCCATTTTCGCTGGGACCAACGCGATGGCGCAGTATTGTCTCCACCGGACATGGAGAATATTACCAACGCGAGAACAATGGCAACATCCAGAATAAACGTGAACCAAGGGCTGGCATGCACTTGGCCAAAGCAGCCGCAGTCGGTCTTACCGGCAAGCGCTTCATAGAGCGTGTAACACGCAAAGATGCTGAAACAGCCGGTGGCAATTTTCCGCGGCACTGCCGGCAACGCCCCGCTGATCAGCCACAGGCCGAGGAAGATTTCAAAGGCAATCAGCGCGGGGCCAGACTCAGCCGAAATCTGAAGGCCCGGCACCGAAAGTGGGTAACGGCTCGGTTGCCATGTCTTGAGCGCTGCAGCGATGATCAGGATCGCACCCGCGACGGTTGCAGTCCCGCCCGGGAATGTCCGCAGGCACCTGCCCTGAGCGCCAACCACTGGGAAGGCGTTATCCGCGCCCATTGTCATATCCTCATGAAAGGAATCCGCGTGTAATTTCGTATTTACTTCGCAGTCACGGCCGGGACCAATTGTGCTGCCTTGCTTGACGCACGGGTTGGATTGCCCGCCAACGCGGCTGATCTACAAATCGAAATATAGCCTTCAACCCTAATCCGCACCCTTCCGACGGCGGGTCCGGTCAACGATATTATACAACTGAACCTGCCCGCGGGCTGCGCAACCGGAACCTGCAATATCAACTCGACGGCCTTATCGCGCGTTGCCCGGGAGTGGTCGGTTTGCCGCAAAGCCAACCGGTACCGATGCCCCGGAGAGAGGCGTATCGAAGCTGGCAACGACCTAAGCAGGCCCATCCAACCATGGAAGTAGAGGTGGGAAATCACCTTGGCTCCGGGGGCGGCATTTCCCAAATACACGTTCTGCGGGTAAGCCCGCAAGGGCGCATCACAAACGGCGTCCCCGCGCACGAACAGGCGAAGCACCCTCTGCGGCCCGGTAGGCGACTCATGGTAGGTGACCGCCACCGATTTGCCAAATGGTCCGAACACGCCAGGGAATCCGCGGTAGGTAACGGCAACTGTTGCCGCCGCACCTGGCGCGACATTGCGATGTGAGCAGCCCGCCGTTATACAACTGCAACTCGGAATAACCCCTTCAATTCTTATTGCGCGGTCCGTACGGTTCGTCAACGTGAAATCCAACGTTGGGTGCTCTTGAGGACCGAATCGGCCGAAGTCTGCGGAATAGAACGCGGTATTGTGTGGGCGGACCTCGCGTGATAGCCGCGTGGAATTTTCGCTCCCGAACACGCTGAATATCGCCGAAGCCGCAATACCCGCAAGTAGTATCGCCGCCACGAACAGCGCCGAAAATGGAATTCGTTCGCCCTCCCGCCGGCCGATCAGCGTTTCCATGATCGAACCCTCCGTATAGCCACGGAGACGACGGCCGCCAACCCCGCAAGAGATAGCAAAAGGATGGTACACCAGAACCATTTTCCCGTTGCGCCGGAGGAGCGCGCCGAAGGCGCCGCTACGCCAAGCGGCACGGAAACAGAAGGCGGCTTCCCCGCTTCGGGGCCGGGCTTGGCTTGCGGTACGCCCCCTTTAACAACCGACTCGCCTTGGATACGTGCCGCACCGTGGTCGCTCCGCTTCAGCAGACGATAGATCGCCGAGTCTGACATCTTGCGTGGGCGGCTCTCGACACGCCAGCTTTGCCCGGTCCGCGAATCAAGTACCACGGCATTTAGGGGGAAGGTTATCATGTAGCTGGCTGGGGTATTGGACCTCGGCCCCAGCTTGTATTGCAGGTCCGTGAGCGTGACCCTCTTAACGCATTGGCCGTGTAGGCCGTAGGGCAGAAATCTTGTGACAACCTTCCCCGGCAGTGCGACCCCTTGAATATTGTGAAAATCGGAACAGTTCACCACATGCTCGCCATCGCCGGGGCGCACGGCGTCCCTGTATTCTACAAGCTCAAGCGATGGCTTGAGTCGGAAAATCCACCACTGGGTACGCGGGCTACGGAATCGCGTGAGCGTCAGAGTGTTCGCTCCGCTTAGCCCGAAACGCATCTTCATGACATCCGCAGGTTTAAGCCATTGTCCGCTACGCCAAGCCCGCAGCCCCAATGCCACGTCAATTGTGGCATTGGGCAACGCTGCTTTGTCACTAATTACGCCCAGCGGCCTCTTGGGCATTTGCAGATCCCAGACCAGCGACTCAGCACGCTGATGCGTAAACGTGGCAATTTGCCGAAGCAGGCCGACGTATGGACCACCGGGAAGAATTCGGCGCTCGTAGAACGACCTTCCGTGCAGGAACGAAAACCGGCAGACGAAATGCTTGTGGCCTAGATTCAGCGTCATGTGCGAGTGGGCGGCGTAGCGTTCCCATCTTGCCACGAGTTTCGGTGGCGGGGTGTAATCGTTGAGTTGGCGGTACGTGACGGTAATGTTCTGGAGCTCACGCAACCGCCCGGTAATTCTGCGGAGCAGTCGTACATCGGGCGCGGCGACCTCCGTTCCAGGACGGGGCGGAATCTGCGGGCGTACGATGGCCGGAGCCAAAGCTAGGAAGAGCACTGCGGGTAATATGCCCACCACTTGCCGAGTTACCATTGTCGGTTCTCCGTTCTGGCTATTACGCACCAATTCGCCAATTGCTTTCGCCGCCTACCTAACACTCACGCCGACTGGGCGCAAGTATCGGAGCACCCCTGCGTATTGGCGGTACCCGAAAGGCCCGATGCAGTTGTGCATCCGGAATTGATGTAGCCGACCCATGTGCCGCAGGGCACTTCCCCCGGCCCCGTCGTGCATTGCTCGTTATAGGAGTTGGCAGCCGTGCATCCCTCATATTGAACTGGCGCAACGGTCACCCATTCCTGGACCTGCTTGTCCCACCCACACGATTCGGCGCATCCAGTATAGGCACCGCAGCACTCGTATGGTACCGGCTCGCCGGCGCTTACGGGCTGGTTCTTGACAGCCCATAGGAGGCAAGCCGCCAGAGCGCCGTTAAGTGTCCACGTGGCCACTGCACGAGCAAGGGATTTACTATGAGTTTTCATGGGAGACTCCTTAAAAACACTATTCACATTTCCCCGCACCGCGCGGGAAGATGAAAATATTCGCGGTCTACCCACTTCCCCCGGACTGTTCTTCCGCCTTCGGAGAACCCGTCCCAATGGGATCCAACAGCGACGCCTCTTGAATCCATCGCAGCGGCGCAGTCCGGGCTGTCTTGGGCCCTCTGTTGATATCCGAGAGCAAGTCTCCTCTCCATCCAGTGAGCGTACGCATTGCGTCCGTTGCCATCCGGTAATGAGCGCCAAGGCCCCATACCCGCTGCACCGCGATCATCCGCCGAAGGAAGAAATATTGGCGGGATAACGATCCCAAGGCCACTTTGCTGACGATCACGCCCAAGCGGTACAGATACGCCTTCCGCAGCAGCGGCGGTACAGATTCCTTCCGTTCCAACTGATGTCGGGCAATGGTTTCAAGTCCGTACACCTCGAAATAAAAGCGGGTATCAGCGCCTAATCGCCTTTCGCAAATGCCCCGTAGCTGCCGCACTATACCCGGTGCCAACGCGGAGGGCTCATACATGGGCGAACCCGGAGTGGCGGGCAAATAGCGCCCAAGCACGCCGACGGTACCAAACGCGACATCGTCCTGGCTGGCGAGCATGACGGAGGCGATCTCCCACCGCGCGGCCGTCGCTCTATTGCCGGAGCGAAGCAGTTGCTCGCCCCGCTGCGCCATGAACGCGGAAAGCGCCCCGCGCTCCCGCACGTTTCCGTATTTCCAGTCCTTGCCCGGTCGTGGGATGTTGTAGCCCGAAAGGGTAATCGTGTTTAGTATCTTTTCCCTCAAAAGCGTTGGCGGAGCGCCACGGTTAATTGCGGCAACAAGC
>JBMFGW010000190.1:0-4587 GCA_049977145.1 Phycisphaerae bacterium
TGGTACGAAAATGAAAGGAGGTTGAAGTTCAAAAAGGTGTCTCGGCAGGTTGGCCAAGGCAGGCCGACTTGAGTTTTGCAGGGAGCTCTCAACTTCAGATTTGCCAACCATCGTGGCTGGCATGAAGTGGGAGAGCAAAGTAGTTGCTTGTATAAGGAAACATGGTATGAGCACAAAATTCAGTATTGTTACATCCGCCGCAGATTGTTGCGGCAAACCGCCGTCCATTCGGACCGTGGGCAATTCAAAATGCTTCCACGAGGAGGCAAGTACCGGTTTTACGCTCGTGGAAATTCTGGTAGTGATTTCCATCATAGCGTTGCTCATTTCTCTGTTGCTGCCAGCATTGGCGTTGGCGGAAAAATCGGCAAAAAGCATCCAGTGCTCTGCGAGGCTTCGGTCTTTGGGGCAACTTACGATCGAGTATGCACAAACATACAAAAACATGGCACCACCGGGCATGATATATCGCCAAATCCAAGGGGACAGCGCTTGGCTTTTCAACAATGGCCCTGGCGGGTATCAGAACTGGTTTGCTACTGGCTGGAGTGAATTCCTTTACGCGTTCGACGCCCCAAGCGAAACACAGAACCAAAGCCCAATGGATGTGATTCCCAGCAACTGGCAAACAGACCCCACCGTCCCCGCGCTTTGGGTAAACTTATTCGATTGCCCGTCCGCCGTGCTGCAGAATTCAAGCACCTTCAGTGCGCAAACCGACTACACATTTCCACAGAATTATAGTGCGAATCCAAATCTATTTGTCAACAGTTGGCGTATGGGATCGCAGGGAGTGTCGGCGACTGGTCCGGCAACCACGCTCGCGATGAGCATCGTCGAATCACCCTCGCATTTTGTGATGTTTGCCGATTCCTGCCAGTCCCCCAACGCGGGAGGAACATCAGCGTTCTGCTTCACTTGGAATTACAATCATCAGCTGTACCCCAATTACAGCACTGTTCTGGGATACTACGCAGGGGCTTACAATGGGACCACACCGAATATGACCGCGGTGATCGCCCCCACAACCTCTTGGGGGGACGGCAACGCGGATAATTCCTCAGCCGACTACCCGCTGGCAGGCCTATTGGCGTCCGTCCGGTATCGTCACATGTTGACGAGTTCGCCCAGCAGCGGCGTTGCAAACGCGGTGTTCGCCGACGATCACGTCGAAGTCGTCAAGCAGTTCGGGTTGCATGTGTACAATATTCTGCCGCAATCCCCATGAGGCGCGTATATTTCTGTTTTCACCCAACATATGCAAGGGCACATGTTGGGTGAATGTTTGCCATCATCTTTTCTACGGACGGAGTAAGGCTTATGCTGGGTAGCTTTTTTGTCAACCGATGCAACAAGGGAAGTTCTCAGACGGTGATTGGTATTTCTTTAGCCTTGGTGCTCTCTGTAATAGTGGGCATATCCAAAGCACGCATGTTGCTGGCAACCGGCGTATCGGTGCCGGCCTTGGCCCAACGGGAGGCGGATGCCACGGTACGTGGGCGCAATGGTGCACCCTGCCTCTACATAAACGGCCAGAGAACCCCGCCCCTGATGCTATTCGTGAACATTTTTCTCAATGATCCCGCGAGTCTCGCGCAATCTGCCTCCGAGATACGCTTTGCGGCCAAAAGCGGCATCCGCATCGTTACTTTTACATGCCACTACGGAGGTGGATTGCCGGTTCCCCAATACCCGACCGCCAGCTACCAGCAGATAGACAAACTGTGCGAATTCGTCTTAAAGAATGATCCGAAGGCATGGCTGCTCCCGCGCGTTTGGTGTGGGGTTGCGGGCTTCCGAGCTAATCATCCGGCACAACAGGTGGCTTACGCGAATGGCTCGCACCCGATGAGCTCTGTCGCCTCACGTCGATGGTATCGTGCTACCGCAGGCGCGCTAACAGCCCTGATCCGGCACATCCAAGCAAGCTCTTACGCCATGCATATTATCGGTTACCATATCACCCATGGCAATACAGGCGAGTGGTTTACACCCGACTATGGTACGCTACCGAGCTTCGACTATTCGCGTTCAAACCGGCTTGGCTTCGCCCGCTGGCTTAGACGCCGCTATCGCACAAAAAACGCATTGCGAGCGGCCTGGCACGATGGCAAGGTGTCTTTCAAAACCGTCACAATCCCACCGGCGGAGCCTGCCACAGCTTATCCATTTTACAAACCCGATCAACGGAACTTTGTGGATTACCTGGACTACCAGAGTGAAATCACCGCCAATCGGATTATGCAGTTGGCGTCGGTTGTCAAACATGCCACCGCTGGCCGCTCACTGGTCGTAACCTTCTATGGTTACGATTTTGAGCTTCCGACATCCGACACCTCCGACCGGGCTTTGGGCAAGCTGCTGCGCTGCGGGGATATTGACGCCATTGCATCGCCGGTATCCTATCACGACCGTCAGCCGGGTGGTTCACCGGCATTTATGGGGCCGGTAGACAGTGCCACATTGCATGGAAAGCTGTGGATGATGGAGGATGATACGAGGACGTTTGTGCATCCGCGCGACATGGTCTTTGCGGCCCCGGGGTATAAGACCCGCTGTAAAACTCTCAACCAGACCAACGCGGTTCATAATCGGAATTTCGGCCAGATGATGGTCCACCGCCTCGGTACTTGGTGGATGGACCTCGAAGGCGCTGGTTGGCTGAATAATACCGGTATGTGGAAAGACATGGACCATCTGCGGAGGGCGTATGTGAAATATGCGCCGCGAACCCAGTATGAACCGCAGGTGGCGGTTATTTATGATGAACGATCACCGTCGTATGCGCGCGTTGAACCGGGCCGGGTGCTGCCGTTGTATTCGGCCCTGATAAACTACCCAACGGAATTTTTTCACTGTGGGGCCAGTGTCGGATTCTATTTACTTTCAGACCTGAAAGAGCCTGACTTTCCCCACGCCAAGGTATTTATTTTCCTTAACGCATGGCATGTCAATGCGGCTACGCGTCGTATCATTCGGGAAAAAGTGGAACGCGCTGGACACACCGCCATTTGGATGTATGGGGCCGGGTTTATCAGGAAAGGTGGCATTGACACGGCAGCCGCCAGCCGCCTGATTGGCATGAAATTACGCCTTCGGGCCACTGCCGAAAACTTGCCCGCCAGTGCGATTACAGGTGACAACGCATTGCACTTGCCCTCCGAATCCATTGCTGGCGTTAACGGGGCTGATGCTCCGAGTTGGGAGGTGGCCGATTCCGCCAGCATCCCGTTGGCACACTATGTGCCAAATGGAGGTGTTTCGATGGCATTAAAGCGATTTTCCCGCTACCAATCAATATTTATTGGTGATCCAAGGGTGGCGGCCCCGATTTGGCGTGCACTGCTGCCGCATCTTGGGGTGCAAGTCTACTTAAATACCGATGATGCTTTCCAAACCGATGGTCGCCTGATGATGATCAGCAGTGATGGCGTGGCGGGAGTGCGCACGATCGCACTGCCGCACCGCAGCACGGTATATAACCTGCTGAGCGGCAAAATGGTGGTTAAAAATGTCCGCCATTTCAAGGTTTTATTGCGGCGATTTCAGACGCTATTATTGAGAATCAAGGAGTAAATAATGGTGCGCCCATATTGTTGTGATCGGAATGTACAACACCTGGAGCAGGCTTGCGGCCGCCGCGACTTCTTGAAAGCCATGGCAGCAGCGTCCGCCGTGGCGGCGGTAGCGGACTTGGCCATGCCGAATGGGGCGCGAGCCGAAGGAAAATATCCCAGTCGGCAAGCCCTCTTGGCTTCCATGGGGACTGAGCGTATTGCACGTTTTGCGCCACTTGGATATCAGTCTAAGCCAGCTAATTCCAATTCCGTCAGCAAGTGGGTGCAGGTGGATTTGGGGCAATCACGCCCCATTGATCAGATCAAACTCATGCCGATGCTCATGAATTACAGTTATGCCGCCGCCGGTTTTCCAAAACGCTTCCGGATTGACGTTTCACAAGATGCCGTATTTACCTCCGCTGACACAATTGCCGACCATACCCAAGCCGACTATCCGTCGCCGGGTGACAAAGTGGCGATATTCTCCGGCCACGGAGTTTCAGGACGTTACGTGCGTCTGACCGCCACGCGGCTTACGGACAAGCAATTGGCGCTTTCCAAATTTGAAGTCTGGTCCGGCGGCCAGGATGTGGCCCAGGGCTGTCGCGTGACAGATTCGGATTCCATGGAAGTCTTTAATGCGGCGGCGGGCGGATACATCTGCCCCGCAGCACTAGCGCACGGCACCGGCCCAGATCAGCCGGAGTATGAAATGCTGCGCGCGATATATCCCGCCATGCCTGCGTATGTCACAGGCTCGCCATACCTCGGCCTGGTCGCCCCGTTGACCCGCAAGCCGCGCCCACAGGGAGAAGGCGTTGTTACCGATAATCCCGGCAACATCATCCCCGCCCACCGCTGGAAGCCCGTGCCTTTTCAGGCGGTGGCACCCCTACGCAATGTGCAGATCGGCGAGGGCTTATTTAAGACGGTCATGGAAAATAATATCAGCTATCTGCTTAACAGTTTCAGCGTGGCAGAATTGCTGCGGCCCTTCCGCACACGGGCGGGCAAAGCCAATCCACCG
>JBMFGW010000191.1:0-4584 GCA_049977145.1 Phycisphaerae bacterium
GCGCCCGAGGGTAGCTCAGCGGTTAGAGCGGAGGACTCATAATCCTTTGGTCGTGGGTTCGATCCCCACCCCTCGGATATTCATGACTACATGCGTTAAGGCCTTGATCCATGCGGCTTTGCTCGCTATCCATGCGGGTTTGCTCATTGCCAGTCCTGTCATGCGATAGTGACACTATGGGACGTGAAAAGACACCAAAAGAAGGTTGAACCGTAGCTCCAGCCGTGCACCCAGAACCGTGGTCGTAGGTTCCGGTGCCCTTGGCCTCCTGTTGCTGAACCTCCCAGCGTGGTAACGCCTCTATCGCTTCCGCCGTTGGTAACAAGCTGGCATCGGTATAGGTTTTGGTGGTCAGGCGAATATCTGAATGCCGCATGACCTGCATGGCGGTTTGAACCGATACGCCAGACCGGCCAAGGTTGGTGGCCAGCGTGTGCCGTAAGCAATGGAAATCGACGATACGCTTCTGCATGTCTTTCGGCGCGATCTCTGCACAGGCCAGATCGGCCTTGAACACGTCCATATCCGGCACAATGAACACGGTATCGCCGGAACGGCTCAATGATCGTATCGCGGTGGCCAGATCGTCCCTGAGCCAGATAATGGCGTGCTGGCCGTTCTTGGTGGTGGAAGCGCGAACATCCAGATAAGGCTTGGGCGCGTCAAGGTGAACATCCGACCAACGCAGTTGCTCCAACTCCGCACGGCGGAGGCCGGTAAGCAGTGCGGCCATGTAAACGGTACGCCGCGGCTCTGGCGACACCGCAAGCAGCCGTTGGACTTCAATATCGGTTAAGGCTCTGCGTTGCCGGCGAATATCGCCATTGACCTTGACGGTATCCAGACTTTGAAATGGATCAATGGCCATCCGGCCGCGCTTCACGCACCAGCGGCAGAACGACCGTATAACCTGCTGGAAATCGTTGCGTGTTTTTGGTGCGGCCTTGGCCATATCGCCGGTATCCCGGAAGCGTAAGAATGACGCGGCGGTAATATCCGGCAGGCGGTTCCATCCGCAGGCGGTGATCATTTTCTTGATCCGCAGTTCCATGCGGTGCGTGTTCTCTGGATCGTTGCCGTCGGCCAATTGTTGTGCGGTGTAATCCGCAACGTGCTCCAGCAGCGGCCTGCCGTTATGCTCCTTGAATTGATCGACAAGGCCTTGCTCATTGCGTGCCAGCCGCTTAATGGTATCGTTCATCAGTGTAAGGCTTGCGCCCTTATCGCTGTAACCTTTGAACCATTGTTCCCGGCCAGCCACCGTCAGGCGGAAATACCAGCATGGCAATGCCTGGCGTTTGGCTCCCGGCGTGTGTGCCTTGCACTTTTTACCGTTGGCATCAACCCAGATTTTACGTTTGAATAACTGGCTCATTGCGATTACTCCTGTTTCAAAGACAACTTCAGATACGCCGCAATCTTAGCGGCAACGTCCAGCCGCAACGTGCGTTCACGGCGGAGGAATCTGGCAATGCTGGCACGATGTACGCCTGTAGCGTGCCACAATTCATGATTCGATTTCTTGCTCCGGTGAATTGCTTCCCGCAACTGATCTTCGATACTTTTCATTGCACGTCCTTTATGCGTTGGTGTCAATTATCACTACTATAAGCCGCTTGTCAAGCCCTGCACCAGTTCACCAAGGGATTCATAACTCGGCGGATCAGATAACGACCGCGTTGCCCAGTAAACCGCCGCATGGCACAGCCGATGCAAGGCCAGACCCTTGGCCGGTGGATATTCGCGGCGAGTTTCAGTAACCGCTTTCTGAACCGCAACGGCCAGCGGATCCAATGGCGGCGCGTTTTGGTTGCGTATCTGAACCGCCGCCTTGCGGGTTTCATCGGTAAAACCGTCAAAGTTCACGGTTTCCCCTCCAAAACGGACGCATTAGCCGCCGTTTGCGGGCCTCGTGGGACTTCGGGTGATGCACAGGCCGATGGTTCAATGCCGAAACTTTTCACCACGGCGCGGACGATGGGTTCAAGCAATGCGTGAGCTTCCGGGTAGTCTACCCAGCTTAAAACTTCGGGCGTTGCAGTCGGTACCGGTGAGGAATAACCGGCTTCGAGCAAAACTCCCATAAGCGTAAGTTCGGCTTCGATTTTTACCGCGGGCCAGTTTTCACGGGCGGCTGCGTTGACGGTGGAATCCGCCCACAATGTTTTGTGGAGTTGCTTTCGCATTTTCCGATAAAGTGGCTTCGGGATGGGTTTTTCGTTCAGGTCCATGAAAATACTCCTTGAAAATGGGTTATACGATGTTATACTGGCGGGCGTGCCCGCTCATACGCACAATGACTAACCAAGCGAGGCATAGACTTCCAAATTTACGGCCCCCGTACAAGCTTGTTACAGCCCGTTTGCCGCATCGCCGCCCCATCGGACGATATAGAGGCCGCCGAATCCCCCGGCGTTGCAGCAGGCGGCGTTTGTGCAACGATTGTGGCCCGTAGGCGGTGCCGTCGCCACGCGGTTTTAAGCAGCATACGCATCCGGCATATCGGCGGCGCGTCATTACCCGGTGCGGCGGTGAACCGAATCGTCCAGACTTCAGGCGGTGCCTTGGCCACCGGCGGCAATGTTGGCACGGTGGATCCCGGGCGCTTCAATCGTGGTGCCGGTGTGGACGGAAATAACGGTCGTGTATCAATCATGGTCGGCCTCCAGTGTGCGTTACACTTACTTGCGGTTCCAAAGTGGAACCGCTTATAGCCGTAACGCGATAATGCCGTTGGCGACAGGCGTTGCTGCAATAGTCCTTGTCCCGGCGTTGCGCAGTGAAGTGCTTGCCGCATACAGGGCAGTTTTTTTCACGCAAGGCTTGTCGGTGTTTTAGCCGCAGATTGGTGGCACCCTTGGTGCAGCAACTTTGGCCGCAATATATTTGAAGTGCGTGGTGCGTCGAAAATTGCTTACCGCAAGTAGCGCAGGTTCTTATTACAGCGTCCCACATAAAACGCGCTCCATACAAAGGTTGCCAGTACCGTCAGGCGAGTAAGAATCATCCGCCAGCGGGAAGGCAGGCGGCGTGTCAAATAATGGTCTTGAAAAACTCATAACATCTTCCCTTGTTTTGCTTTTACCGCAGGTGTTTTTGGTGTAGATGAAATAACATCTGGAACAGGTTCCAACCTCCAGCCGTGGATACGATATTGGCCGTCCGCGGTGGTGGAAGTCTTTTGTATGATGATGTGTTGGTGATACCGCTTTTTAATGTGGTCAGCCAGATCGTTGAGTGCTACCTGTTCTGGATAGTCCCGCGGTCCAGGCATCCACTGATAGCTGCGGACACCAGAAGAGTAATAACCTCGCATGGCCTTTTCTTCGCTCGGATCACTGGCCAGCAACGCGATAACTTCAAAGGCGACTTCCCGCCAAGTTCTGCCTTCAGGATCAGCGGCGGGTTCCATGGCCTGTACCGGAGGCATCCGTAACATGGCCAACAGTGCTGGTTTATTCCGGCGAATATCGGCACGCAACGTATCGTCCAACCGGCCTGAATTGGATACCGTAAGTGTATCGCCGTCAGTTATCCGTATGGCCATGCCTTGGGAAGACAAAACACTCAGTATTTGTTCCGCGGTTCTCATTAGAATGCCTCCTGTCCGGCTTCAGCCTGCCGGGCCAGTTCCTGCCCGGCGTCCGCCTGTAAAATGTGCGGTGGAATTCCGTCGGGATCGGGCGGTGTCGGCCCGGCCTGGGGTGTTGCCACAATGTCGTTTCGCGGGGTGTTGACAGTGTTGACGTTGACACAATTGCCATTTTCTTTTGAATTTGGTGAATTCTGTCTACTGTCAACGTGTCTACAGCCATTCAAAGTAAAAGCTTGGCTGGGGCGTCCCGGCCCGGTGTCTGGAACCAATACATCCCATTTTCCATAACCAGAATTCACCAATTCCTGTAGCGCCGCTTCAGCCTTTTGTGTCGGCTGATACTTGCGAGATATTCGCGTTAACTCGCGTGGTGTTACGGTACCGCTAAACCGATCACGAATCAGGGACACCAAGGCGTTCTCTTGTGACTGCGCCGGCGACTCCGCAAGCATGGCGTATACGCGCCGGGTTTCATTGCAGAACCATCGCGTCAACCGGATACCATCAGCCATGCTTTGGCCGTCAACCGTGGTGGCGTTTGGATCCCGGCAAAGGGAAAATATCAACGCGAACCGTGCGGCATACGCTTCCAGCTTACTCCACGCGCTGGACTCTCGGTCATCCGCCAATTGTTCTTGTTCCTCGGCATGGCCATCATAAAATTCGACCCAAAGCGCCTTTGCCTCCGGTGACAACGGCACGAGCACCGGCACGTGATATTCCTCGCCGTTATCATCCAGTTGTGCGTCCATCTGGAGGCCAAGCAGCGACTCGAATAGTCCATCCATGGCCTGCTCAATGGCAGGTGATACTACGGCCTCGCTCCAGCGCCGCGGCGGACTATCCGGCATGGAGAAGAGTATTCGTGCCGGCAAACCGCTTTCAAAGTATTCAGGCGTAAGGCAACGCCGAATAGTGCCAGGCTGAATTGTCCCCGTTACCGAAACTGCCGCGCGTTCGATATGTGTGATACGTTTGCCGGTCTTGCG
>JBMFGW010000192.1:0-4554 GCA_049977145.1 Phycisphaerae bacterium
GCCTACGGCCGAGCCATATTGAGAAAGGAGGTTAGCGCGGGCGAAAAGTTTTTCTTAGTGGGTTGGTCAGGGCGGGCCGACTTGAGTTTTCGTCAGGAAGCTCTCAACTTCAGATTTGCCGACCGTTGTGGTTGGCGTGGGGTGGGAGAGCAAAGATTGGTTTCCTATTAAGGAGGTTTGGTATGAATACCAAAGCAAGTATCGTTTCATCCGCTGCGGATTGTTGCGGCAAACCACGGTCGATCCGGGCCGTGGGTAGTTTAGTTTGCTCCCATCGGGAGCTGCACAAGGAGTTTTCTATGCTTAAATTACATTCCATTCTATTGGCCGCTTGTGGCGGCAGCGCCCTGCTGGCGCTAGGCTGTGGCTCCTTCGCCAACGCGTCGGTCGTTTACAACGATTCCTTGACCGAGTACACAAACGGGACAAATCTCAACACGCAGATACCCGGACCAGCAGGCAATAGCAACGCGTGGACTGCGCCCGCGACCGGCACTGAATGGCTGTCCGTCGGCACAAGCGGTGTCAATGCAAATGGCAACAACGCAAACGCGTTCCTGCCGTTTTCGCCGTCGACAGGGTACGTTTACACATTGCAGGCGACGATAGCCAACGCGTCGGGCAATACCAACTGGGCGGCTCTGGGATTC
The DNA here is from genome assembly GCA_049977145.1 of Phycisphaerae bacterium. Classification (GTDB taxonomy): domain Bacteria; phylum Planctomycetota; class Phycisphaerae; order WQYP01; family WQYP01; genus JAMDCX01. Next base: position 651 of record JBMFGW010000192.1, read on the forward strand.
CTGGACGGGGTAAACACAGGCGGCGACCCTTGGACCACTTCATTGGCGGAGGGTTGGACGTTGATACGCGGGGCCAATGGTGGTGCTGATCAAGCGTTTATTGGGCCGGGGACCGCTGGAGGAACCAACGCTGGTACCGTAGGTACCACGGATCCGATCACGGTGACCATGACGCTTACCACGAATAACGCGTCACCATGGACAATCGGGTTTCAATACGTGGATGCGCTAACCCCCAGTAATTCTTCGAGTATTGCGGCGCAGAGCTACACTACTAACCCGACCATCACTGACGTTGGCTTTGGCGAGTCTGCTGTAAACGCCACGGTCAAAAACTTCAGCTTGACCGCAACGCCTATCCCCGAGCCCGCACCGCTGGGTTTGGTGGTGGTGGGCGCTTTGGGCTTGCTGCTGCTGAAGCGGCGGCGCGCCTGATCGGCCTTGGAATTTCGCTGGTCGCGTGGATTAATCCGCGCGGCTGGCTTTTGCCCCGGCGTGGTTGGGTGCGAATGGTATTTTTAAAATGAGGTGGCTTATGAAATCCTGTCGCGCGTTTACGCTCATAGAACTGCTGGTGGTGATTTCTATAATTGCGTTGCTGATCGCGTTGCTGTTGCCAGCGCTGGCTAGGGCCAAACTTCTGGCGACGCAGATTCAATGTGCCTCCAACCTGCGGCAGATTGGGATCGCACTGCATGAGTATGCCAATGAGTACCAAGGCCAGTATCCGCTTACTACCAGTTCCGGTTGGCCTTTCGGAAATCTGGTCTTTGACGTCGCCCCGACATACCCGACTTGGGGGCTCGGACTGCTCTATTATGACTCCTACGGTGTCGATGCCTCAACCGTGACAATGATCAATCCACGTCCGGGCATACTAAACCCAACCGCGGCGGGACTCACCATGCTGTTTTCCACCGAACCGGGGGCCTTTCGCCAAGGCCAGAACGGTATCATGGTTCCCGGCGACTACAACAGTGCCGGGCTTCTGTTCAACTGGAACAGCGTCTTAACCGGCTACAGTTACTGGGTGGATCGCGGGAGGAATTGGAAACCAGCTGGCGACCTCTATGGAATTTACTTGGAGCGTAACGGCGTTACGGGGTACAACGCCCCCACGGCATGGGGGTACTACAACACCAATACCGAACACGAGCCAGCCCTGAACCCCCAATCCAATCCCGGCACACTGCTGGCTTCGGATGAGGCGTTTTTCACGGACCAGACGGCCCAATTTGGAATGGTGGGGTGGCCGTTTGGCGGCGCCAATCCATCGTCAAACCACGTTGACACGGTGGACAACAATTTACCCGCCGGTGTTCACGAGTTGTACAACGACGGCGCGGTTGTGTGGCAGCCTATGTCGCAAGTTAAATGCCGCTTCGAGCAATGGGGAATGTATATGGGCTGGTGATCCATGACGGCTACGACGTTCCGCCGGTGGTTTTCAGCGTGTTTGGCGGGGCTTTCATCCATAACCTTAATACTCCGTTGCGGTAGTCCATGCACTTACAGACCATTATACCAGATGTCGCAGATTACGGAAAAAAAGCCGCAATTTGGGATTGTAACGGCTATTGGGTCAGTCTATACTTTGTACAGGTTTGATTGATAACCTTGGGTCGAGCCGCCGGTGGCCAGGTGGCCCAGCGATGGAAATTTTCGGCGTGCCTACGGCCGAGCCATATTGAGAAAGGAGGTTAGCGCGGGCGAAAAGTTTTTCTTAGTGGGTTGGTCAGGGCGGGCTGACTTGAGTTTTCGTCAGGAAGCTCTCAACCTCATTTTTGCCGACCGTGCGGTTGGCATGGAGTGGGAGAGCAAAGTGGTCGCTTATACAAGGAAACAGGCTATGAGCACAAAATTCAGTAGCGTTACATCCGTCCCGATGTATCGGGAAAAACCGCAGCCCACTCGGCCAGTGGGCAGTTCACACAGCTCCAATATGGAGCGGAAGGAGTCGTTTATCTTTTCCAATCGTTCAGCGGTACTTTCTCGGCGTTGTTCCTTTGCGGCTGCGGCGCTCGCGGCAGCAGGACTAACGATGTTGGCGGTCGGCACTGCCCAGGCCAATATGATCAAGAATGGTAATTTTTCGGCGAATGCGGCGGCGTACACCACCTCTCCGGGTTATCCCAACTCCCCCAACCCGGCCGCCCCAACGGACTGGACCGTTGCCTACGTCAGCGGAACCGGCATCAACGGACCGGATACCGGGTTCTACGCCACTAACGGTGCCCCCTTCGCGCCGAGTAGTACGGCTGGCGTGAGGGATTTTGCGTTTATGAGCGGACCCCCAACTAATTACCCCCAGTCGTTCCTTTCCCAAACCGTGGCCACTACTGCAGGCCAAGCCTATACCCTTACCTACGAGGCGGCCGGAAGGACCGGTGATACGCCGATCGGGGTGCTGGATGTGGTGATTGAGGACACGACGAGTAATAAGCGGATTGCCACACAAACGCCGACGGTCACGGGGGCGGCCTTCAACACGTTTACGCTTAGTTTTACTGCAACATCGGCGTCGACCAAGGTTGAATTCCTCAAAAACCAAAACCCGAATAACACTGTTGACGTTGCAAACGTCTCAATGGTACCGGCTGTTCCGGCCCGGTAGCGTCCGGTCCGGCGTTCGCTGTGGGTGGTTTTTTCGCGTGCGGGCGCTCACCCGCTTGTTTTGTGCGATGAAAATTGGGCAGCGGGTTATTTTCGCGCCTGCAGCAGCGGTGCCCGGTGCTGAAGAGTAAAAAGCTCCCCGGGCGGTAGGAGAATTAAGACGGTAAACTTGCTCCGGCAAAATTTGCGGGCCCGTGAGGGCCACAACACGGCGATCGTGGTCAACGCCAATCCGCGTTTTCGGTTTAGCACGTCACGGCCGCGACCAGGCCCGGGCCAACACCTCTGTCACCGTTTTCTCGCAGTCTGCGGATTCTTGGTGGTTGGCATTGTTACGGTACCGTCTTTGTATGCGATGGCCGGTCGCCAACCTGTCGTACCATTACAAAATACCGCTGCGCCTATCCTATGGCCGCAAAGATTTCCCAGGCGCGTGGCCCACACCTTTCGATACGTAGCCCCAAGCGGCCAACCTCTTCCTCGAACGATGAGCATCGTGGGTGATTTCAATGATTGGTCGAATATGGCCACGCCGCTGCGTCAAATATCGCACGGCGCGTGGGCCGTAACGGTGAAGCTGGCTCCGGGACTGCACCACTACCGATTTTCGCTTAACCAGCACGGCAATGCCGCATTTTCAGCATCATGGATATTGGATCCGATGGCTGATCCAAAACTTCAGTCACTACCCAATGCCTTTGGGCGTATTAGTTCCGGAGTTCGCATACCATGGCCATGGCAGAAACTGCCTCCCGCGCTCCCCAATCGCGTGCCGGTTAACGCCATGGCTTATATCCCGACAAATTGGCGATATTGCGATGTCATTTCACCGCAAGTTCTACGCCTTGAGCTTGTCACACAAAAAGGCGGCTTGTCGGATGCGACGGTTGACGTGGAGCGGACCCGCAGCCACTGGCGGAAAATTGCGTTGGAACAACAAGGCGCAACGTTGCATAGCGCCAGATGGGGAACTGTGGTACAAGTAGCTGGACTGAGGGTTCATTACTATTTTTCCCTGACGCACGGAACCCAGAAACGCTACTTGGCCGACGGGCGCTTTTGGAAGCATCGGCGGCAGGCCGCAGCGCATGCTTACGTGTGCGCTATGCACTCTTCGGTGACAACGCCCAATTGGGCCAAGCAAGCGGTCTGGTACCAGATATGGGTGGGGCGGTTTCGTGATGGCAGCCCGGCTAATAACCAGCCGAATACCGTACCCTGGCGTTGGCCATGGTATAAACCGTACCATAACCGCAAGCAAAAATTCAACGCGTCCCAACGTAATTTTAAC
>JBMFGW010000193.1:0-4538 GCA_049977145.1 Phycisphaerae bacterium
GCATGGCACCGATTCGGCGGTTTGATTTATTTTCATCTGCTGTTGCGTAATCTGGCGGAAGCAGGGCACATTGTAGCGGCTTGAGGATCGGTAAGATGAGCCAGCGTCTCTTATTCACGGTGGGCCATTCCACAAGAACATGGAAAGACTTTATTGCGCTGTTGAAGGTGTGGAAAATCCGGGAACTTGTTGATGTACGCACCGTTCCGCGATCGCGGGCGTTTCCATGGTTTGAAAAAGAGCGTATGCAAAGAGCTCTGCCCAAAGCGGGTATAGCCTACTGCCATTTGGCCGCGCTTGGTGGCCTGCGCTATTCTAAAAAAGGCTCCATCAACACAGGTTGGCGTAATGCCAGCTTTCGCGGGTATGCGGATTACATGCAGACAAAGGACTTCGAAAAAGGGCTTAAAGACCTGAATCGTCGGCGAAGAAAACATCGCATTTGTGTGATGTGCTCGGAGGCAGTGTGGTGGCGCTGCCATCGGCGCATGATCGCCGATGCGGAAATAGCTCGCGGTATTCCGGTCAGACACATCATGACGGAGAAATCAGCGGTGCCACACCAGCTGACGGTCTTTGCACGTCTCGACCGGAAGTATACGCATAGCCCGGTGATCACCTACCCACCATAAACGGCACTGTTTCAGCTGCGCGGAGGCGGCACATTTTCCGGCGTTGTGGTTGTGGCCAACGCCTTCAACTGGCTTCACCACTGTCCGTTACGAACGTTCCGCACCGGCACCATGCAAATATCATAAAGGGAGCGGGTATTGAAGTTCATCATAACTGGCGCCCCCGTGCTTCCGGTAACGCGCAGACCCTTCTGACTGGTATTGTTGGCACTGGGGCCCGCTTTGCTATACATGGCGTCGAAGGTGAAGATATTGTCGCCGCAATCCCCACAATACGGGTTGGTTTCCCACGCAACATGGGTATCGGCAAATCCGACATTTTCCCCCGCACCGTTGTGGTTGCCCGAATTATAAATATAAGCGCCGAACGTATTATCTGACAGCATGGTTGTGGTAATCCGATCGGTCGCGCTATCACCGCCATCGGTGGCAATATCCGCCGGTGCCATGTCGCTGACCAACGGCACATCGCCGCCGTCATCGCTGGTCCACCAGCTGCCCACAGGCAGCGCCGCCGGGCTGGCCTGCATGGCCATTTGCCAGGGGAAGGCAATGGAATAACTTTCGCCCTCGCCATTGGTGTTATTCGTCGTGAGAACCTGGTCAAAGTTCGCATATACCTGGGATTCCACGCCGGAAGCGGTAAGTGGTTGAAACTCAAGTGAGGGTACCGCCGCGAATGGATCCGATGGGCATATAAACGATTTGGGTGTTTCCTGACCCTGCAGCACCAGAATCCATAAACAGGCTAACGGATTAGCAAAACCTCGCGTGGATGCGGCACCATTGTAATACGAAGCAGTCACCGCTCCGGGAGTGTAGAGAGTGGGAGTTATGCCGATTGGTGGTTCCGCGTCATTGCTGTAACTACCATTAATGCTACCGGCGGTAGCCGGAAAAGTTTTACGATTGCTTTGGGCGTAGATCGTCATGGATTGTACAATGCCACGGATATTAACCGAACATACCGCACGGTTGGCCGTTTCCTTGGCCCGTGCCAGACTGGGCAATAGAATTGCAATTAATAACCCAATGATGGCAATCACCACCAGTAGTTCGATGAGCGTAAAACCGTGTCGTAAAGATAATAAACGAGTCATGAAATACCTATTGAGCCATGTTTTTGTAACGCTGATACCCTTGCCAACATCAGGCTATTTAGCGCCATATTTTTTCTGCAATTGCCGGATATACGCCACGATGTCGTATAGTTTCTGTGTATTTAATGCGGGATTTCCACCGCGCGGCGGCATAGCGACGTGCGTGGTATCCAAGGGATTGGCGGTAGAACGCCCGTGCTTGATGAAGGCCACGAGCTTGGCGTCAGACAACCCCGCCACAAATTTGCTGGTTTGCAAATCTTTTCCGAGGTGTACTACGCCTTGCCCGTGGTCACCATGGCAGGTGGAGCAATTATCGGCGAATAACTGCTTGCCCTTGGTGGCGTCGCCCACCATGGCCACGGGCTTAGGTGCCGGCGCGGCCACCGACGGATTGTTGGCAGCCTGTGGAGTTTGCCGACTGTTAGAAGAGCCTCCTTTGCCGCAGCCGGTAAGAACCACGACTACCGCGATCCCTGCACCGGACAACGCCATCCGCATAACCGTATTGAATGTGTTTAACATGAAAATCTCCTTTTGTAAAAGCACACACTGGTTCACTATATTTCGCATTGAATAACTTTTCACCCACCGTTTTTATTTCTGTTAATTTCAAAACGACGAATTGTGGCATAAGTCATGATTTTATATCCAGTATTCGTCAACTGCGGGAGTGCCGACTTGGCTTGCTCCAGGGTGGCACCGGCGGCAATCCCGGAAGCCATGGGCGTAATAATTGCCGCGCTGTGAATAAAACACGCTCGCTGTGCAGCCATCCACTTTTGGGTGGCGTAGTTTTTTACCCAGACTTTTAGTAGAGATGTTTGTCCATGGGCCTTCTGCCACGACAACATGCAGCCGATATCGTCGAAGCACGCATCGTGTGGCGTACCGTTGCGGTTATACGCTACCGCCGCTGCAAAATGCGGATTGCTTATAATCATCCCGCACCACGCACAGGTATCGTATCCATAATGAATCTTCGGCGGCAGCAGGACGGTATTATGCCGGGCGCAACCCGCGAGTCCAAGCACTGCGGCTAATGCCGGAGCCGTGGACAACCGAAGCATTTTTCGTCGGCTGATTATAGTATTCATGGTACCTCGCCGTGTTGGAAACTCCACCAGGTCAGCCCCAAAGGGATAACCACCCATAGACCCAGTACCGTGAGAAAAACACCCCACAGGCCTGATCCGTAATGATTCATCGCATAGCGCCCCGCCGGCCCCAGCACATGCAGCGAGGCGTGAGAACTGTAGAGGGTGGCCATCTTGAAAACCTCCAGTGGATTGCTGACGGCCAGGTTAAACAGCGACCAGATGTGCAGTCGAAAAAGAATCGCCGATCCCATCAACCCCAGATCACTGCCGAACGCCAGCGCCAGCCAAATAATAATAGCGATGCCTCCGGCCGTGGAGCTTTTGGCATTAAGCACGGAAATCAGCAGGCCTACACTTAGCATCGCCGTGGCCAGAAAGCACGCCAGAGCCACCATCGTAAGATAGCCACCCCCGTCAGTTTGCCCGCCCTCCAGCAGAATCACAATGCCGCTGATGCCGAAGCCAACCGTCAAGGTGATCGCCAGGACAATCGTTAATCCGAGAAATTTTCCCAGCAGCACTTCCAAACGTGTCACGGGCATGGCCAGGAGCTGCCCCAGTGTGCCGCGTTCCTTTTCTCCGGCGAAACTGCCGGCACCGGCGCTTAATGCCATCAACGGCACAATTAACATGACAAGATTCACCAGCCCGGCGGCGGTACTGCCAAAGCCGGCAAAACCGTATTGATCCGCCCCGGCCAAAGCCAACCAGGAAATGGCCAGCGCCAGAACCGCAAATGCCGCACTATACAAGATAAACCAGCGATTGCGCAGCGACTCCCGCATCTCCTTGCGAATCAGGATAAGAATATTTTCAATGTTCATTGGCGATCTCCTTTGCCGGTGACCGAATTACGTATCCCGGTGTGATCGGATGTCAATATCTGTTGCGGTTAGTCCATGCTCCATGAGTATGCGTAAAGGATCGACCGCCAGACCGGGATTCAGCGCCATTTCCATGATATTATTTCGCATCTTTGGCGTGTAACCATGGGCCACAAGCAAACGTTGCGCCGTGGCAACATCGGCTACCGCAAAATGAAGATACATCCATTTCTTAAAGCCCAGTACCTCGGCCAATGCCGCCGGCGCGCAATCATTGCCGATGAGGCCATCCTGCATCACCAGCACGCGGTCCGCCAGCATCTGAACTTCATCCACGCGATGAGATGTAAACAACACCGTGAGGTTCTTATTACGTTGCCGATGCAATAGTTCAAGCAATCCGGCCCGCGCCTGGGCATCAAGGTTGGAGGTAAATTCATCCAGCAGTAAAAGCGCCGGATTACCCAGTAATGCGATCGCCAACGCTAATCGCTGCTTCATGCCGCCGGATAGTGCCGCAACCGGTTTCTTCGCATGGTCCGCCAGACCGACCGAGGCGAGCAAGCCGTTAATGCTCCCCAGCGGTGCACGTTTAAGCTGCGCGTAAAAGCGCATCGTCTTACGGGCATCCCAATCACTGTAAAAACTCAGCTCTTGCGGCACATAACCAATCCGGCAGCGAACCGCGCGGGCATCACGCACCGCATCCAGTCCGGCAACTTGAATTTCACCGGTGTAATGCAGCAATCCCAGAATACACTTGATGGTTGTTGATTTCCCCGCCCCGTTATCGCCCCATAATGCTACTGCTTCGCCTGGCCGCACCTCCAATTCCAAACCCTTGAGTACCTGGCTACGGGCAAACGCTTTCGTCAATGCGCG
>JBMFGW010000194.1:0-4474 GCA_049977145.1 Phycisphaerae bacterium
GTAACCCATCCAAAATGGAATTATACGATTATCGGAAAAAATGCCACAACGTAACGTTTATTTTGTCACAGGCCCTATCCATACTTGATGCGAAATACTGTCAGCGAATCAGGTTTGAACGTATAGGCAAAATTTTGGCGAATGCTCGGCGTGAGAACAACACCGCCTGGCCAGGGTTCAAAGCCACCTGGTTCCAGTGGTTATCCTATGACCGTCTCGCTGACCGCCAAAGTCCCGGCAACGGCGGCGGCGATGGAATTAAGAAAGTCTCGGCGTTCCATGAACAGGTTCCTCAAATATCGGCCATTCGCGGCGTGGCCGCGTGCTACAGGCCGTGGCTGTGCCGCCTATTTTGTTGTCCACTGTACCGTCTCGTGCAGTGGCTCATCGGCACTGGATGATCCAACGGCAATCTCATATTTACCCGGCGGAACCTGCCACGCTTTGGCGGCCGAGTTGTAATACGCAAAATCATGCCAGTCCAGTTTCATCGTCACGGTTTTGCTTTGCCCCGGCTGCAAATTCACCCGCGCAAAACCTTTCAGCGTCTGCACGCAACGGTTCTTCCGATCCACCAGCGGATGGATGTACAATTGCGCAACTTGCGCCCCGGCCATTTTCCCGGTGTTGGTCACTTCAGCCGTCACCTTGAACACGCGCTGCTTACCACTTCCCGTGGAGGTAACTTGCAAGTGGTGCATGGCGAAGGTGGTGTAGGAAAGGCCAAAGCCAAAGGGATACCGCGGCGTGATGTTCTTTTTATTAAACCAGCGATAGCCCAAATAGATGCCCTCGGCAAAGTGGACGGTGTTGTTATGGCCGGGATAATGTCCGTAAGCCGGTGCATCTTTCCAGCGTTTCTCAAAGGTTTCGGGCAAACGTCCGCTGGGATTTATTTTCCCGAACAAAATACCGGCCACCGCCAAGTTACCGTTCTGGCCGGGATACCAGGCGTCAAGCAATCCGGCAATCGGATGGATCCACTGGCGCATGGCCACATTGCCGCCACCATTGAGCACGACAATGACATGGGAATTGAGCTTGCCAGCCTGGGCGACCAGTGCATTTTGCGGTGCGGGCAGCGCATAGGGATTATCGACGCCCTCACCTTCCAAGTTGGAGTTCCAACCGATACAGGCGATAACAGTGTCCGCCTGCTGCACCACCGTTCTGGCTTTCTGGGTTTGCAACGATTTTAAATACACGACGCGCGTGCTGGCCGGGGCCAGTTTCCTGATGGCGGCCAACATGCTTACCGGTTTGACAATGGGAACACCATAGGAGCTTCCGCCACCTTCAAAGGGGCTTCCGCCGCCCGGTGCAATAGACCGGGCATTAGGTCCAATGACAACAATTAAATGATGAGGTCCTGCGGATAAGGGAAGAAGATGGTTTTTATTCTTAAGAAGAACCGCGCCCTGTTTTTCCATTTCGTAAGCAATATGATCGCTATACGGGTCGTTGAGCGCAATGGATACATCCTTTTGCGGATATTTCATAAGATCCATCGCTACGATCATCCGAAGCAGCGGCGTAATCAGTGCATTAAGTCGGGCGACTCTGAAATCCCCGCTGCGGATTAACGGCATGATGCGCTTGGCGGTATAATGTCCGGCACTGGGCATCTCAAGATTCAGTCCCGCCCGCAACGCGCGTAACGTGCTGACATGATTGCTTAAACCCCAGTCGCATACGACCAATCCCTTAAAATGCCACCGATGGCGCAGCACGTCGGTAAGAAGATAGCGATCAGCGGAACACCATTCATAATTCAATCGGTTATAAGAGGACATAAGTGTCCAGACACCGGCCTTCTGAACTGCGGCCTTAAACGGTGGAAAGTAGAGTTCTTCCAAGGCCCGATGGCTCACTATGGAATCGATCATCCTCCGGTTGTTTTCCTGTTCGTAGGCGCAAAAATCGGTCACATCCGCCGCAACGTGCTGCGACTGTACCCCACGAATATAGTTGACGGTAACGCCGGAGGCCAGGTAGGGGTCTTCCCCCATGTATTCAAAATTACGCCCATCCTGCGGCTCACGATAGAGATTCACCAGTGGTGAGAGAATCATATCCACGCCGCGGGCGCGGGCATCACGCCCCATCGCAACGCCTTCCTGATAGCAGAGCTTTTTATTCCAGGTGGCAACGAGTGCCACGGTGGCGGGAAATAAAGTATCCGCACCCCAATCATGCACGCCCACACGTCCGTCACTCATCACCACGGCGGGAATTCCCAGTCGCGGAATCGGATACGTAAACATATATGGCGGACCGGGGAGGCCGGCGAGAAGTCTAATCTTTTCGGCCAGCGTCAGTTTGTGAAGCAGACTCTTGACGCGATCTTCCACCGCTGGATCACTGGCCGCCTGCGCCGGAGTCATCATGGGCGGCTGCTTTGCAACGGCTGCGACCGGAAGTGCAACACTGGCCGCCTGGATGCCCACATTGTTGAACTGCGTGGTGGCTACGCCCGCCAAATCAGGCTGGTCTGTGAACTCCAAAAGGTCTCCTTTGTGCCCCCCACGGATCGTCAACGTCAAAACCGCCGTACCGGGTCCCGATCCGTCATTACCGGGATTCGCATTACAGGATAACACGGTAGTGTCCGCGTATTGGGCAATAGCCGGAGAGTTTCTGTTTGCCCGCAATGTTACCGATATTTTTGATCTGCAGTTAAACGAAGTCAGGAATACTGTCAGCGTTTCCGACGGGGCAATGAGCGTTGAGGTGAATGACAACCTGTTGGCACGTTTACCACCACCCCCGCCATTGGCCGTATAGGGTCCATTTTCAAAAACAAAACTGGTCGCAGGAGATTTTGCGCCAGGAAATTTGAGGTAAACACTGTAGCCAGGCACCCAGCAGCCCAATATTTCTCCACGCAGCCTGCTGAAGTGCGCCGGGTTCCCCGCTGCCGTATTCATCCCATTTGCCTGACCGTTGTAACCATAATATACCCAGTCAGCGGCATCACGGCTGATGTCAAGAGGCCAAAGAGGTGCGGTTATCGGCGGAGCGGTAGCGCCCTTAATGGTGGCTGCCTGCGCTGAACCGGCAACCATGAAGTTCGCGCCAATACAGGCCGCCAACAAACTGACACAGCGTAACGCTTTAATCCACATATTAAACTCCTTTGTTCGCATGATATAAGAGAAAACATGAAGCGCCAAACGCTTCAGTTCCACCGCGAGCTGCTTGCGTTGTTAAGTTCGTGCCGAATTGAAGCATGTAAGCGGTGGGAGGGGAAAACAGCGTTACCCCAGATTCTGCGGAGGGTACTGGCCTTGGCATTGCAACAAGGCCCTTGGGAGAAAATCTTTTCGGAATTTTACACCAGCATGCACTTGACGCGGGCATTTATTGCGTTGTATAATACTCGCATGGGGTGCCGTGGTGGTGCCCACTACGGAGTGCCAGTACTGTGCGTATTGCCGTTACCGGTAAACTTTTCAATTGGGAATCACTTGATGATTCTCCGGATTTGGTGGCCTGCAAGCTGCTTTTGGGTATGCTCTCGGATGAGAAGATCATCGGTGCTTTGCGGTTCCGACGGTATAAGGGACGCGATGATTATCCGGTTCCGATGCTCTGGCGGGTGCATCTGCTGCGTTATTTCCTGCGGCATGCCACGATGGAACTTTGTCTGGCGGAGATGCGGCGTAATCCGGCCTTGCGGGAATTGGCTTTCATCCCCACCGTGGCGGATGTTCCCAAGCCTTGGAATATGAGCCGCTTTGAGGAAGTCCTGGGAGAGCCAGTCTTTCTGGCGCTGCTACGGGAGATGTTTGAACAGTTGATCCGGAAGCTGGGATCGGTGGTGCCGGACTTGGGGCGTCATACGGCGGGCGACTCGTCGTGCCTCAGCGCCCGGGGCGACAGCAAGGAGGCCTGTAAGAACGATAGTCCCTTGCCGCAACCCACGGGAGGACGCAAGGAATACCGGAGCGATGATGGCCAAGTATCCAAAGTCTACGAATGGTTCGGTTATAAGTTCCATTTGCTCGTGGATGTAAGGCATGAAGTGATTCTGGCCTGGCATATTACCGCAGCCACGGAATCCGATGCCGGGCAGATACCGGAGCTGGTTCAACAGGCCCAAGGGAACCTTCCCGCAGGGCGTACCGAGACGCTGGCCTACGATAAAGCCGCCGATGATGTTATACCTCCCACGGCCAAACATTGAAGGATTTATTGCAGGATGATGGAGACATAATCCGATGATAGGTAGTACCGGGCGACGGAACGTCCGGGAAGAGTATGTCTCGCGCAAGGAGGCTTCGATGGTTCAGGCACGCTATAGCGATTCACAATTAAGAGCGCTCGACGCGGCGCGGTTTTGTCAGAAGACCGACGCGATCAATCGTCGGATCAACGTGATCTACTTCTGGGGACTGGGACACACCCAATTAGAGGCGACGCGGCTGGCCAATGTGAGTCCCAATACGTTGCGTAAATCCGCGGCCGCCTTCGC
>JBMFGW010000195.1:0-4452 GCA_049977145.1 Phycisphaerae bacterium
TTTGTCAGTAATTTCTCGTGGTTCACACAGTTCTTCGCTGATGGCTATGGCCGCCATCGCCGGTGCGGCAGTGGCGACGCTGGGTATGGTGGCCAGTACGTCAATGGCCAGTGCTGTTATTTATCAAGACAACTTCAGTGGCACCTCGACGACCCCGCTTAACGGCGCGGCTCCGACCGTTGACAACGGTTCGAGCGCAACGTGGACGGCAAACACCTACGCGGTCTGGTCGGACAGCGGATACACGACCTACGCGCTTGACCAGAGCGGAAAAACCAGAGACTCGGCCTACCTCGGATTTACGCCAATAAGCGGCCAAGTCTATACATTATCGGCGACACTCACCATTACTGGCGTTGATTCGGCTCCCGGAAATGACTCTTTGGACATAGGCTTCCCAGGAAATATACAGGCTGGCACCAACCCCTTAGGCGGCACCAGCACCTTAAATACGGGTTGGGACTGGCCCGCAAGCATCTCGAATGTTTACGCGAGCCCTTGGGTACTGCTCAATGCGAGCGGAGGTGGAACCTATTTTACCGGTCCATATACCGAGGGTTCCGGAACCATGTCATCGACCGCCGCAGTCGGCTCTGCCAACAACATTGCGATCACCCTAAACACGGGGGCAAGCGCATGGACCTACCAGGTCTTTGACAATAGCAACGCCGTGTCGCCGGTCGTTACCTTCACGACGAATCCGACAATCACCGCGATTGGGCTGCAGAATGCCGGCGTTATCGGCACTGTGAGTAATTTCTCGCTCACGGATGTTGCGGTGCCCGAACCAGCCACACTGGCGTTGGCGGCGGCGGGCGGATTGGTCCTGCTGTTGCTCAAGCGGCGGCGGCGTGCCTGATCGGCCTTGCAACTTCGCTGGTCGCGCGGATTGTTCCGCGTGGCCAGTTTTTACTTCGCACGTTTTGGTGTGAATGCTATTCCTAAAAAGAGGTGACATATGAAATCTTATCGGGCGTTTACCCTCATCGAATTACTTGTGGTCATCAGCATTATCGCGTTGCTGATCGCACTGTTGTTGCCCGCACTCGCGCTAGCCCGGCTGGACGCCCTAAGCATCGCCTGTGAGGCAAACCTTCGGTCGCAGGGCCAAATGCTCTTTGAGTACGGAGACACCTATGAGGACGCTATCCCATACGCTTGGGACCCGGGTGGTGCTTGGAGCCCGTTCGGAACAAATACATGGGACCTACTCCTTTTCTGCAACAACCGCGGAATCAGCGCCGACGCCATGTCCGAGACCTATTTCGGACAATCTTCGTCGATCACCCCCCAGCAATACGATAGCTACCTGGCAGCGATGCGCGGAATATTTCTCTGCCCGGGCGACCTTCTGCCCCTGCCCGCCGTCCAGGCTGAGGCGCAGATGGGGATGACGCCGTATACGAATTGTACCTACGGTGCCAACGCTAACTTCTTCTATTACCTTTGGCAACCTGGCAACATGGTCGGAAAACCCGTTCAGATGGCAACGTTCAGCCTCTCTAACGTGCAGAATCCGGGGCAGAAGCTGGCGATAGGGGACACCAACCAGAACTGGGAACCTGGGAATTCCCCGCGTATCCCGGTCCTCCAATACAACCAGAACTACGGGTTCTTCAACAATCTTCCGCCGGACTACTTGGAGCCGCCGCAAGGTCCTGGCACGTACGCTGGATATAACTACGACAACCCCGATGCGGATAGTTATTGGGGGAACGGGTTACGGTACCGGCACGGCGCGACATCGGCCACGTCCGGCTGGGCTAACGCTGTTTTCTTTGATGGCCACGCGGCTCGCATTCCGATCAACCAGAATGTTCCCGGCGCGGCGGCGACCGCGTACGGTGCAACGGGGACCTCCGGCCTGCGGATTATGAACCTGTCAAACCCCCTGCTCCCCACATCAATTCTGCAATTTTAGGAATCCTGCAGAACGGGGTAATATTCCAAGGGATGGCGGATAGCATTTGTACGGATCTCGGATTTTGCTGAGATCTTGCAGCAGGGTAGAAGGCCTTTGGTGATGCCAAAACGCGCCATAAAATGTTCCACCAATGCCGAGATTCAGCGTAGAACCAATAAAAAAATAAACCGAGTTGTTCTCTGGCTTAATTTTTGTTGGCCAGTTTGTTTCTTCAGTGCCTAGGAGTGATAAATGGGTAGCATTTCATGGTCGGCGAATCTTAGAAGGCTGGTATCGGTGCTGCTCGGCGCAATGTTCCTGCTTCTCTCGATTGGCTGTTCCCCACGGCGGGTGCCACCACTTGCCCGGCGGGTGCCGCTGGCGGGTTCCTCCCCCAAAATTCTACCGGGGAGGGCACCACCGAAGGTGGGTGTATCCGCCCTGTCAGTCCGGTCCGCGAGTCCTCCCTGCCCATCGCCGCTCGGACCACTTGGCCCCAATAATCCCGCCGCGTTAGTGCCAGCAGCCATGCTCGCCTACAATTCCGGAAAAGGGGAGTTCGTCATTCCTCCGGGGGTTTATAGGCTACCGCAGCCAAGCCGCGGGTCATACGCCTACCTCTCCTTCAGCTATTTGCGGAATTTTCGGATCGTGGCTAAGGGAGTCACGTTTTTACGCTCCGACCCGGCGTTGACCTGCATTTCCTTCCACCGTTGCCAAGGCGTGACCCTTGACGGCCCCACACTACGCTGCGATCCGCTTCCCTACACGCAGGGACGGATCATCGCCATGAACCGGAAAAAGCGATGGCTGGAAATCCGTATTTGCAAGGGGTATCAGGCAGATCTATCGAACCCAGCCCGCTTCAACAGCCACCCGACGGGCACGGTTTACAGTCCTAGGACGTTCCGGATTAAACCGGGGACGGTTGACATAAACGAAGGGGGAATCGTGGGCTTGGGAAACAGAGAGTTTCGTGTGACGCATGTGTGGTGTTGGCGCGATCCTTCACCCTTGGCCGCGGTGCGTGTTGGTGATCTGATTGCCTTCATCGGGCATGTCAGAAATGACGTGACCATATCCTTTTGCAGGAATATGTGCATACGTGACACGACAGTGGAAGGTGGAAGTGGATTGGTATTTGCCGACCTATGCGGGGGCGGTAACCGCTATATCGACGACACCATTACCTACCCGCCGCGGCCCCGTGGTGCCCTTATCCCACCGCTCAAGGCAAGTAACGCCGACGGGCTGCACAGCGCCTTAACGCGATGTGGACCGTCCATAGTCGGGTGCCATTTTGACGGTACCGGCGACGACGGGATCGCCATTCATGGATGGTACGTGACACTGCGTAACGCGGTACGGAAGAACTGGACGGTGCTGCCCCATTTCGGGGTGCAGAGCCGCATTCGCGTGGGAGACGCGCTCAAACTCTATAGTCCGGGAGGTAGTTACCTTGGGCGCACAACCGTGGTGGATATTAAGCCACCGGTAGCACGTATCCCGGCACGTCCGGCCCCCCGGTTCTGCGGTCCTCCGTTCCACTTCTACTCGATAACCGTGGCCCATCCAGTTGGCCACGAGGGCTTCGGGGATCTCGTATGCGACGCGAACCTGACCGGGTCCGGGTTTGTGATCCGAGGCTGCGTGATCAGGAACAACCGTGCCCGCGGGATGAATATCAAGGGCGACAACGGGACAATCCTGGATAATGTTATCGACGGTAGCTCCGCCGGTGGGATCGAAGTGGGGCCGGAGCCAGGATGGGATGAATCCGGTTGCAGTTGCCATGTGCTGATCGCGGGCAATCTAATTCGCCATGTAGGCTATGCCACCGCGTATGCGCCACCCCTTTGGGAAGCGGGGGCCGTGAGCATCCTGGGGAACACCGGAGCCAGCGCAGTTAATTTTGGACACGATGGTATAGCCGTGGTTGGCAACCGGTTCGCGGATGACAACGGCATCAACTTGTTAGTTACGGACACCCGGAACATGCTGGTATCGGGCAATATATTTACCGGATCGATGCGTAGCCCGGATAATCGCGGCGCAAACTATTATTTTAACACCTCAAGCCTGGTCTGGCTGCAACAGTGCAAGAATGTTCTCTTGGCTGGCAATCGCGTGATCCACCCCGGCGCGGCCATGAACAAGCTGGTGGGTGTGGGGCCGGATACCAGCAACATCAAGGGTTCCCAGAATGGGTTAAAAATTACAGTTCCATAGCACGCGGATTAAAATTCTATTATGAAGGGGTCGATGGGCATGTCTGTGAAAAACAATCAAGTACAGCGGTGGCAATTTCTAAAACGGGTTGTCGTGGCCTCGGCGGCAGCTACTGGTGCGACATTGACGTGGTCAAAGTGTCGGCGAGCGTTGGGGACATAATAGGGACAGTCACCTATTAAACTCGGGGTGCGCGCTGTGCTGCGCCATTGCGGATCGGCGTGTTGTATCTTTTCGTGGCCTGCCGGGGTGTAGTGCCCGGGGGCGTCGTCCGACAAGTTTTTCGAACTTGCTCATGGTGCTGTCGTCCGTCGGCGGCC
>JBMFGW010000196.1:0-4343 GCA_049977145.1 Phycisphaerae bacterium
TTCAAGCCGTGCGGCTTGAGGTGCTGAAGTGTTGGTTTCCATATTAAGGAGAGTGAAGATGTTTACTTCACGAAAATCACTGGTATCGGGCTTGTTATCGGCGGCAGCTCTTGCCGCAGTTGCGGGCGTGTCTTCATTCGCGGCGGCTGCGACGATCGTCGATGAGCCGTTCAATTATCCCAGCGTCGCCAACGGTGCCACAATGAACGGTGTCGCAGCCAACGCCATCGGTCTTACGGGGAATTATGCGCTGACGAATCTTAATAGCAACAACACCACGGCGACGATGACATACAGTTCAACGCCGCTGGCCGTTGGCAACTTGGCGGTGTCAGGCGGTTCGGTCGTGTTCAACTCGGGAAGTGCACCTTTTGGAGAGCTTTCCCTTTCCGCTCAGATTTCCGCGTCCACCACAGCCACGACAATCTACGGTTCTTATGTCTTTCAGGTGGCCGCGGCAGGTAGCTCCAGCAACCAGCCTGTAAGCGGCGTGGCAATCGGACCGTCAGGCGGATATGACAAGAAGTCACTGTTATGGCCATCGTTACAGTCATACGGTAATGCCAACGCCGAAGTCGAGGTGAACCCAACAGAAGCATGGGGCGCTGGCGTGGCAGCCGTTCTTAATGGGCCAGCGATCTCTTCTAACACACCGTACTTGACGTTGTTCGAGGCGTCGGGCGTCGGCGCGAGTTCCGGTACGCTGTCGATGTCAGAGTGGATTCTCGACGCTGCCCAATACAACTATTTCACCGCCGACGGCGATCTTACCCCTCAGGCCCTTAGCGCCGCGTCCACTGGCACGTTGGGGGATGATGTATTGCAATCGGGCACCGTGAGCGCCCCCTTGACGTCTGCGTCTCCTTCTCTCAATGGACAGTATTTATCGCTATTCGGATATGCGGCGGGCACGACCGGTGCTGGCTCTGAGGTGACATTTGGCGAATACCGCATTTCGGACAGTAGTCTAAGTCAGGCGGCACCGGCGGTTCCGGAACCAGCCACGCTGGGCTTGGTGGCGATGGGCGGATTAGGACTTCTGTTGCTGAAGCGCCGGAAGACGGTATGACCCGCGCGGCGGAAAAGGCTGCCGGCACCGCTGGCAAGCCGGCGGCTACGTGAGGAATGGTTTGGGCGTCGGACAACCGCCCATTGCGGCGCGGGTGTCCTCACCCGCTGTTGGTCGGCTGTGCTAGGCCCCGTAATGCGGGTCTCGTAGTCGCGGTTTTCCGCGTACCGAACCGCCGATAACGGATGATAACGGGAGGGCCGACGAGATTAAAAACTCTCGGCCCTTCTTTTCCGAACAGTGGCCGAAAACTGAAAACTTCACACCGAAAACTCTAACAAGGGGTTTTATTATGAGATGTCAATGCTTAGAAGGCCGGTGTATTATAAAAAATCCAGAATCCAGAATCATCGAGCGGGAAGTAAAGGAATCACAGGAGCGACTCAAGGCGGTTCTAACTCCTGTCTCCGCGCGGCACCGCCGCGCGGCTTTTACGCTGATCGAATTGCTGGTGGTCATTTCCATCATCGCCCTGCTCATTGCGTTGCTGCTGCCGGCTCTGGCGTTGGCAAAAAAGGACGCGGAGAGCACCGTCTGCCTAGCCCATCTGCGGACGTTGGGACAGCTGACAATGGAATATGCGGACTCCAATCTTGGTTTCACGCCATCTAACTACGTGACCAACAACAACTGGTACGATTGGTACGATGGGATATTCGATTGGTACACCAGCAGCCCGCCGATTGCAGCATGGTTTCAGTGGGGGCAGAACCTAGGTGCGTCGGGCCAACAGGGTGTCACAGCCAACCTTATGGCGAATAGGTTTAAGGCCTTATTTTGGGATCCAGTCCGACCAATACCAATTACCTACCCGTTTGGGCTATCGTACGCGTCAAATCCCAACGGGTTCGGATGGGATTTTGTGGGCGGATATGGCGGCACTACGGCTACTGGCGGAGTACCCCCATTCATTCGCGTTTCCAATATTAAAAATCCGACCCACCTCGTTGCAATCGGCGACGCCAACCAAGTATATGCTTATGGCAGCTGCTGGACCGCGTTCAACTGGTGGCCGTCCCCCTCATATTATGGCTGTTTTCAGCCGAATGTACCGATCACTCAGGTGGTTCCACCTGGCGGACCAGTGCCAGCCACACTGTCTAACTTTGATTACCCCAATGGGTACGATACTGGATTACGCTACAGGCATGGGAACATGACGGTCAACTTTTCCGAGCCTTTTCAGTCGACGGGGGTTGCCAACGCGGTTTTCTTCGACGGCCACGCCTCTGGGATTCAGGCCGGTAGCCTCAGAGTATACAACTGCCTGAATCAATAATGTATCGAATATCTATCGGGCATCAGGGGGCACTTCCTCCCGGTATTTTGCTGCGAGTGTTGCTCCAGCATCCTCACGTTTTAAGGAGTACCTTGCTATGGTAATACGCCCTCGGTTAAATCTAACAAAAGTCCACGCACACTTGGTTAGGTGGCTGGCGGTTGGCGTTTGCCTATCTTCGGCACTGGCCGTAGCGGGGCCGTGCCGACAGAGATCCATCACTATCGTGGATCTGATGCCAAATCTCCCCCAACCGTACCATATGCGTAATTGGGCTAAAATTTCGCGTGCTTTTTACACTCTGCTCCTTGATCGGCAGGCAAGGGGTCCTTTTCTTCCGCTGACGCATATCGTGCGAAATGCCCGCCATAACCCAATCGCGTTTGTTATCCCGGCTTACGTAAGCCGTGTACCCGACACCCGGTCTAAGGGCCAAGCTTTTACGGAGATGGGGGCAGTCTGGGGAGCGACGCTGGTCGGACGAAATATGTCGTCCACCGGAAGGATTGATTATGTGCGGCTACTGGATAACTTTTTCGTTCCAAAGATGGGGCATGGACTATTCAGCGATTATATTGGCAGCGCCAGCGGTGTGCAGAAAACGGCTTGGTACACTCTATTTCCTGATATCACAGCTGCCGCCATTTCGGCGCGGTACCCGGCTGAAAAGACCTTGGCCACGATGTGCCGTGCCACTGCCCGCACTTGGGCGGAAGCGATACCGCATTTTAGAAAGCGTGATGGTCGCTATGACTTCAACGACAGGGGATTCGATTTTTCCACCATGCGGCCAGTCTACGATGGTAGGTGGTGCGAGCCGGATATGGCGGCAAGCATCGCGTGGGTGGAATATATGGCGTGGCGGCGCTGGCACGATCCTGCATTTCTCCATGGTGCCAAGGCATGCATGCAATATTTATCCGCCTTGCCGCCGACGGATAATCCCAGTTTCGAAGTGCAAATCCCATTCGGCACACTCGCGGCTGTCCGCATGAATGCAGAACTCGGAATGAACTACCCCACCCAGAAATTCGTCTATTGGTGTTTTAGCCGCTACAACGAGGGGCGTCCATGGGCGGTCGAGGCCGCTCGCTGGGGCGGAAAAGACGTCGATGGGTTGGTAGGCGGCATAAATTGTGCACCCTGGCGGCAATGGGGTGTTGGCGGTAATGCATATTTTCTCGAGACCCTCACGCAACTATGGGCACTGGCACCAATACCACGATACGACCAACGGTACGCCGTTGTTGTCGGCAAATGGATACTTAACGCTGCTAACGCAAGCCGACTCTTTTATGGTAAATTTCATTCGCTGGAGCACCAGAGTGACCCCGATTGGAAGCTGGGGCGATCATTGGTACCCTACGAGGAACTGAAATACCGACATGACTACCCGGGGCAACCGTTAATCGCGACGGGTGACAATAAGACTTTCCTAGATCCCAAGTATCCGGTATTTAACAGGGGGAAGGATGCCACAAATTATGGCTTGTACGGCGGCGTATACGTAGGCGTGCTCGGTGCCTTGGTTGAGAAAACCAACGTCCGTGGTATCCTCCAAATAAATCTGCGCGCTACAGACACCTCCGCCCCCGCCGGTTACCCCACCTTTCTGTTTTATAATCCCCATCGACACATGAAGGCGGTGAGGATAAACGTTGGATCAAAAGAAGTAAATCTTTATAACACGATTACCGGTACGTTTACTGCCCACCATGTATCCGGAGCTGCAGCGGTATCAGTACCCGGCGATTCTGCGGTAGTGCTGGTCTATACTCCTGCGGACGGAAAGGTGTCTTACCGTAGCCATGAAACATTGGTGAATGGCCGAGTTATTGATTATCTGCATGGCCAGGGGGGAGGAACTTAAGGGCATTGCGAAGGATACTGGTAATGTAATGTGAGCTTGCTGCGATGTAGTAGTATTTATGAACGCCGCGCAATTCTCTTTCTGTATAAAATTGTTTGGAATTATCGTTTGTTTTGAGGAAAACG
>JBMFGW010000197.1:0-4324 GCA_049977145.1 Phycisphaerae bacterium
GGTACAAGTCAGGGCGGCATGCAGACACTTATGCTGGCGGGTTTACACCCATCAGGAATATCCGCCGCTATTGTCCAGGCCCCCGCAGTCTGTAATATGCTCGCTCCGCTCGATGGGTGCAAACCCAGTTGGCCTTACTGGTATTACCAGGTGGCGGGCAAAACCCGCAACAGGTCCGCCAGACCAGTCGCTATTATGACGTAACTAATTTTGTCAGCCGCATACGTTGTCCGGTGCTGGCCAGTGTTGGACTCATCGATGAAACCTGCCCGCCTCCGGACGTATTGGCCGCGCTGGATGAAATTAGATCTCCAACCGAAATTGTTATTCTGCCGCACGCGGAGCATCCAGGGCAACAGCACAATCCTGCGGTATGGCAGCCTTTTACAAAGTTCTCGCAACAATGGCAAAACGCATTATTACACGCAAGCCACTTGCCCGTAAGGTCCAGCATACAAAACTGACGCAAATGAAGCACGGATATTATGGATCGGTCGAAGTGGCAGAGCACGAAGGCATTTTCCGCTGCGGCAGCGCGAGAAATTCTACCCTGCCTGCTGCTTGATTCACCAGGTGCCCATGACGCAATATTTCTGTGAGCTGCGGCTTAACGACGATAGTGTAGCGGTATCCCAGTAGGGGTATGTTATAGAGTTTGGCGTACATGTTCCAAGTGCCATCAAGGCGCACCTTGTTGTCGGGCATGATATTGCAAATGGCCTGCAGGCCAATTGCCGAGAGCAAAGCGCCCCAGCTATAGTGTGGGTCGTGTGATGCAAGGCCCGTCGTGGCAAGGTAGTTTTCGCTCCAGACGCCGGTCTTGTTCCAGTTGTTCATAAACAGCCGCACGCTTTTGCGGGCAAACGCATGAAGGACGTCCGTGGGGGCGTAATTCAGCAAACCTTGAAACACCAGATAATTGGTTGGCCCCCAAATATCGCCCTGCCAATATTCCTGATGCCGGTACGCTGGATTATTCCGTGAAATTGTCGGTATAACCCACCGGCCCCAGAAATACTTTTTGTTCAGCAGCACCGCCAACATACGCTCGGCGCGATGGGCATTGGGGACTTTTGCAATCATCGGATAAAAATTGGTCGGTGACCACCGCCGCGACAGCAGATGATGCCCCTTGCCGCGCGACCAGTACCGGTTGCAATACATGCCCAGCTTATGGCTCCAGAGCATGGCATTGATGCGCTGGCTCATGGTCTGGCATTCGGCAGCATAGTGCGCCGCGGCATTTTTATGGCCCAAGGCAGCGGCTATTTTGGAAAGATACAGCGCATCAGCCGCCCATAGAGAGTTTAAGCCGACATCATCAATATCAAACGTATCGCTCGGCCGCATGAGCTTCGCCTTGCCGCGTACATACATTGGTGAATCATCCATGCCGCTTTCGAACCGGGCATTTTGCCATACACCCGTTGGAGACCCCCATTCCAAAAGTCCATCCTTGTTGCCATCGCGATAAGGCAAATGGGTTTGTGGATTTATTGCAAACCACCAATGATGATACTGAACCAATGGCTGGTAAAACGCCTGGAGGGTGCTTTTGCTGGGCCACCGCTGATAGGCCTGCCACACGCACATGGCGCTTACCGGCGGCTCGCTGCGATCCACCGATGTGGCGATACGTCCGCCGTCATTGGAGAAGTTGCATACCATTCCATCGGGCATTTGAAAATGAAAGATGCCCGCAAGCTGTCGCCGGACCATCCAAGGGCCGACGCTGGGGCTATTAATTGAAAGCAGCATGCTGTTAAAAAAAGAATCCCACTCAAAGAGGACGCAGTGGTAAGGAAGGCACCACCCGCGCGCCACAGTCGCCGAGATATTTCGCAATGGCGGCAAGTAGAGGGCGCCTTCATTGGCGGCCAAGCTCATCGGCGAGATAAAATCGCCCCAATCGCCTGATGCATGCGGGCGTGTGGCTGCATAGCTGGCCCAACCCTGATGCAATACCTGCTTCGCCGACGCGAGACTACCGGCTGCAGTCGCTTGATCCGTTGAAAGTGCCGCCACAAACGTAAGCGGATGGTTGGGATTCAGCGTAAATACCATGCCTGCATATTCAGCCGACTTGCCCGTAGTAGCACCAGCACCATGCAGCACGCCATCAGCAAAGCTTCTGGCGTCATGGGCGGTTACACAAGCATCTGCGGCACGGCTGGGCGTAAGCAGAAAGTCCGGTGCCGCCGACTGCCCGGCACTCACCTGACCGACGATGCCATTTTTATCGGCGCGATAGGCCGCCGCGTAGCCTGGCCATGACGGGTAACACTCCAATACGACTTTGGTGGTTTGATCAGCCGATAGCCGCGCAACGGCAGTCGAGGTACCCGTGATTCGCTGCCAGTGGAGATGCAGCCAATGATTTTTCCCCACTGACCACCGCATGCGACTGATGCCGCTATGCTTACCCCATTGCATAGCCTGCAAATGCCACTGGTAACGTGTGAGTCCCCAGTAGCCATTCCTATAGTGTCCTTGGGCTACCCAACCGATGCTTACGTTGTACCCGACCGGGTGCGGTAAAGCGGCATTTGGCACCACTGCCAACCCCTCCGGGTCGTTGGTATAAAAAGGACCGATGATGGGGCGGACACTCGCCGCACGGGCGGCGGCAGAACCGATTAACATCGGCAAAGCCACAAGACAGCAGACCAAGGTTAACAGCAGCCGACGGCACCGGCGTCGCAACCTGAAAGTCATCATGAGAGTCTCCAAACTGTAAAGAGAAAAAAAATACTTGCTACGACACTGTTACCGGCACGGCCACCGCGTCAAGTGTTTCTGGGCCACCGAGTTTGGCATTGGCGCAAGCCCGCAGGTGGATGCCTGCTGTCAGGGCCATATCGGTTGAGGAGTTGCCGATTGTCAGCTTGAGCCTGCCGGGCTGGAGTATGAATTTCCTCTGGCTTTCATGCCAGTACCATAACGCCTGTGCGGTATAGGGTAGCGTAAAGGTGATCTTTCGGCTTTCGCCGGGCTGAAGTTCCACACGCTGAAAGCCCACGAGTTCTTTGATGGGTCGCTTTACCGGCGACTTGGGGGCTGCAATATAAAGCTGGACAACTTCCGCACCGGCAAGTGCGCCGGTATTTTTAACCGTACACGATATTTTAACGGCCTTTGTTTCGGAAAGCTCTCTGGAATCAAGTTGCAAATCGCCGATACGGAAAGTCGTATAACTTAAGCCATAGCCAAAGGGGTAAAGCGGCTGGCCTTCAAAGTACATATAGGTGCGACCTTTCCTAATGTCGTAGTTATGAAAGGGTGGTAATTGATCCACCGATTTGTACCAGGTGCAGCAGGTCTTGCCGCCGGGGTTGTAATTGCCGAACAGCACATCGGCAATGGCGGTTCCCTGGGCCTGACCGGCAAAGATGGCGGAGACAATGGCAGGCAGATGTTGCTGCTCCCAATTTACCGCCACCGTATTGTTGCTTGAGATAACAAGCACAGTTTTGGGATTGGCCTTATAGCATGCCTGAATCAATTCGTGCTGCATACCAGTGAGTTTGATATCGGTGCGGTCGTGGCCTTCACTGTCCACATTTTCGCCAACGCCGCAGACCATAATGACCACATCCGCATTTCTGGCGGCATCCACCGCCTCGGCAAACATTGTTTCATCTTTGGGACCCAACTCGCTGCAACCCGGCTTAAATACCACCACCGGTTGACCCGACTTGGGCCGCAGTTTGTGAGGTGCCGCTTCCGGTGATTTTGCGCCGAGGGCCTCGGCGATTCCATCATAAGGCGATATTTTCACGAAGGGCGATCCACTGTAACCACCGAGGTTGCACTGTCCGGCCATGGGACCAATGACCGCGACTGTCTTGAGCTGGGATTTTTGGAGAGGCAAAAAGTTGTTGTCGTTCTTCAAGAGTACAATTGATTCACGCGCGGCCTGCAATGCCACGCTGCGATGGGCGGGGGAATCCACCACGTTGAAGCTTATATTGGCATAGGGAATGCTTGTTGGCGGATCTAATTCGCCCAGCAGCACCCGGGCGGTCAACAGCCGCGTGACGGCCCGGCTGATGTCCGCCTCGCTGACGAGTTCGTCGCCTACCGCCGCGCCCAGATACCGGGGCATGACCTT
Source organism: Phycisphaerae bacterium (assembly GCA_049977145.1). Classification (GTDB taxonomy): domain Bacteria; phylum Planctomycetota; class Phycisphaerae; order WQYP01; family WQYP01; genus JAMDCX01. The sequence goes on from JBMFGW010000197.1 coordinate 4,112, forward strand.
GCCGCAGTTAAGATCGCATCCCGCCTGCATGGCCAGTGCCACCGCTTGAGGCAGCGTGGGAACATAATGATGTGTATTAAAAATATTATTTACCGCGTCGCAATCGGATGTGACATAGCCGCGGAAGCCCCAGCGGTTTCGCAGCAGTGTGGTGAGTAAAAAGTGATCGGCGCTGCATGGAATGCCGTTGACGCTATTGTAGGCGCTCATAAC
>JBMFGW010000198.1:0-4229 GCA_049977145.1 Phycisphaerae bacterium
CTCCTTTACACGCACCCATGCCAATGAGTATACCACAACTCACTGATTATGTCCCTTTAATTATACGCTTCTGTATAGCAGTCCTTCCGCCCTTGCCCAGCGAAAAACGCAAAGGTTTTCGGATTATTTTCGTCTTCGCCCATTACGAAGTGATTCAAGCGACCAATTTGCTGTCTGAATACTGTGCCGAGAACGGCAGTCATTGTCGTTCGTGATATGTTACCACAGGCAACCGTCGAATCTTAAAACGAATCACGTCCCCGTACCACTTCTCTCGCTTGTCACGGGCGTAAGCGTGTGATGTTGAAAGCCGGGGTAGTTAAGCGGATAACAAAATGCGTCGAATAAGGTGCTTCCACCGCCACCGAGGCCGCCGCCCTGTCTGCCGCCCCGGAAAAATGGCCCGCGCCCCTGCCTGATGCCTGGACCACCCTGACCGCCGAAGCCGCCAAAGCTGCCGGGGCCGCCGAATCGACCACCCCAAAAATTGCCACGGTAAGATCGTTCCGGTCTTCGTCGCCCGGCTCCGCCGAGATCATCCTTATACTCCCAGACTACGGATCCCGCGGGTGTTACCTGAAATATTATTCCAGGCAGGCCGGAGCAAATCAGCGTGTTGCCGTCGGCCAGCCGCTGGGCGCTACCCAGATGATTGGAATAAAAAGTGCTCGCCTTGGCAGCCTTATAGCGCCACACCGGAGCAACCGGCCCGTATGCCGCATTGCGCTGATGCGCATAGCAGCCCGATGGCAACAGCGGTGGTACGATTTCATCCACGGTTGAGTACCACCCGTTTGGCCGCCCCATCCCATTGTTGAACACCAGAATATGGCCTGCACCCGGCAGCCCCGGCGGAATCCAACTTGCATCGTGTTGCACAAATAGCTTGCGGGACACACTTGTCCCGCAGTCGTATACTTTCGGGTTGCCCCAGCGATAGATAAAATCTCCGCCGTGACCGCATCGGCCGCCAGTGTGGCCAGACGCCTGGCGCGTGGTGGTGCTGTGATCAATAATGTAGATTTCGCTGGTATTGCGGGAACTTATAAGAATCTGGTCCAATTGCGCATTGTAAGCAATAGAATTGAAGTGTGTCCAATCCGCTCCGCCATGCGCAGCGGGGCCGCGTCGCGGAACGTAGTTGATATTCAACCTGCCTGGAAACACGCGGATGTTTCCGTAATTGGCTTTGTCCGCACTGTAATGCTGAACGAGATGATCCCACAAATTCCACCGCCATACGACTTTGCCGGTGTACAGGCCGGTTGGTTTAATTTCCACGATGCTCTCCGAAAACAATCCTCTGCTTGTAACCAGCGACGGATCGCGTCCGGCGGCAATGGCCTGCGCTCTTGTTTTGCGCTGCCAGGCTAAGACCAGGACATCACCGTTAGGCATCGCCGCCACATCATGACTTTGAATTTCATTGTCCGAGGCAAAGCGGTATCGCCACACCAATTTGTTGTTCCACGTTCGCTCCTCAATCAGCCCGCCAGCGCCGCCCACCCCACGAAAATAGCGACTTATGCCGCGGCCCAGCGTACAACACCGGATCAAATCGCCGTTCGGCAGCAGCCGGGTGGACAGCCCCGGCCGATGATTGCTGCGCCAGGTGTGCACAATCCGCCCCTGTTGATCAATGAGGAAGCTGCTCGTCGAGCCTAAGGGAGATAAAAGCGTATAACTCGTAAAAGTGCCGCGATTGTTTAACAGCAGACCACCTGTTTGCCGGCCGCGCATTTCCGATGGCTGTACTTGGCTGCCGGCGGCAGGCATCCGGTCGCTAAGGCGCAGGTTGCTGCGCAATGCGCCGAAACTGGATTGCTGCTGGTAAATATCAGCGCCGGCCAATGTGTTATTCAGCACCTGCAGGATGGAATTGCCCGTGACGGCGATGGCGGCCCCTTTCAGGCCGGCTTGATTACCCGCAAACACGCAACCGTGAACAATCGCAATGGTATTGTCATGAAAGTTCGCCGCGCCACCGTAGCCTCTGGCCGTGTTGTCCTTGAATTGGCAGTCGGTCAGACGCACGATGGTGTTGCCAAGCTGCGCGGCCCGTGTCACGCTGAAAATGGCTCCGCCATGGGCACCACTATGGTTATCGCGAAAAAGACAATCAATGATCCGCGGGCGCGAACCATAATCAAAGTAATCCGCGCCGCCACGCCATGCCGCCTGATTGCCGATGAATCGGCAATGTTTGAACTTTGACGTTACGCCCACGCAGTCATACACAGCGCCGCCGTTATGGGCACGATTGTGATAAAACCGGCAATCGGTAAAGACCGGTTTGGCCAAGTCATAGCTGTACACGGCTCCACCGTCGCGTGCGAAGTTATCCTTGAACGTGCAGTCGTTGATTTTCATGGCAAATCCTGCAACCCACCGCGAACCCGGTCGCCCCTGCGGCCCGCGCTGATAATCAAGCAATCCGCCGCCCTGACCCTTGTCACCCGAACCGTTCGCATTCCCACCGGTAATCGTCAGGCCATCGAGCACGGCACCGTTGGCACCGATGAGCACATGATAGGCACCGTTGCCATCCAGCACGGTGCGATCGGCTTGGATATTGCGGTGCTCGCCGATTCCCGAAAAGCCGCCATAAACGCGCACGCCCGGCCGCAGGGTAAACGATGCGGATCGGTTTCCGGCGAGTTTATATATTCCAACCGCCACATAAACGCGGGCACCGTCGCGCCCGGCATCTTTCAACGCTGCGGCCAGGGACGCATAGGCGTCAGTCCAACTGCGACCGGAACCACTGCCAACATGTGCCGCATTGACGTATACAATACGATCTGAGGTACTTGTGACCGCAGCAGCTGGCCGCACACGCTCCCGCCAGCGGCGCACACGATAGCGATCCAGACTTGTTAATAAACGTGGAAGTTGGCTGGCGCTGAACCGCCCGGCCTGGTAACCGCTCTGTGCTGTGTCGGCATGGACGACCTGTGGCGCGTCATCGTGCCAGTTATAAATGCCGGTGTCGCACCATTGACAGGTATTATCGGCGAAGCGGCAATCAATGAGCACGGGATCATTGGCGGGGCCGGTGCCATCATACATCGGTGCCCCGTAATCCACGGCGTGGTTCATGGTAAAGGTGCAGTCAAAGACTACCGGACATGAACCACCATCGTTGCCCAGACCGCCTGCGCTTTGCGCGCGGTTGGAAATAAACAGACAGTTAATGAGCGTCGGTGAACAGCCAAAATCGTCGTACATGCCGCCACCTTTCTGCGGCGTCTGATTGTGGTCGAACACGCAGTTGAAAAATATTGGTGCGGTACCCAGGTCGTTACTTACACCACCGCCCCGGCCCGCCGCGAAGTTGTCTCGAAATGTGCAGTTAATAAACTCCGGTACCCTGCGGAAGCCGTCTCCGCGCCGGGGTGGAAAGGACCTGCTGATCATGTTATACACGCCACCGCCTTTGCCGGCCCGATTGTTCTCGAAGATGCAGTTTCGGACAACCGGAGCGGCACGGAAGTTGAGCATGCCACCGCCGCAACCGGCTCCGTGGCCGTCGATAATTGCCGCAGGTGTAGTGTGAACGGGTGGACCGCCGCCCAAGTTCCTCGAATCGTCGCCACCCGGTCTTTGCCTATCCGGCGGTCCGAAACCTCGCCCAAAGCGCCCTCGACCGCCGAAGCGACCACCCGATCCCAAACCAGATCCTCCGGGACGTTGTATCAGTGCGTTGCCACCGGTAACGATAAAGCCATCAAGTAAAGCTCCCGTGGCTCCTGTGACCACATGATAGGCACCGTTACCTTCTAAAATTGTCTTGTTAGCAACCCAGTTGCGCTGGCTGAGGCGTGTTTCCGTGCCGACAAAACCGCCATACAGTTTCATGCCTGGCCGCAATTGAAATGTATCCCGGTGCCGAGTGCCCGGCGTATACACGCCGCGTGCCACCCAGATTGTCATCGCACCGCTCTTAATGCCCGCCTGCAGACTGCTAAACGCTGTCGCCCAGCTTGTGCCGCTTTGCCGCCCGCCAATATGAGCGGCATTGACGAACGTAACCGCTGCGTCATCCGCCGCTGCAGCATACGGAACGGCTACGACAACCAATAACAGCGTTATGCACACCCAAAACCCATTTCGGCGGAATGGGTTTGATTTATGCATTTTCTCAACTCCTCATATACAGAAGCGTATAATTAAAGGGACATAATCAGTGAGTTGTGGTATACTCATTGGCATGGGTGCGTGCAAAGGAG
>JBMFGW010000199.1:0-4090 GCA_049977145.1 Phycisphaerae bacterium
GTTCATCAGCCGTTTCAACATGGTCTCCAAGGAGTTGTTTAAGAGCGTCAAAATCAATTTTGCCCTCGGCAAATACTTCAGGGAACAGTTCCTTGAGTTTGGCGATATTGTCAGCAAGGATGTCTTTGGAGCTGCCATCGGATTCGGGGGTGAGAAGTTGCATAGGGGCCTCGTCAGAATTCAGGAGTCAGGAGTCAGGAGACCGTTTTCAGTTTTTAGTTTTCAGTTTTCAGTTTTCAGCACTGATTTAGTTTTATGCTGATACCTGTTTCCTTGGTTCTGGCTCCACGGCATTACAATGCGGTGAATGATAACGGAAGATTCGGGGGTGGGCGAGGGAGGGCGTAGTTTTCGGTGTTCAGTGTTCAGTTTTCAGTGTTCAGCATTCAGGAGGCAGGATGCCGGTTTTCAGTTTTCGGATTTCGGCGTTAAGGAGGCAGATTCTTGGATCGTCCTTACGTTGATTTCGCGCAGGGCAGCTCACCGCGGCGCAAGCGTATCTCGCGGCTTATATCATCAGGACTCATTGATCGCATATTGAAATTCAGTGCGGTCTGGCGGGCCGCTTCCAGACGGCGAACCCATTGGTCTCGCGTTTTTTGGGCTGAAGCGGCGGCAGGCACCGGTACAGTTTGCCGACGGCGGGTATGCCCACCCCGCGTCTTGGCCTTTTTGGGCGCATCGTGTTGATCAATAAGCGTCTTCATAATGGTTATCGTAACGGAACAGCGCGGGCGTTTCAAACCACCGGGCGTGCGTGGAACGCGGGGAATTCAACGGCCACGCCGAATTCAGGAGGCGGGAGGAGGGTTGGGCCGGTTTTCAGCTTTCAGTTTTCAGCATTCAGGAGGCAGGAGACTGGAGACAGAATTTTGGCGGCCAGGGTATAGGGTACGCTGTGTCTTTTGTTAAAGGCGGCAGCCAATGGGACGAATTGTTCGATTGTTCCGGGGCGATTTCGTGGGACCGGCAAGAGGATTCCACTGGCCGGGGCGGGTGCGAATTCAGTCTCGCCGGGGCCACCCGGCGGATTGGGCAGAAGAAATTTAGCTTCCTTATCGGAAGTGTAGACGTGGTTCGCCATCCACGCGGTCATGGAATTAATCCACGCAGGCAGCCGGCCATCACAATCTATGCCAACCTGCCTGCCCATCTCCCGTTCAAGTTCGCGTTTTGGCCCTTTGAAACCCAGAGCGGCACAGCTCGACGAAACCGGAAATGTGAAAATTGCCTGCTTCGCCCAGCTGTCCGGTAACGCCGCTTCCAGGGGCGACGGTTGAAGCGCGTTGCCAGTGTATTGATCCGTTTCGGCCAGCGCATAAAGGCCCACGGGGCGGTCGGAAGTAACCAATGCTCTGCCATCTTTTTCATCGAACCAATAAGGATACCAGCGTATTGCTCGAAGGTGGCTACGGATCAAGCCAACATCCCTGAGTATTCCATTCGGGCCGGGATTGTTTGGGTAATCGCCTTTCACCAAGCCCATTTTAACCCCCGGAGCGAGGCCCGCCTTCAGGCCCAGCGCCGCAGGACTGCGCATGGCCATTGCCGCAATGTACACGACAACCTTCTCATGTGAATTGTAATCGAACGATTCCGGTTTGGATTCCAAAATATCCGCGATCCTGGCCATCGCGGGGTGCTCAATTTTTCCGAGTTCACCCTCGATGTGGCACCGGCGGGCGGTATCTGCTGGGGAATCGTAGAGGTGGTATACGTAGCCAACCGTGTTTGGATCGCCACCGGTCCATTTTGGCTCGATCACCCCATCTTCCCCAGGACGCAGGAGGTATTGGAACAACTCCCCGTTTGGCAGGCAAAACCCTTCGATGTATTTCCTGTTAACATGGTGATGCTTTACCGGCTTGTGCGACGGTTGGCTGTAGTGTTGGGATGATGACGGCATCGTGTAGCTCACAAGATAATGTCGTCATTTCATAAGCTGCAATCAAATCTGTGGACGCCATCGGACGCCCCTTACGAAAAATCTGCAATTTCTTTCATTGCTGTCTTGTCCGCGCAAGAAAAGTTTCCTTGAACCTCTGCAGGACGGCCTCGTTTTGGGCGGGCGCTTTGAACTCCAACACGCTCATGCCGTCGGCGCTGTGATCAGAATTCAAATTTCGGTGGATGGTTATAAGGGTTCCATCTGCTCCCATTTCTCGACGGACATCCTCGGCGATTTCAAATAATTTGCCGCTGACCGCCTGCAGTATGGCGGCCATGAATTCATCGGTATCAAAGTTTAGCGTCATATTCATAAAGATGCCTCCAAGATAAACCCTTTAGATAGGATACCAATCAAAACCCAAACCGTCAACCCATTGTGTTGTAGTTGGTGAAATTACACAATTAGTAGTGGCGATCCTGCTTTGCCTCTGATTTTTGAACCTATGGGCTGGCGCTTTTCCCCTGCCGCAGGAAAAGCACGAACTCCGCCGCGTTTTTCGTCTGCGTTTTTCGCGTTGACCGGGAGGTCCAAAAAGCTATAATAATTCCAGCGGCCAGAATAGGCCAGCGTCAGCCGACCCCGGAATTTAATTCCTTGGTCGCTCTTTATTTTGCTACCGGCTGGTAAACCGGTGGTTCTATTGGTAATCCGCGTCAGGTGCCTACAGCGTGACCGGCCCAAGTGGCTTAAAATCATCCGCGCTTCCAGTACCGAGTACCATCAACACATGTAGGAGGATGGCGCTGGTGATTGGGGAAAATTCATCTGATTCCATCATACCGTGGCATAACTTATTGCGCAGGTTCAGCCCCATTTCCTCGGTAAGAACCGTCTTAACGTATGTGATATATCGCTCGCCAAATTTCGTCTGTACGCTGCTTTCCTCGAGCAGGGCAGGTAGTAATTTCAATGGCGTTGCGTCAGCGCGTTGCGTGGGTTGGTAAGTGGAACCTTGGCCTTGTTCCACAAGCACGCGCATCGCGTGTTCTATCTGTGGGATGAGAATGTGGGCGGCATTAAGGTGCTCCGTGGTCATCGCGTACTCAATGCCCTTGGTTAGCACGTCGCGTCTGGCGGTTTCAAAGAATTCGCGCGACAGAAGCTCCCGGGCAACCGTCGCAGCGCTTGCTTGGAAGTGGAAGAAGATTCTGCCCAGCACGTAGACGAGCAATCGGGTGTTTCCGTGGATTGCGCGGCCCATGAGGTAAAATATCTCCGAATCGGTTGTCGTCGTCGGGTCGCCGACGTGACGGCCCTGCGCGTCAACCACAGCCATTGAGCATACGTGACGCATCAGGTCGAATGCGCCGGTGCCACGGAAATTCGCAGGATTAGGGGTGAACTCCATCGCGAAGCCATGGAAGGCCTGTCGCACTGTCCCTTGGCAAAGGCGTGCCACGTCGGCGTCAACCTGGGCAGTCGAGATCGCGATTGGCATGCGGATCACCGTCATGGCTTGCATAGATTGTTCGCCCGCGTCGCGGAGGGCGTTGTCAACCTTTTGGAGCAGGGCCTTATCTCCCGTGTGCTCAAGAATTTTCTTCCGCAGTTGTTTGAGTAGTTGTGGAGCAAGAATCAGCCCGGCACCCGTAAAGTCGGGGAGGTGGTGCTTCACCAATTTTTGAAGGACATCAGCGATATTTCGCCTATCTTTTGCTTTACTGAAGTAGGAAATCAAACGGTCGGCCACCTGCAAACACGTCGTGACTTCTACTATGCAGAGTTGTGGATTGGAATTTGAATTCTGGCCTGCACATAAGGCCTCGTCAAGCCGCTGGATGATGAGGGCTTCCTGGTCGGACGACAACGTAATCCCATCTCGATCAATCAGCAGGTCAAAGGCCGTCACCGCAGGTTCTGGTGTTGCCTGAGGCAGCTGCAGGCGATCAAAAATCAGTTTGATGGCTCGGCATACCGCATTCTGGTCATTCTTGGTTAGGGCTAGGTGGAGGGCGCGGGCTGCGCACCGACGCCTCATTAGTGGTTCCTCCGCATACGCATTGAGGTATTCGTCGGCCGCGCAATTTGCATACTTGTGTGCATCTTTGATTTTCCGCCCCTCAGAATATTCCCAAACGAGATCCGCGTATTGAGCCTTTAATCGGGGGGAATCTGCCGCGCCTACCCTATCCTGCCAAC
>JBMFGW010000200.1:0-4049 GCA_049977145.1 Phycisphaerae bacterium
CGGCCTTTCAAACTCGGTATGCGTTCACGGCGGTACCACTCCCTTACGGTCGCGGCTCGGCTTGCCGTTATGCGTGGTAGCTACGCCAAAAACATCGTGCGTGAACGGTTACACGGATCTATATCGCGACAACGGTCAATGAACAATGCCGTCGCCGTTTCCATAAACTTATTACGTCCCGTTTTACTTTCCCGGGGAGTTTCAGGGTGTAGGCCCGTGCCGAGATATTGATATCGTCGGCGATTTTTCTGCGGTTCAGCAGCGGGGTGGAGCTTCGCGATTGCTTGCCAACGCAGGCCCGGCAGACAACCAAGGTGGACTGGATTATGTTACCAAAAACTCAGATCGGTAGATCGGGATAAATTTCAGTTCTCGTACCAACGGTTTAGGCGGGACCATACGTTGGGCACTGGTCAAGGACACTCCCGCCGCCAACACTACATTGGCCCCACCGACTATTTCAGTTTCAACACGGATCAGCAGTCCCTCCCGCGCCAGGGCTTCGGAAAAGCGTTTGAGGCTTACCCGCCACGGTATTCCCTGCTGCAAATTATCAGCCACCAACTGCCCTTGGGAGACATCAAAGAGCCTGCATATATCACCATTATAGCTAACTTCCATGATAATGTCATGCAGACCCTTAAATTCATGAGGTGCTATTTTGACCACCTGTTTTGCGGGTAATACTTGGGCAACCTCGGGTGGCTGAAATGTAACGATGCTGGCGGTGATACGCCGCGGTGATCGACTGACGGTATAGACCCCAAAGAGGCCATCGGTTGAACGTCGCAATTGGCCCATGGGGCTTTGGCAGTGGGCGACATCAGGGAATATTGCCACGGTTGTATCGTTACCTTGGCCGTTGTATGCGGTGATGGATTGGCCATCGGCAATGGTGACGTGATCTGAAATGACAATGCGTGGCTTTCCGCTGATGACCTCCTTAATGGCATGACGCGCATCGGCCTGTGTAAGTGTCATGATGTTGATGCTAGCCCCATTGGCCGCCGCGAGGCGAATATGGGAACCACGGCCTGGTTTCACAGCGAGTATATAACAATCGTCGGCGACTTTGGCCCTCGCGTCTCCGAGTTTGAGCGACGCAATGCCCGCTTTGGCCAGCACATATTCGGGTCGGAATCCCTCGGGCGCAAAGAATACAAACCATTTCTCGGCCTGGTGCTCAAATTCAAACAACGGTTGGACCGTCGCGGATATTAACGTAATACCATGCCCCATATCCAAATTGAAGGGCAGGATCATCCCGCTCACGCCGGCCGGAACATGCAGACCGCCTTTATGGGGAATACGGATATCGCCATGGGCGGTATGAACTGTAAACGATTGATTGCTTTTGGCGGAAAGTTGCCGCACATCCGCATAGTTGTTGATAAAAATAAAGCCCGCACCATCCTTGGCACGGCAGGCGACGCGTAAGCGGTCTTCACCGGGATTATTGACATCATTGTCCTGGCGGCGAACTTCCATATCGGCCAACCTTCCTCCAAAATTCTGAACGAAGTAATTCATGGGGCGCATGACAAAATAGCTCTCACGAGCTTCGCCGAATTCGCCGATCGGTGCCCGGTAGTCATAGGAAATCAGTGGCAGACCCTCAAACTTAGGAGTAAAGCCGTACACGGCATTCATCGGGTTCGAGCCGCCATGGTACATGTAATACCCCATTGCAATCGTTTCGGTTCCTCCCAGGTACGCAAAGGCGGTGGCCAGACACCCCTGGGCCGATGGTAAGGGGCGGAAGTTGATGCGTATGGGCGATCCGGTGCCGAGTTCCACATAAATGATGGGAGTTTTGCCACGCCACGGGACACCAACATTAAACGTGGTAAGGACACTATTTTGGTTGCCAGGCGGCCCCAGAAACATATACGCACCCCCGCATGGAAACAGGGTATCCGGATAGGCCCCTCCGGGCCCCCAGCCCGTAATGGCAAAGAAGGGAGCATTGATTCCGCCGGCTACCGCCAGATTCCGCAGATTTTCATAATGCAACGCGTACTGCGCGCCGTGCGGGCCGCTGTAGCCTGATGCGCCGAATTGATAAATCGTATTCCAAGCGTCCTGATGGGGGGCTATCCCCAGTTCGTTTTCAAGCTGGGTCAAAATAATGGGGCCGCCTTCAGAAAAAAACATTCCCTTAAGCTGCTCTCCCAGCTTCGCATAATATCGGCCCACAAATTTCAGATAGTGTGGATCATTGCTGCGTTCCAGCAGTGGTTCTGCATAGAGCCACGGGGCCATACCGCCGACCAGAAACTCGGCGTTGGCGTAAGGCCCCACACGAATAAAAAGGTGCATCGAATACTTCTTACAAAGCTCCGCCAGATACCGAACGTTATTGGGGCCGGAAAAATCAAACTCACCGGGTCGCGGCTCGATCTGCCCCCAGAAAAAGTAGGCCTGGATGGTATTAAGTCCGCCCGCCTTCATTTTTTGGATCGCATCTTCCCATTCCTCCACCGGATATCTTTGCGGGTGAAATTCTCCCCCCACCGTGGCCAGCGGTCGGCCATCCATTTCCAGGTAAAAATTATTCGCCCGGAGCTGCGTGCCGTCCGGCCCGATTGCCCCCGGTTGTTTGATACCTGTGGCTCCGGGTTTCAAGCCCAGGCCAACGGTGTTCAGGACATGTTGATTGTGATTCGCGGGCGCGGCACCGGTTTTCCGGGATTGAGTCAATAGCACTCCCAACACGGGCAAAGAAACTTTGAAAAAATTGCGTCGATCAAATCTGAACACGAATAGTATCTCCAAAAACGATTAGCCGTTCACGGCCTTTTGGCCAGCCAAGCTCACAATGAGCCTTACCATGGATAAAGTGTACCCCCCCCAAAATGAAAAGCAATTAATTTCCACAGGAAAGTTCGGGATAAAATTTGAGCGTCGCACACAATCCGTTCGACAATGAAAACAGAACAGCGGCTTGGTCGGCCCACGTCTCACGGCTTGGATCGCATACCTCAAGGGATCCTGCCATTGTTCATTTTCCACGATCCGCAAGTTCTGCCGCGATGTCTTGCAGCTGCCGATCTCGCGGGGACAACTGGCCAAGGTGATCCAGAAAGTCAGTACGGCCATGGCGGAATCCCACGGGGCTTTGCAAAAGATGCTGCCCAGGGAGGCGGTGGTGAACACGGATGAGACCGGGCATAAGACTAACGGCAAGCCTTATTGGACCTGGTGCTTCCGCGCCGAGTTCTTTACGCTCTTCCGGGTTGATCGCTCGCGGGGATCGCAGGTACTGCGGATGGTGTTGGGCGACGATTTTGCGGGCACACTGGGTTGTGATTACTTCTCGGCCTACCGCAAATTGGGAAAGCGCTGTAGGGCGTCGGAACAATCATTCGTGCTTCCGGTGCCGTGGCAGGCTGTAGGATTGCAGTAAGAGGGATAATGCGCAACGGCGCTAAAAAGTTAAGGATTTGGCCACCAGAGACCTGGCAGAGTCTGTCACAGGCCCCAGACCAAGTATCGAGGCCCACCCCGAAAATAGCTTTATTTTGGCTGTTTTTACCTGTAGGGAAGAGGGTATGCGTCGCCAGGGGTGCGTCAAAGGCCATCGTCTACCGCACGCGGCGTGCTCCGTGGCAATCTTTAAACCTTTTCTGCCAATCTGTCCGATAAACATTACTACGGGAAGTTTGAACAAGATAGCTGTAATTGTCCCTCAGTAATACCGGACATTGTGTTGCGGGCTGGGGATGTATTATGCGTCCAATGGAGTCAGAAAATATGATGACATTCCTGTGGATTGTGGCCGCCCAGCCGCTGTTGGTGGCGGTGATCTGGGCGATTCGTGACCGCCACCGCTCGTCGCTATCCTCCACCCGACAACACCCCTGCCAATCACGGCCAGGCCACTACAAATCACAGACTAAATTTATAAGGAGCCTGCCATGACAGGTTCAGAATGTAAAGCAGCAGGCGGCAGACCTACACCCATCTTGCCCACAGCCACGCGAAACCGTGGCCCCGTTGGTTTCGCCACCCGTAGCGTCAATGAATGCCACGGCATCTACCCCATTTCA
>JBMFGW010000201.1:0-4048 GCA_049977145.1 Phycisphaerae bacterium
TATCGTATGGCATAAAATGTCATAGAATCAAGCCTAAGCAAAAATAATGACGCCGTATTGATGCAGCGCGACCATCATCAGATCCGCCAAAAATGCCGATGTTTCACTTTTTATTGAAACGGAATTGACGCGGTCGGCCATAAGTGTACGAGCATAGGAGTACACGACATGGTGACCGCACGACACATAGACACCGACTGCGTAGGGCTGGACGACGCATCATACTGGGGCGCGGTACTCGCGCAGGCCGCACGAGCCGAGCTGCGAAGCGTGGGCTGTAACCTTGCATGGCGGCCGCGCTGCACACCGGAGCTGAAGACGCGCAAGGAAAAGGGCGGCATACCACTGGAGAAAATTGAAGCGCGGTTGGCGAAGGAAAAAGCCCATGGCTGATTACCGGATAATCGTTAAGCCATCGGCGGATAAGGCACTGCGTAAGCTGCCGCTGGATGCACAAAGCCAGTATCCATGTTGAAAACATGCGATAATCAAGGAAAAAATGAAAGTGCGCCCGGCGGGAGTCGAACCTGCAACCTTCGGTTCCGTAGACCGACGCTCTATCCAATTGAGCTACGAGCGCATGTCAATGTGCTTAGCAGCCGCATTGACGAATTAATAATTATCTTCAATTGCCACGGAAAAGCAAGGAATAGATGAAATGGCTGCACCGGTTGAAATGTGGCTTTGGCGACCAGCTTGGATCGTGCGTTGGCCGCATGTACGGCGGCGTAACCACGGTGGGCTTTCTGGAGCGCTGGCATGATAAGGCAGCGCCGTGCGACGCGCCGTGACCGTTAAGGTGTTTGCTGCGGCCATGAAAACGGCACTTGGTTACCACTGCGCCGCGCGGTGCGGTGGTGGTGAAGTATTCCGCCATGCGGGGAATGAAAATCCGTGCGGACTAACGCGAACAACAGCGCCATCAGCAGCCCCGCGATGCAGATTGCTAAGCGCCGGTTGCGTAGATCCACATGGGCTTCATCCCGGCGGCGTGGCTTCGAGTTCCGCTTGCGTGGGCTGCCGTTTCCCGGCGCCGGGCTTAGTCAAGCGCGCGGATTCCGTCGCATTTTCCACCGGCAATTCTTCATTGCCGCCAGCCACACCACGGGCCATGGCGATGACTCCGGTGCGGGCGAGTTCCCGGATGCCATAGGGCCGCACGAGTTCCACAAACGCATCAAGTTTTTCCTCTTCACCAGAGAGCTCGACCATGATCGCCTGATGTCCCACATCAACCACGCGACCCCGGAATAAATCGGCCAATTCAATAATTTCGCTGCGTGTGCGCGGCGTAACCCCAAGTTTGACGAGCATCAGGTCACGCGCAACGAAAGGCGAATCCTTATAATCACGCACCTTTACCACAGTAACAATCTTGGCCAGCTGCTTACGCACCTGTTCCAAAGTTCGCTCGTCCGCAATGACCACAATCGTCATGCGCGACAGATTCGGGTCTTCCGTTCGTCCCACCACCAAAGAGTCGATATTAAAGCCCCGCGCCGAGAACATGTTGGCGACGTGCGAGAGCACGCCGGGTTCATTCATCACCAGGGCGGTAAGAATATGACGCATAAATAATACTCCAAGGCTAAATTTGATAATCAATCATGTCCGGCACGGGCGCTGTGAAATTGTCGCCCCAGGCGATCTAATTTATCCGTGCGGGGCACAGGCCGTATCGGCAACGGCGCCGCAGTACCGTTCAGGCCAGTGTGCCGATTTCGCGTGCCATGTTGGGCGGCGCCGAGCCGACAACACCGAGATCCATTTCATGAATGCCTTTTCCGCTGGGTACCATAGGATACACATTCTCATCGGTTTCGCACAGGAAATCCACCACGCAAGGCCCGGGGTGACGGATCATGTCCTCGACAACTTTCCGCACATCCGTTTTCTTTTCACAGCGGATGCCGCGAATGCCGAAACTTTCCGCCATGGCCGCAAAATCCGGATTCACCATCTCGGTGTGGCTGAATCGGCTGCCGTAAAACATTTTCTGCCATTGCCGCACCATGCCCTGGAAGCGGTTGTTCAGAATGGCCACTTTCACCGGCAGGTTATACTGATGGATCGTGGCTAATTCCATGGCAGTCATGATAAATGAGCCGTCGCCGTCAATATCAATAACCAATTCCTTGGGCCGCGCCACCTGCGCCCCAATGGCCGCGGGCAGGCCGTAGCCCATGGTTCCCAAGCCGCCGCTGGTGATCATGCTGCGCGGAATGCTCCAGCGGATAAATTGTGCCGCCCACATCTGGTGCTGGCCCACGCCGGTGGTGAAAATGGCCTTGCCAGCGGTGGCCTGGTTAATGGCCTCGATAATCGCCTGCGGTTTGGCGAAAGGAGAATCATCCCGATAGGCAAAAGGATATTTTTCCTTCCAAACCGCAATCTGCGCCAGCCATTCCTGGCGTGGCCGGTGTTGAATATATTGCAGCATATCTTTGATGCAAAGACGGGCGTCACCCACCACGGGCACATCCACCTTCACGCTTTTGCTGATGCTGGTGGGATCAATATCCACATGCACAATTTTGGCCTTGGGCGCAAAAAGTTTCAGATTGCCGGTCACACGATCATCAAACCGCGCGCCGATGGCTATGAGACAATCCGCATCCTGCACGGCGTAATTCGCGTAAGCGCCGCCGTGCATACCCAGCATGTGCAGACTCAACGGGCTGTTTTCATCAAACGCTCCGAGGCCCAGCAGGGTGGTGGTGCAGGGAATATTGCCTTTTTCAGACAGTTCGCGGACTTCCTTCCACGCGCCGCTGATAATCGCTCCGCCGCCGACATACAACACCGGACGCTGCGCGGCATTGATCATTTCCGCAGCGGCTTTGACCATGCGGCTGTGGCCAAGGCGATAAGTCTTATACCCCGGCAGCCAAGGCGTATCATCAATAGTGCAATCCACTTGCGTGGTGGTGATGTCCACCGGCAAGTCCACCAGTACGGGGCCGGGCCGGCCTGTGGTGGCGATGATAAACGCCTCATTGATAATCCGCGGTAAATCCTTGATATTCTTGACCAGATAATTACGTTTGGTCACCGGCCGCGTAATACCTGTGACATCCGCCTCCTGAAACGCATCATTGCCTATCAAATACGTACGCACCTGTCCGGAGAACACGATCATCGGAATCGAATCCATGTAGGCGGTGGCCAAGGCGGTGACGGTGTTGGTGGCCCCCGGGCCGCTGGTGACAATCACAATGCCTGGTTTGCCGGTGGCGCGGGCGTAACCGTCGGCCATGTGGCCTGCTCCCTGCTCATGGCGCACCAGGATAAAGTTGAGTTTGGTATCATAAAGCTGATCAAACGTCGGCAGAATGGCGCCGCCGGGATAGCCGAAAACATCGGTAACGTGGTGCTCCAGGAGCATTTGTAAAAGTATCTGTGCCCCGGTTTTGCCCATGTACCGATCCGTCGTGCCGGTTGGCTGGCCCAGAACCGGAAGTTCATTTCCCGTGGTTTTTTCCACATGGATCGCCGCCGTTGGCACGACTACCTCGGTCAACTTCCCAAGTTTGTTGGACTTGCTGGTGGTTTTGGAAGCCGCCCTGGTGGCCGCTTCCCCGCTAAGGAAAGTGCTAGGCATAAAAACCTCTTACAATTTCAGCTGCTTTGGAAAGGTTGACAGGCGTCCGCCGCACGGCAGATTACACCAGCGCCAAACCAAGCCGCTGCTCCGGCGTACCGGAATGACGAACCATCCAAGACCACAATCCCGGAAACCCGCCATTGCATTATTTATAATAGCACGTTAATAGTTGCAATGCAACCACTAACTGGAATCGTAGGGGGGGCATATTGTTTGGCAGGGGGCGACAGCTCCGCCGCCAACACGCAGGCCAAGGCCACGCGGCAAAAATGGCATATTGCAGTACGGCATCATGAAAATGGGTGAGGGGGTGGATTGGGGGAAAATATGACCGCACCCTGCTCCAACACGGGAGTTGGCTGGCAGAGGGCCTGTGACAGTTTCTGCCAAGGGGTAAGTGTGTGTAGAATTGAAAGCAACTGGATCATACGGAAGTGGTTCAGG
>JBMFGW010000202.1:0-3995 GCA_049977145.1 Phycisphaerae bacterium
GCCGGCCACACCACCATGGTGGGAATCAGTCCTGTCGAGCACCCCACCGCCGCAGCGCTGGCCGCACTTAAGCCCGATAGAATTGTGACCGCAACACCAGCACGAAAACTTCGGCACAAAACGCCCGCCATAATTGCCGCAACACTTTGTACGATCAGCAGTAACAGCATCCAACCGGCCACGGCGCCGGCTAGGTGGCCGGGATTATCACCGGCGCTGCGTACCAGCGGCAGCATTAGCAATCCCATTGGCAGCGGGGCCATGGCGATCAAATGTTTTTCGGTTATTACGACCATGGAAAATGATTATAATCGAAAATCAGGACTTGGAGACTTCGGATGAAATTGAATCTGCGATACTGGCGGTTTGGGATGGCGGGCGTAGGCATACTGTTGGCAACAAGCGGTTCCAGCCTGGCTGCCGCCACCCCTTCGCCCACCAGAATAAAAGTTGCATCCCCACAACCCGTACGGCGCGTCAATCTTACGCAATGGACCGATCAACAGATTAAAAAAGATCTGGCGCAGCTGGCCTCCGATGGACAATTCGGGACGATGAAAACAAAATTGGGGAAGTTGGAGGATCAAGTCATTGCGTATATGCCGCACAATGGACTCGTGGCGTTGCGCCATGCCGATTTTGCACGTCGTCTGGTCAGTCAATTGTCCAGTATTTCCAATGCGCGAAAACGTCTGCGGATGCTGAAGTTTCTCATGGCCAACCCCGAACTCGCCGGCACCATGGTGTTCCTGAACACTCCCGGCCAACGGAATACAAGGCTCGTCTATCACCGCTTGGCGGCGCTGCACAGGGAACTTGGGCCGCTGGTCGTTGCGTATCCCAATCTCACCGCCGCAATATGCGTGGTACTATACAAACCGCTGCTCATGCACATCAATGAAAACACCGTCCATTCACCCAATCCGGTGGCCTTATTCAAGTATTATGTCCGCTATCAGCGGGCCATGTATTTTGGCATTCGGAAGGTGCCGGCGCGTTTGCTGATTTATGTTGTGGATTCCTGTTCCAGCATCCGTAGCATGACCTGGGCCTTGAATAAATACCATGGCGATGCGATGGTGGGGCAATTGTTCTTCAGGGTGCCGTACGATTACAGCACGTATCTGCACGGCGCCAAAAAAGAAGTGGATATCAAAGGATACAATTTACCAAATATTGTGCGCTACGGCGGCGTTTGCGCCGATCAGGCCTTTTTCGCTTCCGAAGTGGGCAAGGCCATCGGTGTGCCTACGGCATACGATACCGGCATGTCCGGCGTGGTGGGGCACGCGTGGGTGGGCTTTTTGCAGCAGGTGGGCAACCAGGCTGCGTGGAATTTCAGCGTCGGACGTTACTCCGAATATCGTGGCGTCGTGGGAATAGTGCAAAATCCCGTTACTCGTCGTCCGGAACCGGATTCGTTCATGTCATTGTCCAGCCAGTTCATAGGTACCACACAACACCAGCGCTGGAATGCCGTGGCACTTACGGATGCGGCCTTGCGGCTGCTTTCTTTTTCCGCCACGCATGGTGCCTTTTTGCCTGCACCTCCGCCGGTGCGGGTATTTGGCCGCACCGCCAAACCGCTGACCAACAGCGTGGCCACACAGTTGTCGCTGTTGCGGTGGGCGGTACATGAGTGTGATGGCTATGCGGACTCTTGGATGCTGGTAGGATATCTTGCCTCCAAGGGAAAACTGACGCTGGCGGAAAAGAAATTGTGGGCCGGTGCCGTGATGCGGCTATGCGGCCTGCGCTATCCGGATTTTGCCATGACCATTTTACAACCGATGATCATGTCGGTTAAAAAACCCAAGCAGCAAAATGAATTCTGGAATCGCGCTTATGCTCTGTTCGCCGCTACGCATTTTGATCTCGCGGCGCAGGTGCGGATGATGCAGGCCCGACTGTGGCGGAAAGCGGGGCACTACAACCGGGCCGGTATTTGCCTTATGGATGTGATCAACCGCTACGCCAATGCCGGGCCTTTTATTATCACCGCACTACATGAGGCGGCGCAAATTCTCCGGCGGCAGAAACACAACGGCAAAATCACCACGCTTTATGAGATTACCTGGTCGCGCATTAAGCCTCCGCCGCGCATGGCCGATCCGTTCATGCATGAGAGCAACTGGTATAAAGTGGGAAAATTGCTGGAAAATCGGCTGCGGCGCCAGGGGCAAACACTTTTGGCGGATAAGGTTCGCCGCGAGCTGCTGGCGGCCGGCAATCCAGTGGCCGGAACAAATTAGAGTAACCGTTCACAAACAGCTAACTCGGTGGGCCAGTCAGATAGCATTGATTAAATGGGCCAAAGAGACTGTTATTGGTGGTGCGGCTCAATGGGATCAACGGTTGCGGCGGCGAACCAGGCGGAAACCGGCGAAACCGAGCGACACTCGGGGCATTGAATCTCCGTATTGATATAGGAAGCTCCGCACTGGGGGCATTGGGCACGAGGAGATGCAAACATATCAAAATGAGTTCCGCAATGGCCGCAGGTCCAGAACGTGCCTACCGGAGGACTTTCATCGCAATTGGGGCAATGCGCCAGCGTATGCCGGGGAAGCTTGTTGCGGGCGATAATTCGGCTGGACTGCCGATAAGCCGAGACCGCCTCATAAATCAGAAACGCGGACAGCAGCATCATATAAATCTGCCCGCTGTTAAAAGCCAGCAGTGCCAGCAATCCGGACCCGACCAGACCGACCACCGACGCAATACGTAGCGCCAAGCCCTCTCCAGTGACAAACCACAGCAGTGACCAAAGTATCTTACCGCCATCCAGTGGATATACCGGTAACATATTGAATATCAGTAGAATAATATTGATCAGTACCACACGGGACAGAAATCTTCCCATATTTCCCACACTGGCCGGCGTATACAAAAGTAGATGCGCAAAGTTGCCCGCCGTCAGAGGGACATGCGGAGCGACCGCCAGCCAAAATATTCCGATGGTAATGGGTATAAGAATCACATTCACCAGCGGCCCGGCCACGATGCTCCAGAGCATGGCCCCGGGCCGCCACGGCGGCGAGACATAGGCAAATCCGCCAAAAGGCCAGAGAATTATGGTATCGGCTTGACCGCCGACAGATCGGCAGGCTAAAGCATGTCCAAATTCATGTATCAACACAATTCCGAACAAAGCCACAATTTCCAAAAATTGCCAAACCGGGCTGCTGTAATAATGGCCTGCTGTGCTCATCTCAAAAAGCAAAATGAGAAACCATGAAATATGCAGGTACACGGTGATACCCAAGATTTTAAACAGGCGTATTGATCCGGTACGCATTGCGCGGCTCCATACGGATTATTCTTTCAGCCGCGGCATCATCCATATATACCGACAAGGCTCACATCATTGTAATGGATTTCCAGGTTGTAGTGCAGGTTTTTAGCCATAAGCGCCGGGTGTATCAACGGATGTTCCAACAGCATTGTGTCGTGACTCATGTATTAAAACTGAGTTTGATGATGTTGGCGTTTTTTAGTGATATACCTCCCGCGGCCAAAATTTGACGGCTTTATTGCAGGGTGGTGGTGACATAATCCGATGATAAGAAGCTGTACAAAAACAACTTCGTGTTTTTTGATGAAAAGGCGGGTATGATTAAGAGCGTCAATGGATTGACGAGGAGTACGATAAGATGCAGGAGGCATTCATTCACCGTTGCCAATGTCCGGTTTGCCGGGAATCAGAGCCGCACCCCGATAAGCAATTGCACCATCGTATGAATGTGCTGGTCAGCCGCATGGATGAGCAGCAGCGTCGGTGGTACGTGGCGTTTGAATCCATGCGGGTGGGACATGGTGGGGATAAACTGCTGGAACAAATCACGGGCCTACACCCGGATACGATTCGCCAGGGGCGGCGGGAGTTGGAATCCGATCTCTCCGGGTGGCCATTGGATCGCGTGCGTCTGGAGGGCGGCGGGCGTCCACGGGTGGAAAAAAAAGCCTGCCGTCGAACCAGCGCTCATAAAACTGGT
>JBMFGW010000203.1:0-3994 GCA_049977145.1 Phycisphaerae bacterium
GATAGTCGGTCCATTTTCCTAATCCGCAAACACGGCGCCATTATGGGGTTTCAACTCCGCAGGTCCAAGTTTTTTGGCTAAATTACCACTTAAATGCGAAGATAATATTGCGTTAGTAATACCATTACCGGATTTTCTCCGCCTGGGTTGATTTGTCGGTCGCTTGACTCTTTATACACAAACGCATATATAGTTTACTATGATGGTATTACGATCTGTGCTAATGCAGGTGCAATAGCCAAGACCTTATGCGTGTGATTGAAGAGAAGGATATTCAATAATGAGTAATTCTGGTAAGCCCGGTGAGAACTATAGTCGCCCATCTGCGGCCCCATCGGAAAGTAAGGCGCAATTCGCAGATAGTTCGTCTGCCGGAAATTCGAGTACCGCACCCACGAATAGTCAAAAGCGGAAGAAAGTATTCCTGATTGGTGGGATTATTATTCTGATCATCGCGATTGTCTTTGGCATTCCCTGGTACATTCATTATGAGAAGTATGTGTCCACCGATGATGCGTATGTGCGAACCCATGTGACCTATGTCAGTCCACGGGTGGCGGCGCAAGTACGGGAAGTGCTGGTGCATGACAATGAATATGTGAAAAAAGGCACGCTCTTGGTGCTACTGGACCCGCGTGATTACCAGGCCACGGTGGCCAAGTGCAAGGCGTTACTGGAAGAGGCACTGGCGGCGCGGCAGGGCAGCCGGTATTCCCTGTCGCTAATCAGACAGACCTCTCCTGCCGCCTTAAGTGAAGCCAAGGCACAGGTGGCCATTGCCCGTGCGTCCATCGCCACGGCCAAGGCTGGCGAGGCGCAAGCGGCTGCCGCGTTGGATCAGGCGCAGGCGCAGGTGGCCGCCGCCATAGCCGCCATAGCCCGGGCGAAAGCGGATGTGGTGGCGGATGCGGCTACGAGTGTGAAGGCGGCGGCGGACTATCGGCGGTACAGCGCGTTGTTAAAGACGGGTGATGTGACGCCGCAACAGGTGGATTCCTATCGGGCGGCCGCCGAAAGTGCCAAGGCGATTCTGGCCGCTGGCGGCAAGATTGTTTTATCACGTCGCGCGGAACTCGTGGAGGCGAAAGCGGGGGTGGAGGCAGCGCGGGAAAATGAGGTGGCCGCCGCCGCGCAACTGACCCAGGCCCGTGCCAATTTACTCAAGGCTTTGGCGCAACAGGACGCGGTCAATGTGGTGCCGCAACAGGTCGGCAAAACGCAAAGTGATGTCAGCGGCAGCATCGGACGCATTGCCGAAGTCCGGGCGGAGTTGCGGCAGGCGGAGTTGAATTTATCTTACTGTACCATTCGGGCGGCGGTGAGCGGCTATGTGACCAAGAAGTCCGTGGATCCGGGCAATTTTGTCGCCGTGGGGCAATCGCTCATGGCCCTGGTGCGGCCACGGATGTGGGTGGTGGCGAATTACAAAGAGACGGATTTAACCTATATGAAACCGGGCGATCCAGCGACCATTGAAATTGATGCCTATCCGCAGTACACGTTTCACGGATATGTACAAAGCATTCAGGCCGGTTCAGGCGCGGCGTTTTCGTTATTGCCACCGGAGAATGCCACGGGCAATTTCGTCAAAGTGGTACAGCGTATACCGGTGAAGATTGTTTTTAAGGATTTACCCAAAAACATGCCCTATCTGGCAATGGGCATGTCCGCCGTACCGGAGGTCAAGGTGCGATGAGTTCCGGTTCCATGGCCATGTCTCCAAACTCCGACGTTGCGGCCCCACGGCGTATCAGCCCTTGGATTATCGCGCCGGTGGTCAGTCTGGCGGCGTTCATGGAGGTGCTGGACACCACTATTGTAAATGTAGCCTTGCCGCATATCGCCGGCAGCCTGGCCCAGAGCGTGGATGATACCACCTGGATTTTGACCACATATCTGGTAGCCAACGCCATTGTTTTGCCGCTGAACGGTTATCTCAGCGCCTGGTTTGGCCGGAAGCGGTATTTTATGAGTTGCCTGGTAATTTTTACCCTCAGCTCGTTCATGTGCGGTATTGCCCCAAATTTTGCCGCCCTGCTGATATTCCGCATTATTCAAGGCCTGGGTGGCGGTGGTTTGCAGCCTGGCACGCAAGCGATTCTAACTGATGCCTTTCCCCGTGAAAAAGGTGGTCTGGCCCAGGCCATGTTTGGAATGGTGGTGGTATTTGGCCCGATAGCAGGGCCGTTATTGGGTGGTTTTTTAACCGACAACTATAGTTGGCGCTGGTGTTTCTTAGTCAATGTCCCGGTGGGACTTCTAGCGATGTTTTTGGTTTTTATTCTGGTGTCCGAGCCGGCGCACCAGCGCCGGTTGACCAAGGCGGAAAAGCGTAATATCGACTATACCGGGCTGGGCTTACTGGCGTTGGGATTGGCGGCGCTGCAGATTATGGTGGATCGCGGAGAAGACCTGGACTGGTTCGGTTCACGTTTTATTGTTACCTGCGCGATTGTGGCGGTTTTAGGCATTGCCGCCACGGTGGCCTGGGAGTGGTACAGTGATCACCCCATCGTGGATTTGCATTTGTTGAAAGAGCGTAATTTGGCCCTGGCCACTTTAGGTATGTTTTTTTTCGGCGCGATTTTTTACGGCAGCACGGTACTGCTGCCTCTGTTGGGCCAAACCCAGATGGGTTATACCGCCACACAGGGTGGATGGCTGATCGCACCGGCGGGAATGGTGGTGTTGGTGCTTATGCCGATCATAGGACGCCTGATCACCAAGGTCTCCACGCGCTGGCTTATTTTTACAGGCGTCGCCTTTAATGTCGTTGGCCTGATGATGATGGGACAGTTAAGCCTGCATGCGGACTTTGATACGTTGGTTTGGGACCGCATTATTCAGGCGGCGGGTCTGCCGATGATTTTTCTACCTTTTAATGCCGCCGCGTTCGCCTATGTGGAGCGTTCGCATACCAGTGATGCTTCGGGAATTATTAATCTGGCCAGAAATATCGGCGGCAGTGTGGGAATCTCCCTGTCCACCGCCTACATTACCAATCAATCCCAAGTGCATCAAAATTTTCTCGTGGCGCACGTTACCCCGCTTAGTCCCATCGCCCGATCCGCTCTGCATGGCATGCAAAAAGCCTTGGGCGTTGCTTCCGCAGGTCCGATTTATACGCTGCGTTCCGCCGAGGCTCATATTTATGCCATGGTGGACGCCCAAGCCCACATGCTGGGATATATTGATGCGTTCCGTGGATTGGCTTTGCTGTTTTTATGCGTTATCCCGGTCGCTATTTTCCTGAAAAGCGCAACTTCCAGGGCTGTGCGAGCAACTGCGGCAGCGCGGAAGCGAGGCGCGGCATGACCCGGGTTACTCCTGGAGATATAATACGGTATGATTTGTTAGTATCGAAAAATTTCAGCGATGGCCATGTTTGCCACGTGCGACGAAGAAATTTCATGCCGGTGGTTCCGCAAAGAATGATGGCCAATCTGTGGCCGGAAGGACAAGGAAACAAGCTATGAACATAACTAACATGGCCCGTCTGCTTATGGCCGTGACTGTCGCGGCAGCGCTGACCGGGTGTGTGAATCAAAAAGAAGAAGTCATGCACTATCGGAAGGTGCTGCACCGCCAGCCCGCCACCAGCGCCGCACAATTGATCGTGCCGCACCGGTTGACACTGGCGGCGGCCTTGCGGCTGGCCAATAATAACAATGAACAATTAGCCATTGCCGGGGAAAATTATCTTCAGGCCATGATCGCCAAAGACAAAGCCTTCTCCACCTTTATGCCCACGGTAGGGGTTGGGGCGCAAGATTTTCAAATGCACGAATTTAATACCAGTGGAATGCCGGCGGGGGTCTCGCAGTTTTTTCAGACCCATTATTTCAACGTGCCGCTGCAAACGCAGTTGAATGTCAATGTACTGCAAGATGCCACTGCCATTTCCGCCGCCGGTGCGTATGCCGATCAGCGCAAGGCTTTACTGCTGGATTTACAGTCCAATTTACTCTTGGAGGTGGCCCAGACCTATTATCAG
>JBMFGW010000204.1:0-3974 GCA_049977145.1 Phycisphaerae bacterium
ACACAGTATAGAACTAATAATATCTATTGTCAAGTATAATATGATTATTTACATGGGTACAACTTGCCGATAAAAAAGCATCCAAAAAACGCATCAAACGCAATACTATCAAGGGTTTTCTCTTCCGAAAATCACATTTATTGGCCTAAACTCCGGATTAACTTTCTCCGACAGCAGGCCGGGACATCGCAGCCGTTTTGTCTGGCGCTGTCCTGGGGGCCGCCGCATGATCCGTACGATCAGGTTCCCGCCGCTTATCGTAATCAATATGATCCGCGAAAAGTTGTGTTGCGCCCCAATGTGCGGCCCGATTCGACCAATGCGTTGGCGCGCGGCCTGGATTGCCGCCGTGTCACCGCCGATTACTATGCCGCCATCACCGCACTGGATCACGAACTGGGCCGGTTGCTGGAGGCGTTGGATAATCTGGGGATGGCGGATAACACACTGGTTGTCTTCACTTCCGATCATGGCGACATGCTCTGGTCGCATGGCCTGATGAAAAAGCAGACCCCCTACGAGGAATCCATTCTCGTACCGTTTATCGCCCGCTTTCCCGGTCGGATTCCCGGCGGTGAAACCCGCAGTATGCCGATGGGGACGGTGGACATTGCACCGACATTGGCCGGCTGGCTGGGTTGGAACGTGCCGCCGCAATGGGAGGGCCGCGATTTTTCCACCACGACGCTCGGTGGCGATGACGAATCCGTTTTTATTGCCAACCACGGTTGTTACGACGAAGCCGTTATACAGCATATTTCTGAATGGCGCGGTGTACGCACTGCCCGCCACACTTACGCCGAAACGGTGGGACGTTGCCCCTGGCTGCTGTTTGATAATCAGGCGGATCCCTTCCAATTGCAAAATCTTGTCAATGACGATCGCCATGCGGAGATTCAGGAGCGATTGCGGACGACGCTTGGTCAATGGCTCCAGCGAACCGGGGATCCCTTTTTGCCCACGGAACAGATGATGGATCAATACGGCATCAGCGGCCTGTGGCGCAAACGTGAACTTGAAATGCATCCACCGGGAAGCGACACAGAAACCATTGTCGCCGTGCCACCGCAATAAAATACGATCATCACCATCGGATCGGAGATTATCTTTGAGTGTCGCATCCTCGCCCAATGTTTTTCTGGCGGTCGCGTTGCAATGGATCGGCGGGTTGGGATCGGCGAGTTTCTATCTGCCGTTTTCGCGCGTGCGCCGATGGTCGTGGGAAACATACTGGCTGGTGGGTGGATTTTTCAGTTGGATCGTCGCACCGCTGACATTTACCTTTCTGCTGGTGCCGGATTTCATGCGCGTTTTCCATGAGGTTAGCGGCGAAACCCTGTTCTGGACCTACTTTTTCGGGGTCCTCTGGGGATTGGGTTCACTGACCTTCGGGCTGACGCTGCGCTACCTGGGGATCGGTCTGGGGATGGCCGTGGCACTAAGTTACACCGCGGCCTTCGGAACGATGGTTCCGCCCTGTTTGGACGGCAAAATACCGGAACTCTTCACGCACGCGTGGGGTTGGGTGACGATGTTGGGGGTGCTTGTATGCCTGGCGGGCATTGGCCTAAGCGGTGCCGCCGGACGCGCCAAGGAACGGGAACTTTCCGAGGAAAAACGCAAGGCCGTGGTGCGGGAGTTTGATTTTCGCAAGGGATTTCTGGTGGCCGCGTTTTCGGGCGTCATGAGTTCATGTATTAACTTCGGCTATGCCGGCCTCCACGGGTTCAATGCGGCGCACGGACAAAATCCCATAACCACGGCCACCGCCACGCTGCTGATGCAACATGGTAATCGGATCTTATGGGATGGTTTGCCCACATTGATGATCGTGCTGGCCGGCGGGTTCACCACTAATTTTATCGGCTGTGTGATCCTGCACCTGAAAAATCACACGGGACGCCAATACATCACCCCCGCCGTCGCTGCAGACGTGGGCGCGGAGAACGCCACGGGGCAGCTTTCAGGCGGTACAGCAGATGTGATCCCGCGGCCAGCGTCGGGCGGATGCGATTTACCAGCCATTGGCAATCCGGGGCAACTGGCCGATGTTCCGCTGCTGAACAATTATATCTTTTCCGCCCTGGCAGGCGGCATCTGGTACCTGCAGTTTTTTTTCTATACCGCAGGACAAACATTCATGCCGTCGGCTTTGGCTTTTTCCGGCTGGACGCTGCACATGGCCAGCGTGATACTTTTTGCGACACTGTGGGGACTGGTCCGGCACGAGTGGCGGGGAACCAGTAAAAAAACGCACCTGATGATTGCCGGCGGCGTTGCCTTACTGTTAATTTCGACGCTTATCATAGGCGGTGGTACGCTCATGAAAGAATAGAATGCGTAATCAAACGAATAGCAGATGACGCGGACACTAAATTTTACGCTACGCTTTATCATGAAAATACATTTGATTTTGTCATGGGAGGGTATAATCCGCTTTTACGGTCAGGCTCGTGGTGAGCATGGAAGGCCGTGAACGGTTACAAAACAGAGAACTGCATTTGTGAGGACGTTTATGAGTTCAGCTTACCGAAGTGTGTTTATAATCGGTTCAGTGGTGACGGGGTTGCTCTATACATCATGGGTCCAGCCGCTTGGTGCCCGTGCGGATTCTGCTTCCGCCGCAGCGGCTACATTGGCGCGGCAGTTCCAGTCGCCACCGGCACGCCGACGTCTATACGTGTGGTGGCATTGGATGGGACTTACCATCAGCCGGTACGGCATTAAGCGCGATCTTACCGCAATGAAGGCAGCCGGAGTCGCTGGGGCAACTATTTGCCCAATTGGTTCACAGGCGGGTGTCGCGGCAGATATCACCAACAGCGGTTTGCGAAAGTCCGTGAAATACTGGAGTCCGCGATTCTGGCGTCGGGTGCAATACGCGGTGCATACCGCCAAGCGACTGGGGCTGAAGCTGGGCATGGAAAATTGTCCAGGTTGGGACGCCAGCGGCGGCCCTTGGATCACCCCCGCGCTTTCAATGAAGATGGTAGTATGGAGCGTCACGACAGTTAAAGGTCCGGGGCAGGTGCGCGTGCAACTCAAGGAGCCGCCAACGCGATTGGACTTTTACCGCGCCATTACGGTACTGGCTCTGCCGGATACGGCGCTGGTGCAACCCGGAGAAATTAAAAATATTTCGACCGATATGAAATCCGGCGGACAGCTTGTCTGGCGTGCCCCCGCGGGTCGATGGCGAATCTTCCGCATCGGTTACACTTCCACCGCATCGACCGACCATCCGGTGCCCGATAGCCTTGTGGGGCCCCACGGCACCGTGCATTCCCTGGAGGCCGACAAGCTCAGTGCGAAGGCCGCCACATTCCATATTGAACATGTCATACAAGCATTGCAGAAGCACCTTGGCACGGCGGTGGGGCATACGTTTAATCATCTGCTGTTTGACAGCTATGAGGCCGGTCCGCAGAACTGGACGAACCATTTTCGCCGGGACTTTATACAGATGCGTCATTATGATCCGGTGCCGTGGTTACCGGTGTTAAGCGGCACTATGATCGGAAATCCGCAGTTGTCACAGCGTTTCAGATTTGACATGGCCAGAACGGTCTCACAGTTGTTCGTAAAAAATGACTTTGACGTCTACCACAAACTCATTGATGCCGCGGACATGAAAATGTGCTTTGAGCCTTACTCCGGCCCATTTAATACTATCGCGGCGGCGGCGTCGTGCGATGTGACAATGGGCGAATTCTGGAACGCCAGCCGCAACGGTATTGCCAGCAATGTGGCCGGTGCAGCGCGGGCGGATGGCCGCACGCTGGTTGGGGCGGAAACACTTACAGGTTCTCCGACCTCCAGTCGCATGACTGAAACACCCGCAATTTTAAAGCCCGCGTTAGATGGCGGCTTCCTAAGCGGCGTGAATCGGTGCTATCTGCACGATTGGGCACATCAGGCGCTGAACAAAAAATATAAGCCGGGTATCCTTATGGGCTGGTGGGGCACGCATTTTG
>JBMFGW010000205.1:0-3955 GCA_049977145.1 Phycisphaerae bacterium
GGGATTTTTGAGGTGCACGCGAATCCACAAATCCGGGCCTTGAAAAGTAGTGGGATAGGTTTCGCCATGATCGTCCCAGCATGCCGCGCTCGTAGCGGAATGATTGGCCACCGTCGGTGCTGATCGCCAATCCGCGGTCGGGGCCTGGCGTTTAACGCCTTGCGGCGGCGGCTTCTACTGACTGCCATTTGGCCCATGCGGCACGGATGGAATTTTGCCATGGGCCGGGGATTGACTGGAATTTCTGGTGCCAGGTGTTCAGCCAGCCGCCGGCCAGCGGCACTTCGGATTTCCGTTGCGGCGTTGTTGCGGGTGCCGTAAGCTACGCCCAGCGCATCAACCATGCGGTAAAAGACTTCTGCGGAATGCGGGCCGTGCACGCGGCCCCGCGCCATTCGAAATTGCACAGCGCACACTTGGTACGCGGTGTCCGCAATTTTCCAATGCGAGGCGCTTCCTCAGAAGGCGTCCTTGGTCA
The DNA here is from genome assembly GCA_049977145.1 of Phycisphaerae bacterium. Taxonomy (GTDB): domain Bacteria; phylum Planctomycetota; class Phycisphaerae; order WQYP01; family WQYP01; genus JAMDCX01. The sequence continues at coordinate 479 of JBMFGW010000205.1, forward strand.
ATGTGTCGCGGCGGGAATATCGGCCAGCGCAGCGGCCAGGTTGGCCTTCTGCTTGCCTGTCTTAGCGGCCGCGAGCAATCGTCGTACGCGGAAGCTCGCGACAGCACTGCCCTCCACGCCCACCATTACCCGGATCATCAACTGGCGCTTCTGCGCGATGGCCTCGCGTGGCAGCGTTTTTAAGATCGCCCGTACGCTGGGCATCCCGATCTGGTCCAACGCCCATACTGCGGGATGGGGTCCCGGCGGTCCTATTACAATGCGGCTCGATTTGGGCGGCAAATACCGGAAATTGATATTCGCCAGGAGAATCGGCACGCCCTCTGCCACTCGATACACGCCCAAAAGGTACATCGCCGCCGCACAGCCCGTGGCACCGGGTGATTTCACACCTGAAACCAATATCCCGGCGAAGAGTCGTCGCCGGCGCAGCAATCTCCCGAGAGATTTCTGGCCTGCTTCCACACCTTGTCCTGCGAGTTTCTTGACTAGGAGGGTGGAGGCTTGGTAGGCGGGCGAGCTATCCGCACAGGGCACCACCCCCGGATTTCCCACGGCTATTGCGGTAGATATAGCGATTATTAACCAGGGCACGCGCATAATCTGTTTCTCCTTGTCTTTGCCCGTTAAACGTCAACCCGGATTTTCCGCCGCTTGCGGATCAGCGTTAGGAATCGTTATCTGTCCGGTTCCGCCCCCGGCGAAATAAATCACGGGTGTTGCCGTTGATTTCGCACCAGCTTCAAAGTACCAGAGGCCATAATCCGCACATTTCGACCGTTCCATTCCAGCCAGTCGCGGAAATCGCCGTACTCGTCGTCCTGCGTTTCCCCGGCTTGGAGGTACTGGTCCGGGGCGTCGATTGCGTAGACCTTGTCCGCAGAATCAGGCTTTGTCGTGTAGAACGCCGATCCGGGGCCGTCGGACACCCAACCTGTGTCCCAAAATTGGCCATGTTGAGTGATATTGGCGAAATCGTGAATTTCTCGCTCTTGCTTCATCACGCATCCACCGTTAACCACATTACGGACGCCACTGGGCGTCATCAGCGCCACTTGGCAGTTGTTGAAAGAGACATTGTCCTTGGCCGCATCGTACTGGATTCCCAGTGATTGGCCGCCGTCTGTTCCTGCCGGAAATGCGGGCGCGTTTGCGGGGTCTGTACCCGCACTATCGATCGTCACCGTCGCCCAGATCACCCAGAGGTTCAGTGTATGCTCGAGGCCTTTTCCGTTGATTGTCGGTTTCACTTTATACTCCTGCGATGTTGCTGCGGAATAGGACCGCTCGTCATCGTGGCTGGCTATCGTTGATCCTCCATGCCAAGCAACCTGCTTCCAGACCGGATCCGTGCCGGGCACGGTCGTGACCTGCATTATAACCGATGTGTTGGCGGATTTGACGATGCCCCAGTTCTGATCGCCCTGGTTCGGATAGTTTTGCACCATATTCGTCTGCGTTGCACCGTTGGCGGTGGCCACAGAGACTGCCGTTACATCCGCCACGGTATGGTTTGTCACCACTGCGTTACTGGAGATGGGCCCCTCGTTCTGTTGCTGGCCGTTGATGGTAACGGTGTAATCCGCCGTGGTCACGACATCGATCTGCCAGAAAGAATCCAGCGCAAACGTGCTTTGCAACGTGGCGGACGATCCCGACGACACAATGAGAGCAGTGCTGAACCCCGTGCCGTTCGCCGCCGTGGCATCACCGGTCCAAACGACGGTCCAATTTACGTCGTCCGAGCTGACACTGACGCTTGTGATGTCCCACCACTGATTTGTCGCCGCCAGATTCTCCTCGTCATTTTGCGTCGCAACAAGCTTGGAATGCAATTGTACCGTGTCCGAACCCCCGGCGTTAATGAACGCCGGGTCCGCCGGATCCGCGGTGGCTTGCAGTGCCGCGCCGGAGGCTGACACCGCCCCCAGAAACAAGCCCATCACGAGCGCCAATGGGGTGATGAGCTGGCAGATGAACTTCCGGGATTCCATATACTTCTCCTTTTTTACTTTACGGGATTAGCCCATCGTCCACGATAGACATATGTTTTGAGGCCCTTCTTGGCGGCCGCGGCTTGTGCCGCTGCGGCGGCGGCGCTGCGTGCTTGCCGGCGTTGGTAACTTGCAAAGCCTTCCTGCGTGGCCTGATCAAAGCGCCTCCGGTCAGCGGACGTCCAGATGTCCAGTTTCCAGCGCCACCGCTGTAAGAGCCGCAGCGATGCCCCAGCGAGCGCGGCAGCGCGGAAGGCTATCAATTCGGAGACCCGCGCCGCCCGGGGATAAAACAATAGCGCCCGCGCGGTTTCCCAAAGATCTCCCGCAAGCTGCAAATTCGTATTGGCGGACGGCGGAACGTACGCCCCCGGCGATTTATATCCCACATCCCCCATGCCGGGCGGTGGTTGATCGTTTGCACCGAGATCTTTTCCTTTGAGCCGATCAATGAAAAAGCCGGGGACACAGGTGTTGAGAATGAAGTTCCGGTGGACATAAAACAGATAACAGCCCGGGCCACGCACGATAAAACGTTGGTAAACGCCGCCCCAAAAATTCACAACGCGCGCCACCGCTAAGGGATGAGAGCGAACAACTGGACTCGGCCCCGTGGGAAAAACCCCCGCTTGAATGAGGTAATCCCGATTCCGGTTGCTACTACGATGTCCATCCTTGTTGAAAAAATAGATTGACACGCGATAGACGGCCTTTTCCGGCGGTAGTTTTACCGCAATCCGTATTCCAAGCCCACTCCACATAGATTTGTAAGTTTCTCCATGGTCATCCCATTCAGCCTCTATTCTCGCGCCTGTCCATGGATCGTAAAGAGATCGCGGATCGCTGGTCTTGAGCCACTGAATCCACCGGCGCACGCCGTCTCCCTTTCGTGCGTGTGGGCCCAGCAGCGGCACAACTTTGAATGATTGGCCCCACGAGGCAATATCATCTCCTAAACCGCCTGCAGCACAGAGAATGGCATCCTGTCGCCCGTAACGTCCTAGCCAATCGCCCTGTGTGCCCCAATCCGCACCAGCGTAAATAATGCGTTGTGGGCTCCGTCGCGAATGGGCGAGTGTTCGCAACTTCTTCTGAATCAAGCGCACCGGTGGGCTTTGCGCCGACATCGGCAGGGCAGCCCGGTACACAACTCCAATCGGTATTACTGGCGAGGAGGTTTGATGTCGGAGAATTCCCGGGTATTTGGCATGGTGTGGCCTAATAAGTGTACGGAACGTGGATACACCAAAGCCGTACCGGCCAATGAGCATGATCTGGCGGACTTTTCCCGCATGCCCGACAGCGCGGCTGTCCCCAGCCGCAGTTGCCCCTCCCGCAACCATAACCGGGCAGAGTGCACTAATATACCCGTCGGCCGCTTTGAGCGTTGGGTCGTTCTCACTTTCATAAAATTGGTCGCTCTTGGGATTCAGCACCTCATAACCGTTCCGCCAAGTACCCAGCCAGAAATAGCCGGCGATAT
>JBMFGW010000206.1:0-3951 GCA_049977145.1 Phycisphaerae bacterium
AGTTGGAACAGTAGCTGCGGTTGGTGCAGTCGGCGATGGCGTTCAAGAGTGGATTGGCGCACCAGAACACGCCGGATCGGTGGAAAGCCGTATGAATAAATTCAGCCTGAATCCGGATGATGTCCTTTTTTGATTTCAGACCGTTGATCTGCACGTATTGAAAACCGTTGTACGCAAAATTGGGATGATACGTGAAGGGTTTATTATTGGCGGGAATCACGGTATCCGTCTGGAACGGACCGGTGTAGGCAAACATGGAAATAGGCTTGCGGTTTACCGTGCCATTGGCGAACAGCCGTTCGCCGTAGCGCAGCACCACCGGCACACCGGGCTGCCCCTTGGCCGTAAGCGTCGCCCACCCGGACATATTTTGTGGAAATTTAACCACAAACACATGCGGTTCCGGTTCGGTGACGGACGCCGGGGCGAGGTGTTCCATCACTTCACAGGGCGGCATGAGTTGCGAGGTAAGCCGGCCGGTCGGAGCGGTCACGATTTTGGCATGGGCGAGATTTGGCATTGCCCGATCCGGATTATTCCAACCATGAATTTTCAATGCGGCGTCATACACCTCGCCGTTGTAAACCCCATCCGCCAGTCGTGGGCCGGCGGAGGCTTGCCAAGTGGGGTTGGTGGCCAGCCAAGTTGATTTACCGCCCACCGTTCGCATCAGTAGATTCATACGCACCCTTGGCCAAGCCCGCCAAGAGGCGTTCTGCCAACCCCACACATCGTGCTCCATCACGTTATACCAGCCGTTGCCCAATTCAATGGATACGACGTTGCGCCGGCCTTTCCGCAGTAGTGAGGTTATATCAAAGCTCTGATACGGCACCGTCTTGGAGTAGTCATACAGCGTGGAATACAGGACGCCCGGACCGACCTTATGACCATTGACCAACACCTTCCAGTATCCTAATCCGGCAATATACATATAACCGTGCCGCAGGTTTGCCGGCACGCGAAACACTTTGCGAAAAATCGGACACGGCTCTTTTTGAATCCAACTTTTATGGGAAATCTTCCTCGGCAGCGGCAAGCCGTAATAGGCGTTATGCGGTGCGTCGTAAAACGAATTGCTGATCTTGTGCTGATAACTGATCCAACTTCCGCGCCAATCGCCGGCCTTCAGCGGCCCGGTCATCCAGCTTGCAGACCGGCTCCATTGTGATTTCCATCCGCCGTTGCCCCAAACCCGCACCCGCCAGTAATAATGAGTGTACGGCTGGAACTCCGGGCCGTTATATTGCGGGAGAAAATCCGGATTCCCCCCAACCTTGCCGGAATCCCAGGTCAGATGATGCCCACTCCCAAGATCACTTTGCGATTTGGCCACCTGAATCTGATAGGCCGCCTCGTTCCGTAATGTATCTCGTTGCGGCGGCATCCACGTCAAACGTGGATGCCGTTGCTGAATACCCAACGGATTGCGTAACCAGTCGCAGCGCAGCCTGAACGGAGCGTCCGCTGACGAGTGTGCAAAGCGATTGGTTATCACCGGTCGAATTTGATCCACTTTGGGAATCTGGTCGGTAATATTCTGAGATGCGGAATGTGACACGGATGCGTGTACACAGGGTGATGCCATCACTGAAATCCAAATACCGATTAGAACGCCCCGAACATGCGGAAGACCAAGTCGATTTTTCATTAGAATTTTCCTTTTAACAATCGGCCAATGAGCTAGGTGGGGTTTTAACTTTAGCGAATTGCTGATGCAACCGCCGTCTTATTCGTTGCGGAGAAGCAGCCTTCAGCCCCCGCAGCCATCGTGCTCGAACTTATCACCAGCAGCGCGGGCAGTACAATGGTCTGCCAAACCGGCCACCGGCAGAACCCTTCCGGAGAAAATACCGTCAGATCTTTATCGTACTTCACAATGCCGACTCCATATTTCAACGACCAAATCCCGGCTAATCGTCACCTCGACGCCACCGATTTCGCCGCGACGGTATTGAGCGTTTCCGGCCCGCCGATCGTTCCGTCGGTGCAGGCCTGAATGTTTACCTGCCCGGTCAGATGAATAGCCGCCGAAGAACCGCCGATCATCAGTTTCAGTGTGCCCGGCTGGAGCACAAACTTCCGCAGGTCTTCATGCCAGTACCAGAGCGCCTGTTCGTTGTAAGGCAGTGTGAAGGTCACCCGCCTGCTCTCGCCGGGCTTTAGTTCCACCCTCTGGAAACCTACCAATTGCTTAATTGGCCGCTTCACCGGCGACTTGGGGGCCGTGATATAAAACTGGGCCACCTCGGTGCCGGAGCGTTTGCCGGTATTGGTGATCACCGCGGAAATCTTGATTTCCCCACCAGCCGCCAGCGAATCGGAACTGATCTTAAATCCGCTGAACTTGAAAGTAGTATAACTCAAACCATAGCCAAAGGGATACAGCGGTTCGCCCTCAAAATACATGTATGTCCGCCCCTTCATGATGTCATAGTTATGAAAGGGCGGTAATTGATCCACGGACTTATACCAGGTGCAGCAGGTTTTGCCGCCGGGGTTATAGTTGCCGAATAATACATCGGCAATGGCGGTGCCCTGGGCCTGCCCGGCGAAAATAGCGGATACAATCGCCGGCAGATGTTCCTGCTCCCAATTTACCGCCACCGTATTGTTGCTGGAAATCACCAGCATGGTTTTTGCATTGGCTTTATAGCAGGCTTGAATTAATTCATGCTGCACGCCGGTAAGCGTGATATCTTTGCGATCGTGCGCTTCGGCATCCACGCTCTGATCCACGCCACAGACCATGATGACCACATCCGCATTTTTGGCGGCCTCTACCGCTTCGGCAAACATTTTTTCATCTTTGGGGCCTTGCACACTGCATCCCGGCTTAAAGACCACCACCGGCTGGCCCGGCTTGGGTTGCGGTTTGCGTGCCGCAACCATGGGCTGAAGCTGGAACCATTCCACATTGCAAATTGTCCCACTGTTTCCACTGAATTTGAAAAACACTTTATGCGGCCCAATGGTCGGGCGAATCGGTGCAGAAACGGTTGTCCAGTTCTGAAAACCACCCGAATTCGGCACGTTAATTGTTGCGATTTGCGGTCCATTCAGAGTGTCAATGTGCACAGCAATGACAGTCCCGGACACGGGGCTGGCCACGCGGACGGCAATATGGGTTTTGGAGGTAAAATCCTGTGGTTTGTATTCCACCCAAGCACCGTCGCCGATCCAGTCGATATTCATGCCGCCTTCGCTGGAAGATTGCGTTCCTACGCCGGAACTCATTCCCGCGAGCTGGTCTGGCCAAACATGTTCACGGGTTTTATAAATCTTCGCCCCCAATGCCTCGGCAATTCCGGCATAAGGGGATATATGGAGAAAGGGTGAGCCGCTGTAGCCACCGAGATGGCACTGCCCCGCCGTGGGGCCGATGACCGCAACGGTTTTCAACGCCGATTTTTGCAAAGGCAGAAAATTATTGTCATTTTTCAGCAGTACAATCGACTGCCGCGCGGCATCTAATGCCAATTCTCTATGTGCCGGCGAATCCACGACATCAAAGCTGATGGTGTTATACGGAACACTTTCCGGCGAATCAAATTCGCCGAACAGCACGCGGACGGTCAATAATCGTGTTATCGCCCGGCTGATGTCCGCTTCACTGACCAGTTCATCCCCTACCGCCTTGCCCAGATATGTGGGCATGGTATCTTGGCAGTTAAGATCGCAGCCTGCCTGCATGGCCAGCGCCGCCGCCTGGTGCAGCGTGGGGACATAATGGTGCGAGTTAAAAATGACGGCGACGGAATCACAATCGGAAGTGACATACCCGCGGAAGCCCCAGCGGTCCCGCAGCAGACTCGTGAGTAAAAACCGGTCAGCGGTGCACGGAATGCCGTTAATGGCGCTGTAGGCACTCATAAAGGTAAACACATCCGCATCCAGAACGCAGGTACGATAGGCGCGGGTGTAGTATTCCCAGTAATTCCGCGGATTTAC
>JBMFGW010000207.1:0-3927 GCA_049977145.1 Phycisphaerae bacterium
TTCAATGCCCGCCGCCACGACCGCTTTGGTGGCCGCAACATGGTGCTCATAACCCTCGCGGCAGATAAATTGCAGCAATTTTTGGAGATTGCGTATCTTAAATACGCCATAACCACCGAACGTATCAAGTTTTTCCCCGGTGAATTCACCTTCCCCCACATACGCCCGAATCAGGCCGTTGTTGTCATCGGTGGAAACGCGGCAATAGGTAAATGGCCCGGCGGCAATTTTGCCGACAATTGTCCCGTAGGTGTTTTCCCGGCCTACTGTGCCGGCAATAATTTCCTGATAATCCATTTTCTGACTTTCAAAGAAATCCTTGGGCAAGTTGGAGCAATGGAACACCACGCCTTTATCCGGATCGGTTCCGTAATTGTTATTCCAATCCAACAGGGCGGCAGGTTTACCGGAGGCCGCCTGCAAAAGGTACATGCCCACCACGCCGGTGATGTCTGTTTCGCAGGCACTGGGCAGCAATCCGTTGGACATCATGCTCATAAGCGTGCAGGGCACCACGCCATAGAACTCTTCCAGTGCGGTCCAGCATTGGATGGCGGTGGCGACGAGTTCACGTTCTTTAATGAATTTTTCAATCGCCGCGCCCAGCTTGGCCATTTTGATAACGCTTAACTGGGGAATGCCGCCCGTGGCGGTATAGCCTTGAATAGCGGCAAGTTTTTCCTTAACCGCCGCATCGGTATCGGTTAATTGCGTCGCCACGCCCAGCACTTCCGAAAGATCCAGCGTTTCGATACTGATGCCCGCTGTTTCCAGAAGTTTTTCACTATAGCGTACAGTATTAAATGCACCGGGCCGCGCACCGATGGCACCAATTCTGGCCCCTTTTAAGGCCCGCACCACGCGGCAGGTGGCGGCAAAACGTTCAATATCGGCTGCGAATTCCTTACCGCCGGGTTCTTCGGTATGCAAAGTCGTAAGCGAATAGGTAATACCATATTGCCGCAGATTGTTACAAGCCGACATTTTGCCGCAGAAACTGTCACGTCGGTCTTTAATAGTCATGGTTTGGGTGCGATCATTAAACGCATGAACCAATACCGGCACATTCAAACCGGCCCAGCGCAGCGTATTGGCGATGGCCCGTTCATCACCAAAGTTGGGCAGTGTTACCAGCACGCCATCAATTTCATGGCGATGTTTTTGAAACAGCTCGGCATATCGTCTGGCATCCGCCAAAGATTCCACCGCGCCGCCGTTGGTTTGATCCGCAGGCAGAATGATGGTTTGGATATGATGTTTGGCCAACACATCCAGCACTTCCTGCCGGCCCGTTACGCATAAATGAGCGGGAAAAAAACCACGGTTTCCAACAATTACGCCAAGTGTAGTCACGGGATAAGTCTCCATAAAACTCACAGTAGTCAAAGCATTCCACAAATTACGCAGCGGTCATCCTAAACCTTGGCTAATAGATAAGTTTGTTATCCATCAGCGATCACGGCAGTAGGGGGGTAACTTGCCGGCCAACATCGTTACTGCCCCGGTTGCTTACTGGCGACATCCAAATCTTCATCCGCGCTTCGGCGCGGGTTGAATCGAATGACGTAAAATAAACCCATTGCCAGCAACAACGCACCCCACCAGATCGCCGGGTGCGTATACGCCAACGCCAGCTTCTGTGTCGGCGGATGCGCTATTTCCCACAGCCCGGTGGCCTCAATAATAACCCCATAAATCAGCAACTGTGCGCCGATGAGAAACCACAGTGCGTTCGAATGCGAGTGTTTTGGCATAATAAAACCTGCTTTCTTTACCAGAAGTAGATGTTCAAGGCGATTAACACCACAGTGATCACACCGGCCCAGAAAATGGGGCGGTGCAGCAGCGGATAATTGCCCTCTGGCGGTATTTCCGTGCAACCCATCACCAAGCCCTTGAGTTCCGCCTCTGGCCGTGGCTTGGTGGCCAGACTGACCACCACCGTGACAATAATAACAATGATAAAACTCCACAGCGCCCGGAACATATCCGCCGCCATGGGTTGGGCCGACGAGGACATGGCAATATACTTCAACGCGCTGGGAACGCGTTCCACCCAGGCCCACATGCCGATGGAAGCTATCGTACCGGCCAGCAGCCCCCAGAAGCCACCGGAGCTGGTGGTGCGCTTCCATAACATGCCCAGTATGACCGTGCCAAATAGCGGGGCGATGAAGAAGCTGAACAACTCCTGCACATAGTCCATAATCCCCGCCGAGTGCATCACAAAGTATGCCGTGCCAATGCTTACCAGCACGCCAAGGGCCGTACTCCACCGGCCCATGGCCAGATAATGGGAATCCGAGGCCTTGGAATTCATCATCGGCTTATAAATGTCGTGCGTCCAGACGGTGGCAAACGCGGTGACGTTTCCCGCCATACCGGACATAAAGCCCGCAATCAGGGCGGTAATTCCAAGTCCCAAGAGTCCCGGTCCACAATATTTGGCCAGCATCAGCGGTAACACATCATTATAGCTATACAGGATTTTACCGTGCGCGGCGGCGGCATCCACCACCGGCTGCGGAAACAGCTGCATTTTCAGCAACCCCAAACCCAACAACCCGGGCAGAATAACAATAATGGGCACAAACATTTTGAACGCTGCTCCGATGATCGGGGCCATTTTGGCTGAACGCAAGTCTTTGGCGGCCATCACTCGCTGCACCACCAGGAAGTCCGTCGTCCAATACCCCGTGGAAATCACCGCACCCAACCCAAAGACTATGCCGATCCAGTTAATGCCCATCGGATTATCCCGGAAATGCCCCAACGTGCTCCAAGCGTGCAAATAGCTGGAAGGATTATGAATCCCAAATTTTGTTAGGTTGTGGATAATACGATACTTCAAGCCGCCCCAGCCCCCCGCCTGCACCAGCCCCAGAATGGGAATCAGCAGTGCTCCCAGCCAGATCAGCATGAATTGCAGCACTTCATTGAAAATGGCCGACAGCAAGCCCGCCAGTACCACATACGCTCCCATGGTCACGGAGGATACCCAAATGCTTAGATTCATATTCCATCCCAGCACCACCTGCATGACTGCGGCCATGGCGAAAATGTTCACGCCGCTCATCAGGATGGTCATGAACGCAAAGCAGATTGCGGAAAGTGCCCGCGTGGAACCGCCATAGCGCAGTTGCAGATACCCTGGCACCGAATGCGTGCGCGAGGCGTAATAGAAAGGCATCATAACCAGCCCCAGCAGCAGCATGGCCGGAATGGCACCGATCCAGTACCAATGTACCGCCAGTATCCCGTATTCATAAGCCGATCCTGCCCAGCCCAGCAGTTCCAGCGCCCCCAAATTAGCCGAAAGGAAACTTAATCCCGCAATCCACGCCGTCATTTCCCGCCCGGCCATGAAAAAATCTTCCCCGGTCTTGGTGAACTTCTTGAGGTAAACCCCGATGCCCACCACAAAGACAAAGTAGATAACGATAATGGCAATATCCACCGGCGAAACCAGCACCAGCGGTTTTTCCGGCAACGTGGCGGCTGCCGCAAGTAAATAAGTCATATATACCCATCCCTTACTATAAATATCCGCAGAATAAACAACTCTAAGTGTTACGACACCACTACCGGCATCGCCACGGTACGCAGCGTTTCCGGTCCGCCGAGCCTATCATCGGTACAGGCCTGGAGGTCCAAGTCTCCGGTCAAATGAATATCCGCCGACGAACTGCCGATCATCAGCTTCAGCTTGCCGGGTTGCAGCACGAACTTCCTTTGGCTTTCATGCCAATACCACAAGGCCTGTGCGTTATACGGCAACGTAAAAGTAACACGGCGGCTTTCGCCGGGCTTTAGCTCCACACGCTGAAAGCCCACCAGTTCCTTGATGGGGCGCTTCACCGGCGACTTGGGCGCGGTAACATAAAACTGCGCGACTTCCGCACCGGAATATAGACCGATGTTGGTAAT
>JBMFGW010000208.1:0-3813 GCA_049977145.1 Phycisphaerae bacterium
GCAGATACATGATCCCATTCTTCGCCATCCGAAACAATGGCGTATACCAATAGTCCGCTTGGTAGGCATACCTCAAACGCTCCGTTGCGACCATAACTTTTGTCGGAAGCCATGGGGCCACTACGGATGCGAAACGGTTCAATTTCCTTCGCCCATTTTTGGGTATCAAAGTCAATCATTTTTAATTATCCTTAATGCAAAAACCAGGCCACCAGAAATCCAAGCCAGAACGCCGTGAAAATTGCGGACAAGGCGTACATGGTTATGATGCGAATCTCCACGTCTGACAAACCTTCACTGGGTGCCATATCCCACTTGTATTCGACGGTTGTTGCGAGGCATACCGGGCACAGCAGGTCTTTGCCGGTATGAACCAGGTGGCCGCTATATCCGCCACAGCGGTCACAATGTCGGGTTGTGGTCATATCGCCTCCACCAGAATCTTGATCCGATACTCGCCCAGCTTGGTTTTTTCCTGCTGGTAATCCCATTGCAGTTGCTTGCTCCGGTCATTGACGCCAAGCCAGTCCGCCAGGGCATCCCTGACGGCCTTGAATGAGCTTCGCAGGTTATCATCGTCCAGTTCCCTTGGTCCGTATCGCGTAAGCGTGATTCGGCACGGTGTTTGGATTGGCCGGTATAAATTGAATTGGGCGCAGATTTCCATTCGCTCTGCGGCTACGCGCACACTCTTTGGCGCCCAGTGCAGCCGGACATTCGCAAAACTCTCCGCTCGCCAATTGTTGTATACCACTTCGCAAAACCTATGCTTATCGCCGGCGGCTGAATACGCCGACGACAGGACGCGGGGATGAAAATCCTTGACTCGCTCCCACGGTTTCTGCTGCTTCTTAATGCCGCTCTTTTTCATCGCGGCATCCCATTGCTTCTGGCACGCGGGGCCGAGCATCGCTCTGGTTATCCTGGCACTCATTGCCGTTTCTCCGGGTCAATCCAATCAAAACCACACAGCTTGAAATATGCTTGCTCGGTCGGCACTGGAATCTTTTCGCCAGTGTTTTGCCGCCAGACGTAGCCGCCTTCCTGCTTCAGGCCTTTACGCAACAGGCCACATACCAACGCCTTGCTGAAATCCGCCGGGCCAGTGCGTATGGCCAGTATCGCCCCCCAGTTGTAATTGTCGGCAAGATAAAGGTCAAACGGGATACTGTGGATTAAAAACTTAAACGCTTTCGGGCCACCCGTGCGATCAGCCGGCAGCACACTCTCAATGCGATTGACGGCCTTGGTTTTGAATAGGCCATCCGGAACGGTGTCAATCTCGCTTATTGCCACCACATCAACTTCGCTCACCATCGGTTTGCCCCGGCGGCATGAGCCGGCGATCTCTATGGCGAAGCAGGCGTTACCGATCAGATTAAGCAATGCGTCATACGCCTCCCACGCCTTAGCCAGAGGGAATTTTTCGCGTCCAATGCTCATGGTTTTTGACTTTCATAAAACAATCGCAGGGGCTGGCGTTGAACCCGCATCTTGGCACCCTTGGTTTATCGCGCTGCCTGCTCTCATTGAGCTACCCCGCGTTTATTTTGCCGCCAAAACAAGGCCCTGGCGGCGTGGGCGTGCGTTGAAAGACTACGGCTCAACAATAACAATAAGCGTCTTTTCTGCGTCCCATGATGATTTCGGCCACCGCTCCGCAGACAATTCCAAAGCCCTGGCAAAAAGATTGCCTGTTGTTTGCCCAAGCGGAAAATCAGAATCCTTGCTCAACGCTTTAGATTTGAACCCCTGAATCATTTCAGCCGGAGCATACGCACGCTGGCGAACCGGCGAAATGGTGTCCATCTCGAACGCCGATTCTCGGGCGCGTAAGTCAGCCGAATCTTTAGCGATCTCCTTGATGAACTTTTCGTCGGTCTCCGTCAAGCCGGTTTGCTCGGATGTTTCTGTGGCAATTCGCAGTCGTTCAGTAATATCGCGCCTCCGTATAGCCACGCGAAGCCTAAACTCGGATACAACACGCTGGAAGTCAGGGTCTGCGGTAAGGCGTGCGGACTGGCGAGTTTTTTGGAACTCCGCCATGTACCGCTCTTTCCATTCCACAATCTGTGCCAGAACCTCGGGGGAGAACGCGGTAGGTTCGACAAGAACCTCGCCGGTTTCCGTATCAATGGTTGGTTTTTTCGACATACCAATACTCCTAAAAATCGGCCAGCGGATTGGCATAGTTCCAATTAAATGACGTAAGCCATTCAGCACTGTCTGCACAGCATCCACACCTGTACCAAGCATATTCATTTCGGAAGGAAACCCCCGGCTGACGCCAGCACTTGTTACACGGGTTGATTTGAGTTTCTTCGCTCATGGTTTATTCTCCACCGGCCCGTAAAAACCCCGTGCGGCGCGGCCAGTTCGCCGCACGGGGGACATGCGAGTGGGCGAGATCAATGGCGGATGGGCGGAGGTGCCGATCCAAACATATCGCCATCCTTTTCCGCGGCAAGTATTTCCGCCTGCTCTTCGGGCGATGGCTCCATGATCTCGCCGGTGCCTACATCGACCTTAGCCGGGGCGTCCCTTGCGGCCCGCATTTGCTCTTTAAGGTGCTCGGCCCTAGATTTTGGCCTGGCAGCGGGATCGGTGGGATCCAGAGGAAGTTCTAGTAGATCATCCTCGTTAATGACCTCCGGCGGCGCAACAGTTTCAATCCGCTCCGCGGCTTGGGGCCGCGGAGAACGGGATGATCGCGTCCCTTGACGTACATCCGGCAAGGTTTCAATCCGCTCCGCGGCTTGGGGCCGCGGAGAACCATTTTACACCTCAAATTCTTCCCGGAAACCGCCGGTTTCAATCCGCTCCGCGGCTTGGGGCCGCGGAGAACTCGTTGTAAGTGACCCCTTTGTCGGTTATCGAAAGTTTCAATCCGCTCCGCGGCTTGGGGCCGCGGAGAACACAATGGCCACCCATCCGTCAATTCCCACGACCGTTTCAATCCGCTCCGCGGCTTGGGGCCGCGGAGAACGTTATTGTCTACTCCGATAACTAGGTGAGCATCCGTTTCAATCCGCTCCGCGGCTTGGGGCCGCGGAGAACCGTCTTGTTTCAACGGAATGGCAAAGGGACTTCGGGTTTCAATCCGCTCCGCGGCTTGGGGCCGCGGAGAACCAGAACTTCCTCTGGATCCCACCGATCCCGCTGCCAGTTTCAATCCGCTCCGCGGCTTGGGGCCGCGGAGAACCCTGGCAACGCCAACCCTCCCTTGCACGCGCAAGTTTCAATCCGCTCCGCGGCTTGGGGCCGCGGAGAACATCGCTCCGGCGTGTCCAGTACAAGCTGGACATGTTTCAATCCGCTCCGCGGCTTGGGGCCGCGGAGAACGTTGGTGCGTCCAGAACCAGCGCGGCCAGCAATTGGTTTCAATCCGCTCCGCGGCTTGGGGCCGCGGAGAACCTGGTACGCAACGGCTTGGAGCACATTGTAGAATGTTTCAATCCGCTCCGCGGCTTGGGGCCGCGGAGAACCCGGACCGGTAGCAATGGACATCCCATTCAACTACGTTTCAATCCGCTCCGCGGCTTGGGGCCGCGGAGAACCTGCCAAAAACCATCGAAAATCAAGGGTTTTTGGTTTCAATCCGCTCCGCGGCTTGGGGCCGCGGAGAACCCGGCACTGATCTCTAACCCTCGCGTGTCCCCCGGTTTCAATCCGCTCCGCGGCTTGGGGCCGCGGAGAACGCCGCTGACCCGTGCATCGTCGTAGACCATCGCATGTTTCAATCCGCTCCGCGGCTTGGGGCCGCGGAGAACTTGCCGGGCAATTGTCCAGACGCAATAGGCTTGCTACGTTTCA
>JBMFGW010000209.1:0-3804 GCA_049977145.1 Phycisphaerae bacterium
GGCAACGGTATTGTTCACTGTTGGCCTGCTGTTACCAGGTACGGTGGGTGATGTCGGCGGCTTCGCGCTGGCCGTCGCGTGGGCTTGCGCCGCGTGCCCGGAAAATTTGACGGTCGGTTTTATCGCTGGCGGTTCCTTTGTTCCAACCCCTACCGCCCGCACAACGCCCAACACCCTTGCGGAGGCAACCGGGGGAGCATGTATCGTAATATTCCGTGGAGCTGTTAACGAACTGGCTCCACCTGTGGATGGCCCAACTACAGGTAGATGGCGTAAGGCCAATACGCCAATAGCCACCCCGGCCAGAAAGCTGCAAGCAGCCGTGGCGGATATTAGCCACCAGTTTTTCCGAGTTTGTGAACGAGCCTCGTGTTTTAGTCGGATATAGCAATTTGCGCAGACAACCTTTTCGTTCCACACCATGGCATTCTCCAACCTGCCGATAATGTGGCCACAATTTTCGCAGACTTCTGTAGATGTGATTGGCATAGAATCATCCTCCGAATATTTTTTTAATATTATAAGTCTACGGTGCTCCCGCTACAAACGCCGCCGTCAGGAAAGATCCCTGTCACTCATGGCTTCGGCTTCGCAAAATTCCAGAGCGGTGATGGCTGGTGGAGAAATGTCACCGGGCGCTTCATAACCAGCCACCAAAGGGCGCAATTCATGGGTTCAAAACCAGCCACTGGTTTTCCATCTTATAACGTCCAATAACCTTTCTTGTCAAGGTCCGTTTTGGGCACATATTCGCCTTATGTTTGGTACGGCTCGTCGTTCCTCCGGGGTTCGCCACCCTCTGGCGCTGCGGTACCGTCGTTGCCACGCCTGGATTGTCATCGGCCGGACGGTCGCCTTCCCATGAGGGAAGAGAGTTGCAAGTCGCCCCGCCGGCGATCAAGGCGCGCCACTTTTGTTCTTTCCTTATTTTACAATACCTTGCCGTCATGGTACGACCTCCGATACCTTGTTTGCTGGGATTGTTTTTTTCATTTCCTGCTTCTCCGGCATCTGACCCGGTTCCATCTTGGCTTCCCGTGGAGAGAGCGGATGGCCCGTTTCCAGCGGTGATGAATCCTCATTCTTGTGCCCCGACGTGTAGGAGCCGGGGACGGATGGCGGCGGTGATACAGCAACCCTTTGCAGGCGATAGCTTCGCCCCGTGATGCTGATGATCTGGGCATGTTGCAGGAAGCGATCCAGAATGGCCGTGGCGGCGGGGGCATCGCCAATGAGTTTGCCCCAGTCTTCCAGCGGACGGTTGCTGGTCATCATGGTCGAGCGGTTCTCATGCCGGCGCAGAATGATTTCCAGTAGATATTCTCCGCTTCTGCGGGGCAGTTGCTTCATGCCCATATCATCGATAATCAGCAGATCAGGCTTGAGATACCGGCCCAATGTCTTATCCTGCTGGGCCGTGGGCTGTTCTTCTAAAAAGTCTCTGGCCAAGTCGAATATCGAACGGTACAGCACCCTAAAGCCGCTTTTGATGGCCTGTTGGCCGATCGCCTGGGCCAGGAAGCTTTTACCCACCCCCGGCGGGCCGAGGAACAGAACATCGGCTTTTTGGCGAATGAACTGGCCGGTGGCCAGATCATAAATCTGCCGTCGGGGAATGGTGGGGTTGAAGGCGAAGTCGAATTCATCCAGACTCTTGCATTCCCGGAATAACGCGGCGCGGGTTCGGCGCTGCACCTGCCGACTCGTGCGCACGGCGATCTCATCGCGTAACACCAGTTCGAGGAATTCCGCATGGTCCAGACGGTTGCCCGCCGCCTCGGCCAGACGCACCTCCAGACTCGATAGCAGTCCCGATAAATGTAACGCTCTTATGCTGTGGGTTAACGAAGATCGAATCATACATTCTCCTTGTAAGGGATTTCCATAGCCGAGGCCTGACCGGTCAGGGCCTCGTGCACAAATCGCTGATACTCCGCCACGGGACGGATAATCTCATGATCCTCAATGAAGTCCAGGTGTCCCTGGTGCGGAAGTTTACCTCCGGCCTGACGCTGGGCCGCCATACGCCGCAGGCTGCGCAGATGATATTCCCCATGTTCCAACGCCGTCCGGCAGGCCTCGCTAATGGCACCGAGGGTAAAGTGATGCTTCAGGCTCAGCAGTCCCATCAGAACCCGCACGCCTTGGATGCCACGGGCTTGCAGCATCTTTTCGGCCCAGCGCTTGGCCTCCGGCCCCAACACCTCGACCTGCCCTAAAAGCCAATGCGCACCATGTTCAATACGGCTGATCTTTTCGGGGGCTATATGGGCGTGGTGGGTGGAAAATTGTCCCGGAGGTAATTGGGCATGCGCGGCAATGGGATTCATCCGCTGATCGAAGATACGCACCATTCGACCATCCCAACGCGCCCAGACGCTCTGGCCCATCTATTCCGGCCTCACGGAATAATAAGCCCCCTTCACCTGTACATGCCCGTCGCGATGAACGCTCCGCAACGCTTCCTGAAAGAGATCAAAACGATCCCGCGGCAAGGGCTGTAAGGCGGGCTTCTCCACCGTGGTAAATACGCCCAGCACCTGCTGACATATCGTGCCGTGAATGCGGGTATCGGCTACCGTCTGTTCCCATTGCCGCAGATGTTGATTCTCTTCTGCCAGCGTGGCGAATATACGGGCTTTCAGCGCGTTGTTCTTGACGTATTTAATGCCGTTTTCAATCTTGCCTTTATGGCGCGGCGTATAGGGCCTGGTGGGTAATATCGCCACGCGGTAATGTTCCGCAAAGGATTGTACCTTCGGGCATATATCCGGATCAAACCAGTCCGCACGGCTTACCGCAGCCCGCAGGTTATCAAGGACCAGGGTTTGCGGAACCCCGCCCAATTCAAAGAAGGCGTTTTCTATACAGCGCAGAAAGTCATCGGTGGTCTGACGCAATACCGCCTCGCTGTATCCCTTGCGGCTATGCGACAGGACAATCCGAAATACCCAACTGCCACGCCGATGCCCCGCAGCATCCACCAGCCACGCTCCACGACCAAAATCCACCTGGGCTTCCACACCCGGAGCACATTCCATCCGCCGCACCGGTAGCGCAGTAGACTCCGAGAGCTTGGCCGCCAGACGCCGCACACTGTAATACGTGCCTTGGTAACCATATTCCGGAGCCGTCAAATCCTGGTAAATCCGTTGAGCATCCAACCCCTGCCCGAGCTTTTCCAAGATCACCGCGCGCCACGGCAACGCAGCGCTGGGACGCCCCGGACCGGGGCACTGGACCGGCCCCGCCGGGGCCGGAGTTGCCGCCGCCGGAAGGGAGGATTCCGCGCCGGCCAAAACACTCTCGGAGCCGGTGGGCGCTATGGCTGGTTTTGAACCGTCCGCAGCCTGATCTAACACCGCCGCCCCGGTGGGCGCATTGGCCGGTTTTGAATCCGCCTCATGCTGCAACCGGATGTGGCGGCCCACCGTCTCACGATCCACCTTCAGTTCACGCGCGATCCGCCGGGCCGACCAGCCCTTGGCGTGTAACGCTAAAATCGCCTGTGTGTCTGCCATTTTGAGTTGATTGACCATGTTTCTGCGACTCCTTCATAAAAATGAAAAAGCCGAGCGTACTGGCCAATCCCTTTCCTCTCAAAGTGGCTGGTTTTGAAGCGCCCTCGACTGGCTGGTTTTGAGCGCCCGTTGACACGATGGGAACGCTATTGGGCAAACCGTCCCTCACTGGGCAGGAGCAGGGCCGCGTAAAGTGTCACGCACCCATCCTACTTTGCAGGCTTGACAGAGCACGAGTTTACGACCACAAACCCTCCAGAGCGTCGTAGCATACAAAGGTCCA
>JBMFGW010000210.1:0-3755 GCA_049977145.1 Phycisphaerae bacterium
AAGCGAGGTGAAATCGCCTGTTTCCGAGGGGAAGAGGATTTCGATAAAAAAACTCCGCGGGTAGGATTCGAACCTACCGAAAAAAGGCCCTGGCGCTAGCGCCAGAGCTTATTGACCCCAAGAATGTCTCACAAGATTCTGAGTTGGCCGAAATCCTGAACCTTTGGCCAGCGCTTCCAACAACGGCCCGTCGTGCGCTGGTTCAGTTCCTTCACTCTGTTTCCCAATGTTCTGATAACAAGGAGAAAACACAATGACCGCAACCCACTACCGAATCGAAGGAATCTTGCACGCCGTTCGCCCCCGCACCAACCACCTCGGAGAGGTCCTAGCCGAAGGTCTCACCATCGACATAATCATGGATGGCGGTATTGCGCCTGTCAATGTTTCTGCCAGCTTTGATGAACTGTTCAAGTACCGTGGCCAGCGCGTGATCGTTGAAGGCCAACTGGACTTTTACTATAATAAAAAGCGTCGGGAAACTTTTACGCAAATCGGTACCGCAACCACCGTAACGCCCATGCCCCTTCCGGTTCCCGCAACCCTCTTCGATGCGTTAGCTACCCCATGTTCCCCGCTCTACAAGATCAACCCGGACACCGACCGGCCCATCACCATCTGGCGTGGCATTGACACCATCAAAATCGGGCTGGGAGTCAAATGGACGAATCCGGAAGCACTCTCCATGCTGGCCGCCCTTCAAGCCAATGTCCGGGAAAAACCGGCGGAGTATACGTTTCATATCGCTAGTCAGACATGGGCGATCCTGCCTTATGGCCGGAAGAAATATCGGTACGGAATCCAGCATGGCCAACTATCCATGTTCTTTTCAGAAGAAGAATTCTCCGAGCGAACGCCAAATTGCATGGCGGAGGCCTACCCGCAGGCCATAGCTGGAAAAAGGCCCCACGAACTGCTTGAGGCAATTGACAGCGCGTTAGAGCAAATCGGAGGTACGCGGAATTGGGATAAAATATCCGAACTGCACCTTACCACAGATACCCATTGCCCGGAACCATTGCAGATGCCGGACATCTACGACCATGACCATTTGCCAAAATGGGTAACATTGGCTCGTAATGTTCGCCGGTATACGCAGGAAGGCCAGAAACTGGAAGCTCTATTCCAAAAAGGGCGCACCCTCACCAGTATCCGCATCGGCGGAGAACAGCTACATGTCCGCATTTATAATAAGCAGGTCGAATTAAGACAACACCCCGAAAAAGCGTGGGAACGTGGCCTATGGAACAATCCCTTGGCAACTGAGGTCACACGCAGCGAATTTCAAATCCGAAGGGAAAAACTAAAAGAATTTAAAATTGATGGCCTGGCCGCGCTGGAGAGCAAAATACCTGGCACTTGGGCCTACTTAACGCAAATCTGGCTTACGTTGAACACCGAACACAAGCCCAAGGGAAATCGTGACGCCACCCCCAGCGACTTCTGGCAGCAGGTACAGGCGGCATGGAATACCGCAACCCCCAACCGACCAATCCCCAGTGTAGGTGAGAATGCCCTGCAACGGATTTTACAGGGGTTTGGAAATCTGATATCCGCTGCGGCCATTCTCGACAAACGCAATCAGGACTGCATTCCAGAGCTTATGGAAATGTGGAAACAACAGCATCCCGAACCGTGGTATGACCAAGTGGCCAAGCGGCAAACCGAAATCCAGCTACTGAAAGGCAGGATGTGTATCCGGGATCAGGGCGCGGAGATGGAACTCGCAGAGCAATCCATGGAATGAACCGCCCCATGCGTTGGAAGGAAATACCCCGTATGAATCAATCAAAACCCTTGAAATCGGCATCCTTATCGCCATGGATGGAAGTGGAGGAGGGGATGCTATTAGTCATCCCCCGAAATCACCGCCGCGGCCACGCTCCGGCACCGCCTCCGGCGGTCCCGCCGGAGGCGTGGCCGCAGGCGGAGGTTTACGCTGGATTGGAGGTCTCGATCATGGCGCATTATTTTGCTGGAACGGGAGCGGCAACATTGCACAGAACGATAGGAACACAGGCCCAATCTGAAAGGAACACCATCGGCAGAATCGAATCACGCACGCCGAGCGAAGGGCATGTAATGCTCTGGGGGCAATCAAGGCCCCAATGCCCCCAGACCCCTCTTCCCCTTCTTCCCCTGCTCGCGTCCCGTCTCAATATGCCATCCAATATTCGTATAATCTCCCCACCGCTTGCAACCCCACCGGAGAACCATCATAATTCCACCTACGCATGATGCGACAGCACGAATTATCACCGGCGATTGCATGGAGGCTTTGAGGGAATTCCCGGCCAACTCCTTCGACCTAATCGTTACGTCTCCACCATATGCTGATCAGCGCAAAACAACCTACGGCGGGATTAAGGCCGAACGATATAACGCTTGGTTCCTCGAGCGATCAGCAGAACTGTTGAGGGTGCTCAAGCCCACTGGAACATTTATTCTAAATATCAAAGAGAAGGTACAGGATGGAGAGCGCCATACGTACGTGCTGGAGCTAATCCTGTCACTTCGGCAACAGGGATGGCTTTGGACGGAAGAATTTATCTGGCACAAACGAAATTGCCATCCGGGCAAATGGCCCAATCGCTTTCGCGATGCCTGGGAACGGTGCCTTCAATTCAATAAGTCCCGAAACTTTAAGATGTACCAAGACCAGGTGATGGTGCCAATGGGCGACTGGGCAAAAACACGACTGAAAAAACTCGGCAAGAACGATGTTGTGCGTCTTGACAGTCGCGTCGGATCAGGATTTGGAAAGAACATTGCCAATTGGCTGGGTCGCGATATGGCTTATCCCGACAATGTCCTGCACTTTGCGACCGAATGCTCAAACAAAAATCACAGCGCGGCGTTCCCAGAGGCGCTGCCTGAATGGTTTATCCGACTTTTTACACAACCGGCCGATTGGGTATTAGACCCCTTCGCGGGGTCTGGAACAACCAATACTACCGCCTGGCGGCTTGGCCGAAACTCGGTCGGTATTGAACAGTCTGCGGAGTACGCCACATTCGCCGAACAGTCACTGCACGCTTTAGCAAACCGCGCACTCGGAGAAAATGGACATGGCAAAGCCAATTCCAACAACGGCGATAACACGATATGTGAGCGCCCACATCCCGGACTTCCACGCGGCAAGATTGAAGAGCATTCAATCAATAAAGTTGCTGACCGTACTGGCTCGCAAAAATCCCTATTTGCTTAGAACCAAGGGACTCACGACATCGCGCCAACTCGTGCAGGCCGTTCTTGACGCATACCTAAGTTCACAAGAAGAAACTTTATTGGGTGGATTCCTCGAAGGCCTTGCAATTCACCTTTGCCAACAGGCTTATGGTGCCCACGGAAAATCAAGCACCGAGGGAATAGATCTCGAATTTGAACTGGACAACGCTCGCTACTTGGTGGCAATAAAATCTGGCCCGAACTGGGGGAACAGTTCTCAAATTCGCAAGATGCAGGATAATTTTAAGCAGGCGGCAAAAATTTACCGCCAAGGGGCGAACGCGCTGCGGATTGAATGTGTCAACGGCTGCTGTTATGGCAAGCAGAAGCGTGAAAACGAAGACAAGGGAAATTACCGCAAACTGTGCGGCCAGCGGTTTTGGGAATTCATTACCGGTGATGCCGAGATATACACACGGATTATTGAGCCAATCGGCGAGAAAGCCCGTGAACGTAACGAGGCCTTTCACGGGAAATACGAATTGGCTGTGGATGCTTGCGCCGAAGAATTCCGCACACGGTTCTGC
>JBMFGW010000211.1:0-3723 GCA_049977145.1 Phycisphaerae bacterium
TATTTTAAGCCGCAACTGAAAATAATGAAAAATTTATTCGGTGCCCCAAAAATCATTACACGGACAGGCTCCTAGTGATACCGCCAGCCGACGCACCGGAGTGATGCCGGGCAACCGCCTCCGGTGCCGCTCCACCAGGTTGCAACGAAATTCGGTAGAACGCGCCTACGGCATCCAACACCTCACGCCTTGTCTCATCCTCCAGATCCTTCAGCGCATTGATAATGTCCAATTTGACTTGGTGCGTGCTCTTGGCCGGTAGCGATTCTTCCATAGTACTGTACACCTAATATTTAGAGAGCGCCGAGCATACCGCCCAAGCGGTCTTCCTACATTCAGTATAATTGTACAACCGCAGCCCGCGCATGCCAAGCTGCTAGCGCCAAGTTGCTGTGGTACCAGCAATGCGGACCGGCGGAAAATTTGGCACCAGAGGTCTGCCCGTTGCTTTGTCCCCGCGTGGGAGAAGATGGCCTTCCAGAAATGTTATCAAGGGCTTTGACGGAGCCCACTCCACAAACCTCGCCTGTCGCGGCAAAAATATCTACCGAAAAACCACGTCGCGGTGCCACGCCAGCGCAACCGGATCAGGTGTGAACCGCCTGGGCAGTCGCAACGCGGTGCCTTCCAGTGCGTGAAATGCCTGTTGCAATAGGGCAGGGACTTCTTGATCTTTCGTTTTGGTTTTCAGACGATTAGAAAGCACCAGCCGCAGGGATTCATCAAAGGTGATCAAGCCGCGGTCAAAGGCCCGGTCGTACAGGGTATTCAAGGCGATGCCATTGCATGGATCGGCACGGCGTCTGACGTCTTCCTGCCACGGGATAATGTGGCTGGCGTTGAGCAATTCCGGAATGGCGATGCCGGAAATGGCGCAGCGGAATTCGTAACTCGCAAGCACGGCGGCACGGAAAAATCCCTGCACCCGCCGGGCGCGAATGGTGCGGGTGATTTCCGTGGGTCCGGTTGGTAAAACCAGTTCGCTTTCGCTGCCTATTTCCGTTTCGGCTGATGTGTGATCCGATCGAATCAGGCGGGCGTAGGCGGCTTCCGCCTCTGCCGCAGTGGCTTCCGCGTTTTCCTGAAATGCATCCCATAATTGCCGATCATCCCGACTGACATTGCCCAATCCTTTGATTTTCCGCGCCTGCTGCACCGGATCAAGGCTGGCAAAGTTACACGCTTTCATGCCGACCGATGATGGCGTGCGGCCCATGAGCCTCGCCAGTTCAATGATTTCCGGGTTTAGCCGATGTAACCTGCCGAAGGGCATGCGGCAATAAAGCCAAAACGCCACCAGCAACTCATCATGCGTCCATTCCTTGCGTATCACCATAGCAGAATCATCGCACGGGCGACGAGGCGGAGCAAGGGGCCATTCCATGCGGGTAGCGCTATATGGCATAGCTCGCACCGCAACGGTATTCGCTTGGCTCCAGCGTTCATTTGTTTTTATTTGGGGGAACAACCATGTCGGCATCAACAAATCTTTCGGGCAAGGAACTTCTCGAATTCCTTCTCGCCAATAAGGCGGCGGTAATGGAAACATCGGAGGAGAACATCCTGTTCGATATAAAGGAAATTATGCAGCAGCAGATTATCCCGGGCGAGCGGCTTCTGGGTTTTGAATTGGCGTGGGATGTCCACTGGAACTGCGTGCGTATTGAAGACGACCAGTTCATCAACACCGATGATGATTTCGCCCAGGCACCGGAAACCACCTTTCGAGTCAACTCAGACGGAAGATTATCAGGCGGCACCGATGATCTGGCGGAACTTCGCCAAGCCATCAGCCAGTTCCTCGACGACCTCACCGATACCCTACGCGAAGAACTCCGTATCGGGCGGTAGTCCCAATATCGGTTCGTTCACCGGCAGCGGAAAAGGCCGCCCAGAAACCCCGCCCCACAGTTTTGGCCGTGCGGCAGAATCGGCTGGCGGGGAACGCCAAGGAAAGTTGCGCGTCTCGTTCTCCACGCCTGGCCAGCGCCGTCTCTAAAACGTCGCGGATAAGACGCGTATATCGGATCCGCATGCAGCCCCTGCGGCGGTGAATTCGGGCCTGCAAGTACGGGACCGATCCCCAACTCACGCTGAATCAGCAGGAAGATTTTCTTCACCTGTCCGCACGCAGGGAAGAGAGGAGCCAAGCACCTCGTCAGCCAAGCCAAGCCAGTACGCTTCCTGAGCCGAAAGTGTGTAATCCGCTCCCTGTAATAACCGACAAATTGAAACCATAAGATACCAAATAGGGCGCAGCTTTGGCTCCGCCTTGGCAACTAGCCATTTCGTTTTATCCTCTTCTGTTCCTCCCAACAATTTTTGCTCTTCCTTTTCTTGCGCCGATAAAAAAATATTTCCAAAGGTCCTGTCCCATTTTTCTAGTTCGTTTTTCTGTAAACCAAAATGAAAATCGTGAAACAAGTTAAAATCATCGGTCACTTCCTGTAATCCCGATCGGCTTAATCGCCAAAATGGAGATTTTTTGTGGACCTTGATCTTATATTTGATAATGGCGTTAAGCATTTCGCCTTCAAACCGTGCTGGAGATAGGTTCGACCCATCGTCCTTAAATTAGCTCAAGCGCCTAAGGACAGACACATTGAGCTTTTCAATCACCTCCTGCTTCTTTTTGGCTTCCCTCACCAACTTTGCATTCGACGGCGATAGTTTCTGCGTCAAAGGAACTGTAAGGTGAACGAGATTTGATGTATCTACATATTTTGGAAACTCATCCTTGAATTGTGTTAATCGTAAAATAAACCTAGAGAAGGCATGTCTGGAAAGGTTCACCGCGTAATACTCGTTGAGTTGATATAAACTTCTCGACAAACCCAACGCGGCTTCAGTGGTCAACGTCATGTTCGCGGCTGTACGGGTGCCATGGTACAGCAGATCAGCATTCGGATATATTATCGCATAGTCGCCTAACGCAAAAAAATCGGCGGCTGCGCTTGACGCCCGCGATATAACAACGGTAATAATCCGACACCGCTCCCCGTCTGCGTTTGCGGCCTTCAGGTGGTGTCGGATTGTATCTGCCAAAACAGTGCTGCCCCCAGGACTGTCGATATACACCGTAATCGGGTTCGTATTTCCATGGCGAAGCACGTTGATTGCGGGGGTTACCCTATTAACTAAGTCCTGATTGATCTCACCTGTGATATAAACAGCCCGCTCAGGGTTCTCCCTATATTTCATGTTCGGAGTTGGCATCATGCTCCCTCGGTGAACTAAACGCTTTTGATAAACCGACCAACAACGCGCGATTCTTTTTCTTCCCTCTCCTTTGCCTGACCGGAAAAATCTGGTTGAATTGAATCAAAGAACGCCGAAGTGCTACCATTAAAATCATGGACGATGACGCCAAGAATCCTCACCAATCCAGAATCAATTTCCGATTCTTCCTGCACTGGCAAAACGCTGCTGCTGCCTTTTCTCACGCCAACAGAAGAAAGCATACTATAACCCTTTCTCTTTCGTACCGATCCAAAAAATGGATCAGACAAAGCCAACATCATAATTATAACATCGAATTCTTGAAGCAAAAGGATTCAACGAATTTTATTATCAGACGTAAATAATTCGTGTCCGCGCTATGAACCGCGTCTTCCGCCGGGCGTTGGGAAGTGAATAATGGTTGGGCATGAGCAACGTGTGGTCATACTGCGGCCTGAACCTGAACGCTTTTGTTTTCGGCCCGTTGTCGGCGCTTCCAGACAT
>JBMFGW010000212.1:0-3715 GCA_049977145.1 Phycisphaerae bacterium
GCCATTGGCACCGGCAGTCAATATCGTCGCCGTTGGTGAAACCGTCAGTGTGGCACCGGAAGTGTCCACCAGGCCGCCCGCGCCGGAGCTGGTCGCTTGAACTTCCAGCAGGGCGTCCGCGCCGATGTAATCATAATTACTGGCATCGCTATAACCCGTGGCGGAACTGGAATCCGCTTTGACACCAATGAGAATCTTGCCACCGCCGTTGGTGCCGGTGGCTGAAAGAGTGGTGTTTGCATCGGTATAGGAGCCATCGGCACTGTTATTCACACCCACACCGATATTGCCGCCGTTGATTTTAATCGTGCCGCCGGTGCCATTGGCACCCTGATTGGATGCATCAAGTTTACCGGAAACCAGAACTGTCGATTTCGCCCCGCCGCTAATTGTGATGTTGCCCGCGGTCACCGTGCCCGTGTTCCGAATAGCCAGGGAAAACATATCTCCAGCGGACATATTGACCTGTCCGCTTTTGGCGTCCACCGTACCGGTGTTACTGACAGCGGCCTGCGAACTATTGGGAGCGGCGGCGCCGGCATCGGACACTTTGACGAACATGTTGCCGTCCATTTTCCCGATCAGCACATCATTACCGGCAGCCATGACGACGGTACCTTTGGGCGCAATAATTTCGCCGGAATTAGCGACCATCTGACCGACAAAATTCACCGCGGATGCATGAATATTGCCCGCGTTAAGCACCGACCCGGTGACATCAGTAAAGTGATTAATTCCATGGAGAAAATCGGAATTGCTCAAATTACCGGCGGCGGCAAAAATTTGTCCAACATTGATCACCGATCCCTGGCCAAACATCACGCCGGCGGGATTGACCATGTAGACAATACCATTGGCAAACAGACTGCCGTCAATAGCTGTAGGCGAGGCGCCGCTGATGCGGTTAAGCACGGTGGCGGTACTGCCGGGTTGGATAAATCGTACGGTATCACCAGTGGGAATATCAAATTTGGAATAGTCAATAATGGTCTGATTGGCGGCGGTAATGGTGGTGGTATTACCGGCGGTGGCAAAGCCAGCCGCGCCATGTTCCACCTGCGTAACGACAATGGGCACAGCGGCCTGGACTGTAGCGCTGACAGCCAAGGAAGCGGCCAAGGACATACCCACTGAAAGCGCGGTTCTGCGGGAAAGTTTCCGCGCGTTGCGGTATTTGCGATTTACCATTGTGTGGTTCGCCATGATGAAGTCTCCTTAAGAAAATCGGCCGCTGGTGATAAAATGCGGCACCCTATAAAATTCATTGTATGTAGAGAATTAGTAGCTCACAGTAAATACAAAATTAACCTGGCTGGATCCGGGCGTAACATCCGTACCACCCGAACTGCTGCTGCCGGCGTTAAGGCGGGTCAAGGCCACCCCCCAATCAACCATCAAGCTCATATTTTGTTTGATGTCCAGTTGCAGGCCCACACCGGTACCCACGAGGGTGGAATCATTTTCATAAGTCTGGCGATGAGAATTCATCACCTCGCCGACATCCAGAAACGCCTTGCCGATCAGGTCCCAATCTGTAGGACCGTAAGGTTCCTGCGGAACCCAGCGGAATGGTCTGCCAAACAAACTACCGGCGTTGCGATCAACCGGAAAGAGATGTGGAATATGCAGCCGATATTCAACACTTTCAATGCCCACGGAATCGCCGGCGGTGGCGTATTCAGGATAGCCACGCACGGTGTACAAACCGCCGGCGGTCATCTCATCTTCCGCCGGCAGGCGGTAATCAAAAGCCTCCTGCCCGGAGACAGAGATTTTTATCTGATTGGCCAAGGTGCTTTTGCCAGCTTCATACCCATGCGGATCCAGCAACGGTTCAAGATAGAACTCGCAGACCGAATCGCCCTGCAGCATGACCCAGTTTTTGTTCACATTCAGCCGCCCCAGTTGTTGCAACTGCGAATTATGCGATGTGGTAAAGCCACCCAAAACTGTGGCATCCGCCCACGATTGCACCGTGGGCGTGTAACGATCCAGATGCACACCGGCATAAGGAATAATAAAATCTCCGGAGCCGGTCTGGTCAATGAGGGTATTATCCACAAATATATGTTGATATTTTAAGCCACCGATAAGATCAATAAAAAGCCGGTTGTGCTGGAACACGTTTAAGATGCCCTCGCCACCGGCGGTGGATTCATCACCGTTGAAGAAAGCATTACCGAAACCAACGTCCGACGCGCTGAAATCATCATAGCCGCCATAAACGCGGACGCGCAGGCGATTATTGCGGGTAATGGGAATGTTGTAAGAACCGTTGATCGAATTTTGTTTGGTAAAGCCGGCAGTGCTGTAACTTAAATTGAAAATATCATTAAAGCCCAGCAACTGATTATCAACCAGGCCGAACGTTTCCCGCCAGGGGTTGGTCTGTTCCGTGCCGGTGTTGGCCAACTGGAAATACACATGCCACGGCTTGGATTCATGCACCAGATAATCCAGATCCACCGCATCGGGCACCTTGGAATTTTGATCCGGCGCCACCGCCACCGCCACCTGCGTGCCCGGCTGGCGGTTGATCTGGTCGATATAAGCGTTAAGAACTTTGGGATTCAGTAAATCCGTGGTTCCCGGTTTGTTGGCGCTGGCCGGCTGAATCGGAGAATTGGCCGCAATGGACGCGGCCATGGGATTGTTAATCTTGTTTTTCTGCCCGCTGAACCGCCCGCCGGAGGCCACCGTGCGCAACGAGGTTACCACCGCGGTATAGATTTGCAGGTGCAGTGCGGTATCTCCCGCCGGGCGGATATCCGTACCGTTGGATATATCTTTGTTAAATACGCTCACATAAACGCCTACCTGCCCATGCGTGTTCAGGAACGCCACGATCTGCCGGGCCAGAGATCGAATGGCCGTGGCATGAAAATTCTGCACGGTTCCCCGCGCCAGCAAACCGAGTCGGGCATGAACAATCTGGACATCCGTGCGCAAAATGCGTTGGCCACCGGCTCCCGTGGCGTAAGCGGTGACATAACCGGAGGGCTTTAACCCCAGCACCACTTTCATAGCCTTAATATCCTTAATGGGAATCTGCCCCTTGGCCGGGTGTGCATAACGCAAGACCAGCGGCGATACGGGATACGCCGGGCCATCGTTAAGTACCTGCACTGGAACTACCGCTTTGGAGGTTACCTGCGCCGGCACCGGCGCTGTGGGTACGGCCGCATTAACCCAGGCCCCCGCGAACAGTGCCGCCAGAGCCGCAAACGCACAGCTCTCAATAAGCCGCCGACGTTGACTCTTTTTGATAAAATTCGTGGTTTCCCCGGGACTGACGAAATTGATCATGGTGTGCGTTCCTCATTATAGCTTCTACGAACAAAACCTACCATCACAACTCTTCTCCATACTCTTCTCCATACTCCGGCCTTGCAGAAAATTTGTGCCCTTAACTATTCGACCGCACACCGGGAAATAATCATCAACCTAATGCGCTATACAACATTACATAATAATGATGTATACGCCGTGGTCAGTCAAATTTTCTTGCGCCATCACAAACCTTATTCCTACCAGACTTGGTCGGTAGTATAAACCCGTTTGTTTTTTTTGCAATTGTTTGGGCAACCGTACTGGCCCAGCGCGGCTGCGCCGCAACCAAAATGTCACGCGGAGTCGCCGAGAACGCGGAGATACCAAAACGCGACCACGGAGCACAGATTTTTGGAAAACTGTGCCGAAAAACGCTACTAAAAAA
>JBMFGW010000213.1:0-3690 GCA_049977145.1 Phycisphaerae bacterium
ACGCTGGCTTTGGTGGGCGCAGCGGGCGTGGGCCTGTTGCTGATCAAGCGCCGTCGGACAGCATAGAGAAGGCGGATGCGGCACCTTGGCGCAGTTTACGGTGCGGCTCTTGTGTCGCGGTGTTTGGCGCGTGCGACACGAGAGCACCGCATGGCAAATGAGATCGTGTGTTGCTGGCACAGGATAAACCACCGGATTGCACATCCGGTGCTCCGGGTGCGGTGATGTTACAGAGCATCCCGGCTCGCCGGGATACTCCATTTTTAAGGAGATTTTATGAAACGCCGAGCTTTCACTTTAATTGAACTTCTCGTGGTGATTTCCATCATCGCCATTCTCATCGCGCTGCTGTTGCCGGCGCTGGCTCGGGCCAGGCAACTGGCGGTGCGAATACAGGGGGCCTCTAATCTACGGCAGATTGGCATTGCGTTGCATGAATATGCCAATGCCTACCGCGGGCAGTATCCGCTGTCCATCAGTCCGAACTTCACTTTTGGCGATTTCAGCCTTGGTTCCACTTGGGGAGAGGCTTACGAACCGCTGGGCCAACTGGCACCACTTTTTGTTTCGTCGTATGGCTATGTCACCAACCAGCCGCTTATCAACCCGAGGTCTGGGTTTTTGCCGGATACGCCCGAAGGCATAAGTTTGCTCTACTCACCGGATCCCAACAGCGGCTTTACGGAAGCGGAATATCTACCTCCCAATTCTTCCGCTTGGAATAGCGAAGGGATGTGCGTCGACTGGAGTATTGCCATTGGCCTAAGTTATTGGGTAAATGAGGGCATGGACTACAGCCCGGCTTACGACCTGGCCACCATAGAGACCGGGGAACAAGTGTCTTGGGCGGCAAGTATGCACAGCCCATCTGGCGGTTATCCGGTGGGGCGGTTCAACGACAATCCGGAGCATGAGCCGGCGCTGAATCCGCAATCCGGCGGCAGCACGTTGTTGGTTACGGATAATGCTGTTTTCACAGGCCCATTTATAGGTGTGTCGCCGACACAGGGGCTGACTAATTTGTGGGAGCCCGGCCCCACCTCTAACTACGCGGATGAGGGATTGGGCAATGCCTTGCCCGCCGGCGAACATGAAATGTACAACGATGGCTCGGTTCGGTG
Organism: Phycisphaerae bacterium; assembly: GCA_049977145.1. GTDB lineage: Bacteria > Planctomycetota > Phycisphaerae > WQYP01 > WQYP01 > JAMDCX01. Next base: position 1,122 of record JBMFGW010000213.1, read on the forward strand.
GGTGCCAATGTCCAACATCAAGGTGCGGTTCAGTTGGGTGGATACAGAATACGCCGGGTGGTGATTATCATCCACGCGACTCATTCCGGATTTTTTCAAATTAAATTTTGGAGTGTGGCTGATTGCATCGCTGGTTTCTGAAGTTCCCGCTACTGGTTCGTCGGCGTTCCCTTTTATCACCCCCCGCGCTGGTCGTGAACCGCCGACATTTTTTGGCGGGTGCGGCGCAGGCCGCTATCGCCATGCCGACGATCCACCGCACCGTGAATTTGACGCAAATGCCCGACCATAGCCGCAATACTGGTCCTATGGCATTGCCGAAAAATCCGCAGGCCTTGACGTGTTTTACTGTCAATGAGTTTGACCTCACGCCGCACGCCTGTGGGCTTTCCATGGCGGTACCATCGCAAAGTTGGGAGCGGGCCTGGTTTAAGTGGGGCAACGCTCCGGACTGGCGGGCTATGGCCGGTGATGTGCAAAAAGCGCATGCGGTTGGCGCGTTGTTTGGCGGCGGCACTACTTGCTCCGCCTTGTATCCGCATGAAAACGGCATCACCACGGCGGAGTTCATGGATATGGCCACCCGTGATCCGCATGGGAAGTTGTTTCTGGTCGGCAACAGTTATTATCACGGTTCCACCGTCTGCCCCGCTTACCGGCGTTATGTGCTGAAATGGGTCAAACTTCAGATCGATGCGGGGGTTGATACACTGTTTATGGATGAGGTCAATGGTGCCTATTGTAATCTGGAAGGTTATGACCGTTACGGGCTGGCCGCATTTAGGCAATATCTGATACGCCGCTTTGTCAGACATGAACACTGGAGTGTCCAGGATCCGCGTTGGAAATCACGGTTCGGAATTGATCTGACTGATTCAAAGGAATGCCCCGATCACACCATTCGGACGTTTGATTACGCCGCTTATCTGCGCAAGAACCACTGGGCCGATCAGCCCATCCAAAAATCCAACCCATTGGCCGAAATCTGGGGAACGGCCGGCGACTGGAGACTCCAAAATATTATCGGCGATACGTATTGTGCCTGGCGCAATAATTCCGTCTGGCATTACTGGGTTACACATATCCGCGCGTACGCCGCCAAGCAACATCGTCGGGTGTGGATCGCCGCCAATGGCTTGAATCGTTGGGTGGATTATCAAATCGGCGGAGGCGGCACGATATGGAATTTTCCGCGAAGTTCCAACGGACAACTTGATTGCACTTCGTCTTGCCTGGCTGATTGGCGTTCATACTATAAGAGAAGCACGGAACTGCTTAACGGTAAGGAAGTTCCCATCATGATTTTCCATGATTGGGGCGTCGGTTTTCCGTGGATGGACAAGTTGACCGATGCCGAACGCGTGGCTTGGCTCCAGGCGTATGCCCCGGAGGTGTTTGCCGCCGGATTGTTTTTTGCCTATCCCGTGCTCGGCCCTTTCGGCTGTGATGCCGCCAACAACGGCACACTGGAGATTATCCAAAAGCAGGCACGCTTCGTAAAAATGATGTCACCCTTGCTGCGCCATGTCGTTTGGCAGGACCCAGCCATGGCCGCCTATACCGGCAAGGCGGAAATAACAGTTCAAAGCCAGCCGAATACCCATCGCGTGGTCATCCACCTGGTCAACCGGCGTTATCTGGGCCTCACGCCCATTAAGCAATCCGATCAAATTCTGCGGTTGGCCACCGCAACATGCCCAAAGGCGGTTCGGATACATAACGCGGACACCGGACCCGCGACTGTGGCAAAATGGACCTACGATTCACACACGCGGTTGCTTGGTTGCCGGACGGTTCGAATTACCATACCATCCTTGCGGACGTGGGATATCGTGGAGGTGGAACTGTAAGGATGTTTCAAAGATCAAAATATCAGGAATATCCTTTTTATTGGTCATTGATCAGTGTTCATTGTAGATATTGAGTATCCGGAGTTTTCAAATGGAAGATAACACGACAGAATCTAAACAATTAACACGGCGGCGGGTGCTGCAGGCCGCCGCCGGGGTGGGGGCGGCGCTGGCGTTGGCGGGTTGCAGTTCGGCTCATTCGCAGTCCAACCTATCGCGTAATGCGCTGGCGGCACCGGCATTGACTTCTTCCTTGGCTCTGGATTTAACCGGTGACACCTGGAGTATGCGTGAAGCGGGTAGTTCAGAAAGCATTCCCGCCATTGTGCCCGGATCCACGTACACTGATCTGATGCGGGCCAAGAAAATCCCGAATCCTTATTATCGCGAAGACAATGGCAAGGTGCAGTGGGTGGCGGAAAAGAACTGGATTTATGAACGCACCTTTGATGTTCCGGAAGACATGCTTGGCAAGCCGCACGTTGAGCTTAAGTGCCATGGACTCGATACACTGGCCACGATCTGGATTAACGGCAAAGAAATCGGCCGCACCGATAATATGTTCCGGGCCTGGAGCTTTGATGTCAGACCGCATCTCAAAGCTGGTCGCAACACCATGAGCATAAAGTTTGATACGCTGGAACCTTATGTGGAAAAGAACCGGGAAGCCTACAAAAAAGAGTATGGCATTGATTTAAGCGATGCCCGCTGCTGGGTGC
>JBMFGW010000214.1:0-3676 GCA_049977145.1 Phycisphaerae bacterium
CTATAAACGTCTTAAACATCGGCTCCCCCAGCTCGGCCCCCTTGTTGGCTGGTTTCCCTGCGTCCGCAGTCCAGCCGAGTGTCAAGTGGTCCATAGCGGCGACATTCAATTATCTATACATTAGCCCGTCCGGCCAGTGGAATCAACCGAAACTCGGCGATCTCATGGCGACTGCCTCAGCCAGCGTCCTAATGCCGATCTCGTTCGGCGACCTCGCCAGCGGATCCGTGGCGGGCTCGGTCGCAGTGGGCACGGTTCCCGGAAGCAACACCCTGCTCGCGGGCGGCAGCGTTTCGCCAGGGCTGGCCTTCAGCATTCAGCTTCCCCACGGCTTCCAGTTTACGGTCGGTGGATCCTTCACCTTCCAAGGTGGCTCGGTGACAAACGACTCCGGGTACCAGGTTACGGCGCATTTGAGCAAGGGCTTCTGACCACCACCTGCGAGTATCCGCAGGCCAAACACGGAGAACTACCACGATGACGAAACGAATTACGCTGAGCTATTCTTTGCTGCGGTCCACCGCACCAACGTCCCGAACTGCGATCTCGGCTTTGGCAGGGCTGGCTATCGCTGCTACCTTCGCAGTTGGGAATGCTGCGGGGGCGGCAGGAAGTGCGCCGCTCCTAACGGCGGTCGTTCCCTCTCCCCGGAAGTTGGCTCTCGGTCTGCTTCGGCACCCCGGTCGGCTGGAGTTGATTGGATCGAAAAAATACAAAGACTCCTTCTATTTTAGAGGGGCGTACCAGGAGAACCTTCCTAGCAGCCGGATCGGCGTCCTGGCCGCGTGCAAATCTGGGAGGACGGCGATCGTGGTATCCGGTGCAGATGGATTAGATTACGCTTACTACGGAGCCGGGTTGCTGGTTATGGTAGATATGAAAAGGCCCGGCTACCTGGACGTTTTCCGCGGTGCCTCGCCCTCACTTGTCGTGGGAGGCCGGGCCGGGACAAGGCGCGTGCAAACTAGGTTCACGTTTGAGTTTTCCGCTATTGCCGGGAACAGAGGTGTGATCGCGCTGGATCTTTCGGTGCCGCTGCAAGGTGCCTTGGTGCGGGCGACACAGGTGGGCTTTGCGGTACCGCAGCGGATGCTCACATTCCACCGCGGGAACTCAGTTTTTGCGTTCCATTTGTCTCCCCCAAATTCAGACTTTCCAATCCGCTCCGCGACACTCCTACCCGGCAAGGGAAGTATCAGTATTTGGGACATCTCCCCTAACGCCAGACCGCTACGGAAGCTCTTCGGCGTCACGTTGACCGCGTTAGAAGCCACCGGCCAGCCGCTTCGGGTGAAGAACTACCACGCTGGCGAACGATTGATGTGGTATCCCCCGCCGAGCTTCGGCTCAAAAGAGGGTGAAATACGAGCGTCGGACGCGTTGCAGCGGCTTATGCCGCTTGATCCGAATCGGGAACGCAAAATTCAGAAGAATTGGATAAGCCAGCAGGTTGGCTTGCTTGGGCAGAGCAAACTTGGAGATTATGGACCCAAAAGCGGAATTGTTTGCATGCCCCGGATATTTCAGATGTTTGAGTGGGGGCTGCATCACGCCGTGGATTCACAGGCAGTGAAGACCGTTTGGCGGGACGGCCATCCCGCGTATTCGTACTACCGCTGGAATTTTGACCGTGCTGCGTACCGAAAGAAACTGGAAAAGGTATGGGGAAAAAGGCAGATTCAGAGCCTGACCCGCGCACTGGTAAGACTGGCGCTTAACTCGAGCCGCGGAATGGGCCAAAAGTTTCTGGCGGTGGATTTGCTTAGCGATATTGGCCCAGGGCGGGCGGACCAAGATTGGGCCGATAGTGACAAATTAATCGACTCCGTTTTTCCAGGGGGCAAAGGATCCCACGCTGTGGACACGATGCTTCTGGGGCTGATCCGCGCTCGCTGGGGCATGCCGGTTTCGCCTGGCCAAATTGCGGCGGCAAAGGGGGTTCTCGCCAGTACCACTGTCAGCCCACCGCTGCGGGCCCGCGCACTCGAGGTGCTCTGCTTCACAAAATCTGTTCCGGATGATCGCCACGAGATTGCATCCCTAGTGAAGAGCAGCCTCGAGCACGTAAAAAACTGCATCAGTTCACCGATTTCGGGCCGCTATCTATTCGATCTCTCACTCTGTCGGGTTGGTCGTAAAATACTTCTCGGAGAGTTAGCCGACCGGCATTCGCAGTTGTACGGGGAACGATTACTTCCAATTGCGGCGTTCAACCGGCCATGGCGGGGTTCGGGGTATAAATTGGCCGTTACGACAGCCGCCCGGATCGTGGACGACTCGAAATATAGTCCCGGCATACTGGGCGAAGCGTTCGGAATGATTGGCCACGCACCGAGGTCAGTATTCAGGGGTTATGTCCTGAAGTACCTGAGGCCGGGATCAAGCCATCTTGCATGGGCCTTGCAGGCGCTAGAATACCGGAAGGTTACCGGGGATTTTATGCCCCAGCTCATTCGTGTATTCCGTGCAAGTAGTGAAATGGAAAGGCTTCACATTTTGGCGACCACCGTAGCGTTCGGCTTCGCGCGGGACGGTGACGCCGGGGCCGCCGCGCCGATAATTAAAATGGCCCTTACGGACGACAGTCGCGTGGTGCGCGGTATGGGATTGCACTGCATCGGGATGATCAGGTTCCGCCATTGCAAGCTGGACGTTTCCCAGTTTTACCCGATTATCTTGGCGATGGTAAAACACGGAACCGCTGACGGCCTGCCAGGCGCGGTCAGTTCCCTTTATTGCTTTCAACTGGCTACGGGAAGCCGCTGGCGGATGCCCATGGTTGGAATGTTGCCAGGCAACGACGGGCCGAATTTGCAAGACTCGGGCCTTACCTGGTGGCAGGAACATTACGCCGCCGTGCGCGCAAGTGCCCTCGAATGGGCGGCGCGGCATAAGGTGCGTTAAGGACGATTTGGCCCCATACAGCAGGCCATGTAGATACGTGGCGGACGAGACCGCCGTGCGAGCAACAACAGTGCTTGGTTGAAGGCCGGGCCGGAGTGTTGAGACGTTGAAAATGAGCGATACCGAGGATCGTCTCGGCGGAGCCAAGCTGACCGGCATATCGGCTCCCAAACCTTTCGCGCGCCGTCTGTTGCCGCGTTTGATTACCGAACAAGAGCATCCGGTATTAGCCCGGTGATGCCTTCGGATTAGTTATGAGCCACATATTTCCATCGGCTTACACCGACGTGTTGAGTCTTGTTTCCGGCATGCCGCCAACCCTCAAGGCCATGCCGGTTGAACTCTTCGCCCGCGCAATTTCCGGCCCCATCTTGAACCGCTTCCGGCTCCGCCGAATACTCCCCGGAGAGCTTGCAATGCCCTCCAACATACCTGCTCTTAAACGCCTACAGGTTGATGCTCGATATTGGATTGGCGCCATTAACTGTGATAACTTTAATAGTGACAATCGCACTTCAAGCCTGTGGATGTTTGGCCGTGAAATACCAATTTAAGACAAGATAAAAGACTTGGCATCCTGTTTTTTGTATCCACTTGTACTACCCTCACTTACGTGACATCTCGTCATTTTTTCGGGATGCCATTGGCTGCCAGCCTTTTTGGTAGAACCCAGTGGAACCCACCCAACTGCATCACAGCCGTGACGAATCACTTTTTCTTCGCACCTTAGGGCCGATCCAATAGTCCGGCCCGCCTGCCGAAATGACAGGGC
>JBMFGW010000215.1:0-3671 GCA_049977145.1 Phycisphaerae bacterium
TGCAACTTCCATCGGCCAGAATGTTGTAGGCCAGTGTGAGAACATGGTCGCTTTCAAAATAAGGCACATGCCGCTTGAGCATGCGGATATTACGGTCAATGGCTTGGGGCAGGCCGACCTGCTGCGCCAGCAGATGCATCGCCCCGATACCGCCGCAGGTGATGGCACGGTCGCGCTGGGCCAGTTCATAACGGATGTTGCCTGCCCGGAGCATGGGATGGGGCTGATCCTTCCAGCGTCTGCGGGCCAGGCGATCCCGGATGCGACGCCCGCGACAAGCCATCCATTGATGAGTTTTTCTTTTCACTTGAAACGCCTCTTAAGCAATATCAGTGTTGATGTCTACAACACTATACTATTACGAAAAGCAAAGCGTTTCAGTTCATTTTGAAAAAATCACCGGCCTGTCGAAAAATATCACGCTGGTTTAGGGCTTAGTCCTCGGCGTTGAAGCCAATTTGGGCTTTAATATCAATCTGGTTGCTACTTCATTTTTGGTTTATCTGTACTATGCGATGGCCACTATACCTGTAGATATCCGTCGCCGCTAACATTTGCGCGCTGTATTGTCGAGAGAGATTATGTAACCACTACCGTCTGATTTAATTCGGGGGCTGTCGCGGGGAAAAAGAGCGCCTTACCGTCCGCATCGGCGGTGACAAAATATTCAAATATGTCAACGGACGCGGGCATGACGGGCAATGTTACGCAGTAGACGCCGCGAGCGATGTGGGTCAACGCCAGTGAATGAAACTCCCCGGCACCCAAGGGCCGCCAGTGCAATTGACCTTTGACTGCCGTTGGACGATGCGACAACGCGCGCGTCAGAATTATTATTTCAAGCATAAGCGCTTCATTATGACGGATCGCGGTACGAAGCGTCGGCACCACCAGGCGCGGCTGGCCATGGTACTCCAAACTCGGTTGGACTTCCGCCGGAAGAGAATGCCCCAAAGCTCTGGCAAGCGCCGCGTCATGCACATCCAGAAAACGATTCCGCTTGCGAGTATGCTGTTCCAAGTTGGCTACGGTTCCCATTTCACCGCGCGTGCTTAATGCGGCCAGCGCAAAGCCCATCATGCGCTCCCAATGCCGTGCCAATTGCAGGCGAACCGATAGCGCTTTATTCAAAACAATCTTATTCGTTCGAACATTTTGTGTTTTGGTTAAGCCTGTCATAAGCACGTCAAGGCTGCCGCGCAAGCACCCCAAATGAGCCAATTCTAGGGCGTAGCGGAAAGTATTAATGGTGTCATCAAAGCGTTCAAGGTAGCCGGGAGATTTTATTTGTGGTCGTATCCTCGCCATTTCCTCCACAAAGACCCAGCTCCGCCGTGCCTGGCTCCACGGCATTTTATTGACAGCAATGCCGCCGGGGCCGTCGATCCAATCCACTGCGGTCGGCATGTGAACCCCATCCGTAGCGCTGAGAATCTCGGCCAAGGGTTCCGCCACGGACGGGCCAAAATGAGCGCGGCAAAAATCCAAGTAAAAGTCGTGCGTTGGCATTGATCGATTCGCATCTATTTTTTCAGGCGGATAGTCCACTGGAATATACGACTGATCCCACCCCGCAGCCGCCAGAGCCGCCACGTTGGCCGCAACACCCTTCGTGCGCCAATGAATCCCCAAAAGCCCATCACAGCCATAGCGGTGAGCATCGGCCGCGTCAAACCTCATTCGCCCCACCCAGGGTTGCGGCTCGGTAAGGTGTGGATCATTTTCCAGCCACGGAATGGCCCATTTTGGACGGTCATGAATCTGACCAAACGCTGGGTCCACCGGCGCGTAGCCCTGGTCGCGGTTAATACAGCTCATCGCGGCATTTTTCGGCAGGATTTTATCCAATGCGGCCCGATTTCCCTGTGGCCCGAGTACCCAGCCACAGGTTGCAAACTTAACAGGGTTGCCAGCTTCACCAAGGCCGACAATCGCGGCATGAATATCATCAACAACCGCCGCAAATTGCTGAGGTGTATTGCCGTTCCATGTCCAAACTTCCGGCGTCCAGAGCCAGTAAAAATCTGTGGGACATGCTTCAACAATGCGTGCAAATATGCCTTTGTAAAGCTCTTGAACCGTCTTTCTGTTTGCAGGATTTATCCCGGTAGACCTCAGGTGCTGCTGGACTAGGGATGGGACGGTAAGCGGCGTTTCGGTGCCAACGCATGTTTGGACCCCCAACCTACGAGCCAGCCCAAAGGCACTGCGGAACATCACGCCAACACGATCAAAAAGCTCATTGCATTGCTTCGGGGTGACCGGATTGGGCATCATACCGCGCATAACGCGTGGGCCATATATATCCTGGTCGAATAACAGTGCCGCGCCTCCGGAAAACTCAACGGTTTTCATAGCGGCATAACCCCACATGCCCTTGCGAGCGGTATTGGCCCACTGGGCTGGATAGCTGAACTTCACTTTACCGGTCGCAGCGATATCGACGGGCCGACCAATCCAGACCGCCGGCTCCGGCCCGACCGCGCCAGCCGGGTAACAGTGAAAACCAATAAAATTCATCCGCAGTTTTGGCAACTGCGCGATAACGGCTTGATAATCATCAAGATTCCACCAATCAGGGCCTTCAGGAAAATCATGGAAAGGCTGAATCCCACGCAAGGAAAATAGCGGTCTACCCGTTTCTGAGACATCCGCAACAGGCCAGGTGATCTTTTCATCCGGCAGAACATCACCATGCAAATAAAATCGCACACCAAGTGTTTCTATAAAGCGGTAGGCACCATAGAGCGTACCGACGCCGTCGCCGCCGACGATCAGCACAATTCGTTTTTGGCCCAGCGCGATGGTCTGAATCAGATATTCCTGCGGTTTAAGCGCCGACACAGCGTCCTGCAGGTTCGCCAACACAGCGAGTTTTTTCACCCTAGGGCTTTGCTTGTAACCAACCACCACCTCGCTATTGTCGTCGACACCATTGAGTGTATCGTCACCGCCCGTCACCACCGGATGGCGAGCTGTTCTCAGGTAGATGTATCGGCGTAATTCGCGCATGGCCAGTTGCTCAGCACCATTGATCGATAGCGGCTGGACTTGAGCACCGTCGCCAGCGGCCCAAGCTTCCCCGGAGCGAACCAGCAATTCAGCGCTTAGAAGCGAGCCGATTCCGAGCCTAAGAAAATCTCTTCGTTGTAACATCCATTGTTTCCTTTGTTTGAATTCCTTCACCAAACTGTCAGCAATCACTTTTTACAAAAACCCACACCCTCACTTTTTCCATCAGGCCCGTAAACGGGTACTAAAATTCGCACAGCCACTGCGGCACTATGCCCGGGCGACTTCAGCGGAAATAAGACACATCCACAACACGCCGTCCGGCCCTGGTGGACTTACCCAACTAGTCCCCAAGGCAACTCATTATCGCTGAACCAGCCCAGCAAGTTCGTGTCAGTTTTCGTAGCCGTTCACGGCCTTTCCGGCCTGTCAAACTCACAATGAGCCTTACCATGGATAAAGTGTACACCCCCCCAGAAGAAAAGCAAATTAATTTCCACGGAAAGTTCGGGATAAAATTTGAGCGTCGCACACAATCCGTTCGATAATGAAAACAGAACAGCGGCTTGGTCGGCCCACGTTTCACGGCTTGGATCGCATACCTCAAGGGATCCTGCCATTGTTCATTTTCCACGATCCGCAAGTTCTGCCGCGATGTC
>JBMFGW010000216.1:0-3587 GCA_049977145.1 Phycisphaerae bacterium
GGACGTATTGCCGGTATACGTTTCGGCACTGTTAAGGGAGTAGTTTTGCAATTCGTTGTTTGTGGCACTCTGGCCGCGCAATGTAAGGCCACCGGAGCCGGAAATCACATTGTTAAAGTTGACATTTGTGTTTATCCCAAAGCTGAACACCTGGGTACCACCGCTGATGGCCACGGTTCCGTCGAGGTTAAAGGTTTCATTATTGTTGTTGAGCACTAACGCACCATTGTTGAAAGTGCCGCTGAGCACCAGATTGTTATTAAGCGTGGCCGTCTGATTGCCTTCACCACTATTGTTAAGGCCCAGCATCAACTGCCCACCGTTGTCCACCGTAATGGTGCCGGTGCCAAATGGATCGGAAATTTGCTGCACCCCGCTGACGGTCGGATCCGATGCGACGCGCGTGGCCAGCGTGCTGCCGGCACCAACGGTTGTCCCCACGGTATTGGTGTTCACACCCGTGAGCGTAAGCTGGCTGTTACCCGTCAGATTCAGCCCATTGGCAAATGTGGTATTGGCCGCAATGGCCGCATTGGCATTGGCAACCACGGACGAACCGGTAAGTTCCAGCGTGTACGAGCCGCTGCCCGCGATGGTGTAGTTGCCACTGGTGGCGGGATTAAAGGTTAAACCACCGACCGTGATGTTCGCGCCAAGCGTTACCGTCCCGGCGGTGCCGTTATTAGAACCGAAGGTCGCGGCATTAGCCGGCGGCACGCCGTTGGGTACGGCCAGGTTCAAATAGCTGAAATTGCCGCGCACCCAATAGGCCCATTCGTTGTTCGTCCGGTCGGTTGCATTGATGGTGGCACCAACGAAGGTAAGCTGGCTGTTGTTTAGCAGTTGTTTATCCGAACTGGACAACAGGCCGATGCCCTCACCAAAGGAAAAACCAAGGTTATTGGCGGTGATATTTTCCTGGCTTGCCAGACTCCAATTGGAGTTAAACCAGCTTAATTCAATACTGTTATCGCCAATGGGTACGGTGGCAGACGGCGTGGTATTGGCAGCGATGATAAACTGGCTCGTGGCGGAGTTGTAAGCCATGTCCAAAGAATATCCACCTACCAACGACGGGGAAAAACTGCTCACTGTGGTATAAGTGGAAAAAGTTGGCGATGTTGAGCGGATTACCTGGATGGTATCCGGCACACCATTTCCTTGGGCATCGGTATAAATCATGTACCAGGATCCATCGTTGGCACGGACCACCGCGGGCTGGCCAATGCCGTAGGCAATTGAATCAATGGGAGAACTCGGTGCAATTAGGGCGTAACCATTGGTGCTGTTATTAGTATAAACAGGCGTAAATGTCTGGCCGCCGTTGGTGGACTCGGCAATGCCGATGCGCGTGGTTTCCGAAAGCCCGGTACCATTGGTGTTACCGTCATACGCCATATAATATATGCCGGTGGTGGGATCCACATAAACGTTCGGGTCACAGGCATCCAGAGAATCAAAATAAGAAGGATTGTTATAGTTGGGAGCCAATGCTGTGGTCACCGTGGCGTTCGCCAAACCCGCCAGCGTAGGGGCCTCTTCAAAGCTGATATGATCACCTCCGGGCATGGAATTGGTATTATATCCCGTCCATACCTTATACATACCGTCCGTAGTATCGTACATAATTGATGGACAATACATATAATTAAAGGTGCTGTTTGATTCCAGCGTTCCAGAACCCAGCACCGAACCGTATGAACTGCTGCCGGTAAACGTGTTATTCCACCCGGTGCTGGTGCTCCCATTGGACCAATTGGCCGCTGTGGTGCTCCAGATGCCGCCGCCATCGGTGGGGGTACCGGGACTTGATCCGCTGGCATCCCAGATATAGCCGCCACCCGCAGCATGCGCCACAGAGCCGACCAAGGCAAACCCCGCCGCTGCTGCCAGCAAACGGATCACGATACTCTTTCTATTGTAATTATTACGCATGATAATACCCTCCAAAAGGAGAAAACATTTACTTCGCTACGGAACCCCCTTCGGCGAGCCGCCGTGCCACGATCAGACGATGATACCGCTGTATTTCCCGGCGGGTCAGATCATTATAAAAAAAGCCCCAGCCGCTGGGCCGGTGCGATCCCAATTCCGTCATCAGGGTGGGTTCCATGTCATTGCTTAAATTCACACTGTATTGATCGGGCGGTTCAAATTCATTCCACTGACAAAGAAACAAAAAGTGCGGCAGATATGTATCCGCCACGCGCCATTGCGTGCGGTAGGTTTCACCATAATTCTTGCCGCCCGCATCCGGTCCTATCCAATTATTCAAGCCCTTGCCCGGAGGACTTATGGCCGGATAGCCGCTGGCCACGGTCAAGGCCTCGGCCTTTCCATGATAAAATGTGGGTGTGGCTTTCTGGTCATACCAGGACCAGACGCCATACTGCTGTTCTTTGGTATATTGCAGCCACGCCCCGACATACCGAATGGTAAACCGCGGATCACGCACCACTGGCGGATGGGCAAAACGCGGGCCGTTGAGGTATAAAAGCAACAGCGGCTTACCCAGATAGTGCAGATAAATATTGCGATATTTTGGATTGTTAATGTAATGGGTATAAACATAATTCAATTGCTTTTCAAACCACGGCCCGGTATAGGGTGTGGTGTGGTTCATCCAATAGTTATGTTCCGGCCCCATAAGAAACACGATTTTGGGATGTTGTCGCATGTGGGCATAAAGACGAAAAAGCACATTGTTGGACGCGATACATTCACGGGCCGGAGCATCGGGAAAGGGCTTGGTCAGATTGTTGGTCCAATCCAGTTCGACAAAGTTAATGCCCATCTGATTAAACCACAGCGTCTGTTGCCGCAGTACGCGCGGATCCAAGGAACTATAATGGCCAAGAATTGGAACCGCCTCTTCGTGCCCCCATTGGGCATAGCCGGGGCCAAACCATGTTTCATACTCCATGCCAATGAGATGGTTGGGATCGGTGGTGATCTTAAAATGGCGACGTTTTACCCGCACCGTTGCCGGCGCTGAAATTACACCGCCGCCGCGCACGGTAATGATATTTTTCCCCACCTCCGGCAACGGAAGCAGTAGATGCGCCACACCCGATGGCAATGTTGTTTCACTGGCACACCATGACTTACCGTTGACCAGCGATCGGAGTTTTAAGCCTGAAACCGGCGCTCCGTTAGACATTTTAGCGACGGCCGTTACCACAACACTTTGGCCATCCAGCACGGCAGAGCGATTGAATTGAATCGTAATGGATGGCGCTGGTGCCGCAGAAATCACCGACAGGCCGAATCCCAACGATACCACCAATGCAGGAATCACAATCCATTTCGGCATCGGAGCTTCCTTGTCTCGCCAAAAGGAGGACAAACATAATCCACGCGCGGCGATCACCAGCCCATTACCAATCCAAATTGGATCGTCATACGCGGATGAATCTGGGACATTGGCATCCACACCACCGCACCATCATTGTAAAGTTCGTGCGCACCGGCCGGCAAATCGTAATTGTTCGCTGTAATCACATGGTTAGAACTAGGAGCCTGTCCGTGTAATGATTTTTGGGGCACCGAATAAATTTTTCATTATTTTCAGTTGCGGCTTAAAATAT
>JBMFGW010000217.1:0-3554 GCA_049977145.1 Phycisphaerae bacterium
CGTCTGATCCAATTCCAGCCGAGAACGGGATACGTGTTTCAATCCGCTCCGCGGCTTGGGGCCGCGGAGAACTCAATACCGATTTGGGTTGCCGTTGGAACGATTTGTTTCAATCCGCTCCGCGGCTTGGGGCCGCGGAGAACATGATGTTCCCGATGTCGGCGCGGTTACGACCACAGTTTCAATCCGCTCCGCGGCTTGGGGCCGCGGAGAACACATAAGCCAAGCCCATAATAGATCCGCTCGGAGTTTCAATCCGCTCCGCGGCTTGGGGCCGCGGAGAACGAGAAGATCAAACAACTTGAGACCGCGAACAAAGGTTTCAATCCGCTCCGCGGCTTGGGGCCGCGGAGAACACTGACTGATCGCCTGCGGTTCCGAGAGCAGCCAGTTTCAATCCGCTCCGCGGCTTGGGGCCGCGGAGAACATTTGAATTCAACTCAGGCGATTCAAGAGTTCCTGGCAATGGCTGGATATACCATTGCGGCATCCCGGCGTTACCACAAGCCGGTATACGCGGAAATTAGCCCGTTTTATGGTGACACGGGAAAGCTGATCCCGGAAGCGGACTGGTCAGCAACCATCTGGAATCTTTCTGGTATTTGTGACGGCCTGATTGTGTGGGCGCATATTAACACTGCGTGGGATGAGAACGCACCTTGGTGGCAGGCTCTGAAAGGACTGAATTAGAATGAACGGAATGTGCTACAAGGCGTCGGCGTTACTGCCATTTTTGAACTCGGCGTTGTCGCGCCGGGTTGACATCGGAATATGCGGCGATAGTAATACGCTAAAAGATCAAATCAGTGGCAATAATTGCGGCATGAGGCTGGCGTTCGGAGGTCGATTCGGGATGTACGCCACCGGCCTGTTGACGCTGAACCACGGCGCCGAGGGAGCGGAAACCGGGTACGCTTCTGGTTTGAATTCTTCTCCGATGCTCGGTGGTTCCAATACGGGATCTCCTACAACCTTGGAAGCATTGAATATAAATAATTACCCTCCCGACCCCGCGACTTACCCCGGGGTTGAGCCAATTTGCTGCTCGAATTGGATGTATCTGCCATCGGGAGACTCGGTGGCATACAACGCGAATGTAGACATAGCTGAACTGTTTGGGGTAGTGCCTCCCTCGAGCGGTAATGCTACAAACAATAATGGCTCAATCATTAAATCGTCCCTGATGGATTTGACCAACACGCTTAACTTCGAATATACGTTCGGAACTTTCGGTGCGGGTGCTGGCTATTTCAACCCCACCGCGCATCAGTTTGGAAGTGCGACTGTCATCTATTCTACGCAGAATGTTGCGACCGCCGGAACAGCCGTGGGATTCACCGACGGGACGCTTGTTATCCCGGCTGGCGCTCGCAATGGAAGCGGAGCCTACGCGGGCGGCATCGGAATATCCCTTACCGACTATAATAATTCCTCCAGCGGTGGAGTTATCGGCCCGTTTTTAATGAGCTATTCCCGCGTCCAAATTCCATCCGTCACCGCCGGCATTGCATACTCGACGCTCGTTTATCAAGGGGGCCAGGATGCGCGGACCTGCGCGGTGACATGGCAGACACTTCCGCAGGCCGCGGCAACCGAATTGTTCCGCCAGATCACGCGGCTCCAGAATGGTACGCCCATGCTTTTAGTTCAAATTATGCACGGCGGGAACGACATCAATGACCATTCGACCAGCGTCGGCCCAAATCCACAGGTATCATCGACGCCCGGCGGCCTTGCCGATAACCTTACTGCGATCATTGATCGTGTGACAACTCTATGGACAACCGCAGGAAACTCTGCGTCAAACCTGTTTTTTTTGCTCGGCCCGTATCAACCGCAACTTTCGCGTTTGGCTACCACGCTGGTCTGGGAGGGCCAGACCATGCAGGAGTTGGTAGCCTATGAGCAGGCGATGATGAGCGTTGCCAACACGTTTGCCAATACGGCTGTGATTCAGGGGAGCCAGTTGCTTCCCGGTGGGTTCCAGCAGTCCGCCACCTACATGCAGGCCAAAGGATATTACGATTATCAGGGTGATGCTCATCTTGTCCGGCAGGGATATGACTACCTTGGGCAGCGGGCGGTCGATGCGCTGATAAGTGAAGCCGGCCTCACGAGCCAGACGTACCCGTTGATTTATTACGTCACCGGCCAAGCCGTTACACTTAAAGCGTATGATTCGAACAGCGGAACGCTGGCACAGGCAATTGCCTTGACCGAGACCCCTCCGGGCACCGGGCGATACACATCGAGCACGCCGGTTGTCGTATTTGCACAGATGGACATTCAATACATCGCCAATGGCAATCTGATAATTGGCCAGCAGACTTTGTAAGGACGGTACTCTAATGGTTCTCGCAGTTTCATCCGGAAGAATTCAGACCGCGCCCGACGTGATTATCACGGCGTTGACGGCTGGCGTGTGGGCTGCGGTTGGCGGAGGGGCGACGTAATGGCAATATATACAGCAACCACTGCAGGAAGTGTACTTACTCCCGCTAATTGGTCAGGCGGGGTCGTACCTGGAACTAGTGACACTGCAAACCTTAATGGATTAGCAATGACGCTGGCTGGGACATGGAATGTTGGGACTCTTGAGGATGGCGGGCTCGCTGCAAGCTCCATCAATCCTCAAGCTGGGTCGCTGCTAAGCGCTGGCCAAATTAACTGCACTGCCGGGACTAATATGATCGTGATCAACAACGCAGGAAACTTTGGAACGTCTACCGTAGCTGGGCCTATATCAGTCACTGGAGGGACGCTGCTTAGTTCTAGCAGTTACAAGAATACTGCCTCATTCACCGGTACCGTGACAATAACGTCGGGCGTTTTGGCACAATCTCAGTCCTCTACATTCTTTGCAAATGTCGTAGCCAGCGGGAGTGGCGCAACCTTATTCAAAGGAAGTTATCCAATGCTGGCGCTTATTGAGAATTTGACGCTTAATTCATCCGCTAATTTCTGCTCTAATGTTGGAAATTCATTGTTTGTGGTCGGATCACTTAATGGAGATGGTACCGGGAGCTGGGGTAATTTGGCACGTAGTCTCCTATGCCTCGGCGCGCCGAGGCCGCCGTCGCTTCCTTCTAGCACTTCTTTTTTCTACATTCCAAGCCCATCGCAGGTTAGGAGTGGTATCAGCTATATGAATGACCTTATTGGAACGTTGGGCATCCCACAACCAAGAAGCCGGAGGATAAATTAATTGGCAACACCTGGAAATACCATCGGTTTCGCTTTCAGCACCACCTCGCCGACAACCGGCTCGCCGGTCAACGCGGACAGTCTGCCCACGATTGGATTGACGCTGCATAATGGCGTGCCAGCACAGCTATCGGCACCGACCGGTCTGACGATCAGTACGGCCACCACTGGCGGCTCTATTGCGGCCTCGACAACGGTTGAATATGAGGTGACGGCTCTCGACGCCAACGGGGGCCAAACGGGGCCATCCACAACGATCAGCGTCACCACGGGGAGCACCACGGCAACCAATACCGCAACTGTTAATTGGTCAGCCGTATCAGGTGCCGCGTCTTATGACGTTTATGGAC
>JBMFGW010000218.1:0-3507 GCA_049977145.1 Phycisphaerae bacterium
GCAGCGCAACCACTGGCGCAACCAGATTCAAGGTTAGATGCCCTTGTCACCGCATGGCCAACATTACCAGAGCCTATTCGCCTGGCGATTCAGGCGTTGATTCAGGCGAGCCGGTAAAGACAATCGCGTTCGCTACCAAGTACCTGAAACTGGGCAACATTTGGCAATACCTAATTTTATTTGAACGCACGAAACCCGCATAAATAGCGGGTTTTTTCGTTTTCACTCCGCGTTGCCGGCTGAAAATAAACAATCCTGATATTTTCATCAAAAGACGCCAAACCCGCTAAAATCAATGGTTTTTGTATCGGCCAGTTTTTTCAATACACCCGCAAGATTCGCGTAAACCTTTATGCCGTAAATACTTATGAACATTCCAAAATCACTTTGCCACCCAAGCCTAATACATATATATGGGGCCACACTGCGTGGCCCAGAAACATATAGGAGCCGATCATGGCCACCGCACTAAAACCCAACCCGTCCGCACTACTTACGTCTTCCCAGGCCGCCGAGGTGATCGGCGTCACCGAGGGGACCTTGGAAACTTGGCGATGTACGAAACGGTATCAGATTCCCTATCTCAAAATTGGCCGTAATGTCCGGTATCGCCGTGCAGCCCTGGAAGCGTGGCTGGAAAGCAGAACCGTATCAGCCTGACCACGCGCCCCCGCCGGTTCCGGCCGCGCATGGCCGGGCGTGTTGAAGCACGACACCGGCAAATTTTTGAGGATTGACAATGAGCAGTATACCTAACCAAGCAGAAAATTACACTACCGCCCGACCCCGACCGCGGGACACAAAGCCGTTGCCTGCCGCGCCCGTTATTGACGTGCCTATTCCAGAATGCGACCCAGCGGAAGCGGCATACATCGGGGTGATAGCACTTGATCCATCCGCTATCACGCTTGGCGTGACCGACGAAATGCTCATTTCACGACCCGATAAACTACTCTTACGCGAAGTTGCCGCGTTCTACCAGACTGGAAATTCCATCGGTGACAACGGCGCAATCGACGCTGTTAAATTTACAGACTGGATGAAGGCGCGTGGCATATCCAAGGCGGATCGGGATCATTTTTTTCAATGCGTCCGGGATGTTCCCACCGCCGAAAATGCGGCTGATTACGCCGGAATCATCAAATATAAATATGCTTGTCGAAAACTCATCCGGATAGCTCAAGAGATGGCCAATGGTGCGGCTGGTGATGCGATCTTGGAAACCATCATAGCGACCGCGCAAACACAATTGGCGGCATTGCAGCAGATCGGCCAAGCTGGTGGCCTTGGTGCCGTGATGCAATGCGTGAGCGATATAGAGCCGCGCGAAATTACATGGCTCTGGCCGGGACGCATTCCTCTTGGCCGCATATCCATGATTGTCGGTAGACCTGGGGAAGGCAAGTCATTCCTGACCGCCTTTGCGGCCGCGCGCATATCCGTTGGTGGCTATTGGCCGGATGGAACACACTGTCCGCAAGGTTACGCGATACTGGTCTCCGGCGAAGATGATCCGGCGGATACAATCCGACCCCGCTTGGATGCACACGGTGCGGATTGCTCGAAGATTTTTGTTCTGAAAACTGTGGCCTATCGTGATTCCACTGGCCAGAAAAAAGAACGCGGCTTTACTCTTACAGATATTCCGCAGTTGGAGCAGGCGCTAATAGATCATCCCGGCGTTAAGCTGATCGTGATAGACCCGATTGGCTCATTCCTGGGCGGCAAGGTCGATGGCCACCGCGACAACGAAATACGCGCTGTCTTGGCTCCCCTTGCCGCATTGGCAGAAAAATACGGGTGCGCAATTCTGATCGTTGCCCACCGCCGGAAGTCCGCTGCCGCAAGTGCCGACGATATGGCGCTCGGTTCTATCGGCTTTGTCGGCTTGTCTCGCGCTGTATGGCACTTATCGCGCGATGAAAATAATCCTGAACGCCGTCTGCTACTTCCCGGTAAGATGAACCTATGCCGCCAGCCTGACGGATTGGCCTTTTCTATCGCCGGTGAACCCGCCGCGATTCAGTGGGAATCAGAGCCTGTCCAGATGTCGGCAGATGACCACAATTCCGCGGTCAACGGCGTGGCTATAAGGGGGCCAAAACCAGAGGCTCGGAACACCGCCGAGGAATGGCTTTCGCGGTATCTTTCCGGCGGTTCTAAACGGGTATCAGAAATCCGTGGCGAATCCACCGCCGCCGGATTGTCCTGGCGTACCGTCCAGAGAGCCGCCGACGCTATTCGAGTTGTCCGCGAGAGCGATTTTTCAACCAAGGAATACCGTTGGAGTTTACGACCGGATTCAAGCGTGCCAAGTAGTTTCAGTAACTTGGCACACACAAACAATATGGCATCCTGTCATCCTACTGAAAATAAAGGGGAAAACACTCCCAAAGTAGTAGCGTGCCAAGTTCCTTATGTGTCGGGGGTATCCATCGAACCACCGCCAACCGTCCCACCAGTAACACCCCCCGCCGGGAACTTATTTCCACCGCCAGCCAAAGCACCTGAAGCGGCCATTACATCACCTGTAAACCTTCCCGACAGCGAGGAGATAATTTAATGTTGACGATCAGTAATTTTAAGTCTGAATTGAAAGCTCTTGGTGTGGACGTTTCCGCTGCGGAAAACGGAATAAAAATTCGGGGCAATTTATCCGCCATTACACCCGAACAAAGGGACTGGTTACGGCACCACAAGCCTGCCGTTCTAGCCATGCTCAAAATGGAGCAAAGCCCGGTACGCCGGTATGTGTCTTTGGATGGACAAGCTGAGGCGTACTCGGCTCATGTTTTGGATCCCGCTTACTGGCGGGAAGCCTAAAAGTTTAACGCCGGTCACCCGGCAGAAAGCAGGTTTTTATGACAACCGAATTGATGAAACTGGTACACGTCGATTTGCGAGTAAGCGAGCCGGATATTACCGCCGTTGAGCACCTGATTTATACCGGCGAATTTGAGCGGCTGGGCTTATGGGTACGGCAGTTAAATGGCGTGTCACTTTCAACGCCGGAAGCTGTCCGGTTTATGCACCGGATAGCCGGACAACAAAACGCGATGCAAGGGAGCAAAAAACCATGACCGACCGTGACGCTGTAAAACTTGACCGCCTGATCCGGCGACGCCGCCGGGAACTCGGCATAGTACCGAGCCGCTGGCAAACTTTTTGGATCCGCCTGGCGACGACTATTCGGGGGATGTTTTTATGAGCACCAACACGATCGAAAAACCAGAAACGGGACTAGTCCTGTTTTCAATCAACGCTATCCAGCCGGCACCGGAAAATGACAAGGTTTATGCTCCGGTAAATTCTGATGATCCGGCATTTATTGCGTTTGCGGCGGACATAAAAGAACACGGAATAATGAATCCGCTGCTGGTATCCGCCGACCATTACATCATCAGCGGCCATAGACGCTATGCCGCCGCCAAAGCGTGTGGTTTTCGGACGGTGCCATGCCGCATCAGTGGCGTATCCCGCGCGGAAAGTCCTGACGAATTTATGGCG
>JBMFGW010000219.1:0-3495 GCA_049977145.1 Phycisphaerae bacterium
GCCACCGGCAAGAATATCCGCATTCGTAAACCAGGCGCGGGTTAATTCTTTGCCGTTGAGTGTGGCACTTTGTATGTACATATTCTCATGTGAATTGTTTTCTGCAATGATCGTAAATACCGTCCCCTTCGCCGGGTTATGAATTTTTGCCCGGTTAATTAAAGGACTACCAATGATATAAACACCGGTAACCGCATTAACCGGATAGAACCCCAAGGCTCCCAGTGCAAAGAAACTGGAGGTTTGTCCGCAATCATCATTGCCGGGAATGCCATTGGGGGTATTGTTGTACAGGGCCAGCACTTTGCGAATCCAGTATTGGGTTTTCCAAGCGGCACCGGCAAAGGGACACAAGTATGGAATGTGATTGCTGGGCTCATTGCCCTGGGCATCTTGCCCGATCATACCGCTGACATCGGGGGAGGTATTATAAACTTTGGATGGAGCGGTAAATAACGCATCAAGTTTGGCGATAAACGGTTGATCACCGCCATAAAGGTCAATAAGCCCCTGCACATCCTGCATAACGTTAAACGTCGCCTCCCATGCATCGGATTCCGTGTAATCATGCCAGTATTCCTGATCCGGCCTGAACGGCGTGCGCCAGGACCCATCTTCAAGCTTACCGCGCATAAAACCGGTCGTGGGATCAAATAAATTCTTATAGTTCTGGCTGAACTTATAAAACATCCTGGCATCTTCATGCTTGCCCAACAGTTCCGCCATGGCCCCCACGCACCAATAGTCATAAGCAAAGTCCAGTGTCCGTGATACGCTTTGTGCCCCCGGTGCGGAGGCCACATACCCCAGTGTGCGGAACTGATGCTGCAACGCCTTGTTGTTATTGGCCGTGGCCCCCACCAGTGCAGTATCCCGCATGGCCGCATACACAGCTTCCACGTCATAATCACGGAAGCCACGCACATACGCTCCGGCAATCATTCCCACCACATGAAACCCCGTCATGCACCAAGTTTCATTGCCCCAGAGAGGCCAGACCGGAAGGGAATGCTGATTTAATTGTTTATAATCCGCCAGCAGTGTTTTAATGACATCGTTGGTGCGCTGCGGCTGCGTGAGCATCATAAACGGAAACTCACCGCGATAAATATCCCATATTGACATCGTGGTGTAATTGGTAAAGCCCGGATTGGCATGATTCTTATGATCTTCCCCGCGATATGTGCCATCGGCATCGTTGAACGTTGCCGGGGCCACCATGCCGTGATAGGCGGCAGTATAAAAGGTTTCGGTCAGTGCTTTATCTGGAAATTTCGCATTGATTACCCCCAGGGCTTTATTCCATACTTTTTCCGTTTGCTCATGCACCACGTCAAAATCCCATACTGGTATTTCCGCCGCCAGATTCTTTCTGGCACCTTCTATGCTGGTGCACGACAGGCCCACACGAATTACCAACGGCTCGGAATACCGGGGGTGGACGAAGATGGCTTTGATCTTTCTGCCCGAGAAGCTTTCTCCAACGGACGCGGAACGAATCCGACCATCCACGTTCACCTGCACGGCCTTAAAGGGACGCGAAGATTCGATGACAAAATAGACCTGCTTATCCGCCGCCCAGCCATGGGTATAGCGTTTACCGCTGATGGTAGTGGCATTTTCAATATTCAATTGGGCGTGATAGACCGTGCAGCCCAGACCATGCACCAAATCCAGTATCACGCCTCGGCGTGTTTTTGCTGATAACGCCGGATATGTATAACGGTGCATGCCGCAGCGCGTCGTGGCGGTTAATTCCGCTTTGACCTGCGGAGTTTGCAGATACACGCTGTAGTAGCCAGCGCGGGCGGTTTCCTGCTGATGTGAAAAACTGGAACAATACCCCTTGGCTCCGCCGCGCGAAACCCAGCCGGAATTTGGCCCCAAGGCTGCAATCTGATCCTCATGCTGCTTGCCCGGCGCAAGGGCTTCCCAACTCCAGTTGCGGCCTTCCACCAGCGGCATGATCAGCACATCGCCGAGGTCTTTGGCTCCCGTGCCGGAAAGATGGGTGTGGCTGAAGCCTTTGATCACATTGTCTGGATAGTGATAGCCCGAACAGTGATCCCAGTGATAAATATCCCAAGTGGTATTCCATTTGGGTTCCGGTGGGCCAACCGTATCGGGACTTAGTTGCACGAGACCAAACGGTGCCGTGGCCCCCGGAAAGGTATGCCCATGCCAACCGGTACCGATGATGGGGCGGGTTACGCACGTTAATTCCGAGCATGGAGAAGAGCCGAGATCGGAATCAAGCGCATGGGCCAATGAGCTTCGGCTGGAAAGCGTTCCCAATATCCCTGCCGCGGCAATAGCTTTCAACATATCTCGACGATCAATACGGTGTAGTGTGACCTGTTTCATAAAACTTCAACTTTCAAATATCCATATTCAGATAATTTCTTGACCCATTTGAGACAATACTATTTCGCCGGTATCGGTCTTCTGCCCGCTGCTGCTTCGCGATACAAGATATCGAGCTGCGATGGTGTTACATCCACAAATTCGGGGCCAAGTTTTTTCATGAGCCGTGTCAACTCCGGCAGATTGTTGTTGTCCCATGGAGAAACAAAAACATTGATAAACGCCGGCCTGATATCGCCCACGCGATTTCGTATCTGCCGAGCCAGATTATTTACACCACCGCCATTGACCACGGCCCGGAACACGGCCTGCCCGGAGGATAGCGTATACGTTAAATGGGCATACGACTTTTCCCCCTGATAACTATAGTCAGGCAGTAAAAATCGGACCTGCGGCATGGCTTGGGCGACTTGCTCAATGGAGGCTCTATCTTGCCGACCTGACGTACCGCCCTCGCACATAATTCGCAAAGTTTTCATATCCATGCGTTTCATATATTGCCAAGTCCAATGATAAAAACTTTGGAACGCGGAACGCCGATGCGCCAATCTTCTGGCCCAGTCCGGCGGATAAATGTAACCGGCACCGGAGACATCACAAAAAAACTCATCTTTACTGTCGGCGTGCTGGTAATACCACCGGGCCAATGTCGGGGCTTCATCAATTAATGTAGGTCCCATCCCCCAGCCGATGGCAATTTTGCCATGTGCGGGATTCGCGAACCAATGCCGAAAAAAATGATACCACATGCATAGATTGTCGCCATCCGAAATGGCCAGTGTCAGGTAAACCTTGGAGCGGTTTAAGGGCGGAGCGGGGGCAAAATGCTGTTTAATGCTCTGGAGTTTGACACCGCTGAAAACGGACATATTCTGCAAATAGTCACTGACCACGGTGATTTTTCCAAATTCGGAACCCAACGCTACACCCGGACCCTCATCAAGCCCCATTCCGTTACCGGCCCACCAGTAACCGCGAACCACACCATCCAGTGGTGTTTGGGCGAAAAGCCGGTCTAATTGTATCTTTTCCGCAGCCATGTTGGCACCGGGTTCTCCACCCGCGTTGCGACCCGTAACCCAGAAGGTCATGCCTTTCGCCGCGATAATCTGATCTTCGCCCCCATGTGCA
>JBMFGW010000220.1:0-3475 GCA_049977145.1 Phycisphaerae bacterium
GAAGTGCGCCTCCCCTCCCGCCCAGCCCGGGTTATCTCATGACGAAGAGGTCACATAACTTGTAAAGTCATGCTAGGAAAGCGGATTAGCCGCGTGACCCTGGCCGGCGCGTTTTCAGCGGAGACGGTGCTGGCTGCCCAAAAAATATGGGCCTACCGGCATCGCCGTGACAATCCACCGTTTTGTTGACCATTGTGGTGTTACCGGTAAGATGTAACAATCAATGGCCCGGCGGTGTGGTCGTAACATCGTGTTTCCCGTCGCGAAAAGTTGTTTTCCGTGGCGGTAGATATAGAAACAACCCGCAAACGCCGATAGTATAGCCAAAGTAAGGCATGGCTTCCCGCACCGGTTAGCGGAATAATAAGGCGTAAATAAATTCTGGAAAGCCCCGAACATGAAGTTAAGTCGATCAGGAGTCTCTCAATGAATCGCAAGACATGGCGGCTTGGATTTATGGTGATTCTGCTGGGCGCGGTGCTGGGGATTCCGGCACTGACGCAGGCGGCAGCGCCCATTACCAAAGCCACTGCAAAAAAAGCCGATTTTGAACAGTTATGGCAGTTACCTGTGGGAATCGGCGCCCGCAGCCATGATTCCGTCGCCAATATATGGCACTTGGGGAATAACCTGTATATTCTCACCCGCCATGGCTACATGATCAGTATTCGCGCCAACGCCGGCATCATCCGCTGGACCATTAAATTACCCGGAATAGCAGCGAGCATCTCCGCGCCGGAAGCCTTTGCCGATCATCAGTTTATGATTCTTGTCAGTGGCAATATGCTGATTATTGATGCCCGTAATGGCACGATCGTGCATAAGACATCCCTGCAATTTGCACCAGGAACAAATCCTATCCTGCGCGACGATCATATCTTTATCGGTTCACTACACGACGATATGTTCGCTTTATCCACCAATTGGCCACCCCGGCAACTGTGGTTTCAGTTGAAGCGTGGTGACTCTTTCATATCCGATCCCGTCGTCAATGATGGCCATGTCCTCTTCGGCAGCCATAACGGAATTATATTCTCCCGCGATATCCTCGATGGGACCGACGGCTGGCACCGCCACGTTGGCGGTCCTCTGCTGGCCAGCCCGGCAGCGGCGAACGGCGTCGCCTATTTTCCCTGTATGGATGGCAATGTCTACGCTGTCAATGTGCGGACTGGAATTTCGCCGTGGATTACCCGCCTGCCTGGATATCTGAATTTTACACCCGTAATTGTTGACAATCATCTGTTGGTTCCGGTCGGCGCAGTCGGTTTGTTCTCTCTGTCCATGAAAACCGGGCTTCAACAATGGGGACCGGTCCGTCATGGCTTTGAGATTGTGGGGCGAAAAGGCGGTGCAATCTACATCGCGACAACGCACGGAAAAATTGATGCGGTAAGTCTGACCACGGGGCGTATGCTTACATCCATGGCTTATGATCAGCCTTCGATTTTCCTGCGTAATAGTAAAACGCCCTTGATTTTTATAGCGTCTGTCAATGGTGAGGTGGAAGCACTTCAACCCCGGCACCGACAATGACTATTTCAACATTAAAGTACGTTGCATGAATTCTGATCTGGTACCTGTTCGCCGCGCGCTGATTTCCGTTTCCGATAAGACCGGCCTGATTGAATTGGCGGCCACCTTACACCGGGAATTCGCCATTGAGATTGTTTCCACCGGAGGCACCGCTCGCGCTCTGGCGGCGGCGGGCCTGCCGGTCAAAGATGTCGCACAAATCACCGGATTCCCGGAAATGATGGATGGCCGCGTAAAAACGCTGCATCCCTCCGTCCATGGTGGATTGCTGGCACTGCGCGATAATGCTGAACACCGTGCGGCGATGCACCTGCACCATATCGACCCCATTGATCTGCTGATCGTGAATCTCTATCCATTTGAACAGGTCACCAGCCGGCCCGAGTGTACACTGGAACAGGCCGTTGAGAATATCGACATCGGCGGCCCCGCCATGATCCGCTCGGCAGCAAAAAATCATCGTAGTGTGGTGGTCGTAACCGACGCATCGCAATATGAATTGCTGATCCACGAGCTGCGCCGCCATCAGGGGGCCACACCATTAGTTTTCCGCAATACACTGGCGGTAGACGCCTTTGCACGCACCGCCCGCTACGATGCCGCCATCAACATTTATCTCCGACAACACCAGACGCCTGAAGATACCGTCATTCTACCACCGGTGCTGGCTCCAGTTTTGCGGCTTAAGCAAATCCTTCGCTATGGGGAAAATCCGCATCAGGCCGGGGCCTTGTATACCGCCACTGCCGAAAATCGTGGTCTGGCTGGCGCCGAGCAATTGCATGGTAAGGCACTATCCTATCTGAATATTCTTGATGCCGATGCCGCTTTGGCCCTGGTCAATGAATTTTCGCAACCGGCCGCCGCCATTATCAAACACGCCAATCCCTGCGGTTGTGCCACGGCACCCACGCTGACCGAAGCGTTTGCTCTGGCTTATGCCGGCGATCCAGTAGCCGCATTCGGCGGCATTGTGGCGTTTAATGCGCCGGTG
Source organism: Phycisphaerae bacterium (assembly GCA_049977145.1). GTDB lineage: Bacteria > Planctomycetota > Phycisphaerae > WQYP01 > WQYP01 > JAMDCX01. Next base: position 2,531 of record JBMFGW010000220.1, read on the forward strand.
GACAAAATGACGGCGGAAAACATTGTTGCCGGCAAACGGTTTATTGAAGTGCTGCTGGCCCCCGGATTCGACACCACGGCCTTGACGCTTTTACAGCAGCGTTGGGCCGATTGTCGGATACTGCGTGTGGCCAGGCCCGCCATGGACGCTTTAACCTTCCGCACGATCGGCGGCGGCGTGCTGGCACAGCAGAGTGATTCCATCGGCTTTGACGAATCCCAGGCCAACGTGGTTTCCAAACGCCGACCGGATGGCGCGCAATGGCGTGATCTGGCGTTTGCCATGCTGGTTTGTAAACACGTCAAGAGCAATGCCATTACGCTGGTGCGCAATGGCCAACTTCTCGGCGCCGGCGCCGGCCAGATGAGTCGCGTTACCAGTTGCCGACTGGCCGTGGATCTTGCGCGCGGAAACGCCCACGGTGAAAAACTCGCCGGCGCAGCGGCGGCGTCGGATGCTTTTTTTCCATTCCCGGATGGTCCGGAAATTCTCATCGCGGCCGGAGCCACCGCTATTATTCAACCCGGTGGCTCCAAGAAAGATGATTTAACAATTCAATTGTGTGATCAGCATGATGTCGCATTGGTATTTACCGGAATTCGTCATTTCCGACATTGATCCGCAGCCCGGCGTATATGGGATAGGCAATTGGTAACCGTGCGCGGCCACACTCATTGGTATTGGTCAGTATCCTACTGGTTACTTTTGCCACGTGTGTGAACGGTTACACGTATTGTACCCGTTCACGGCCTTTCAGCCTTCCAAACGCAGTATGCGTGCACGGCGGTACCACTCCCTTACGGTCGCGGCTCGGTCTGCCGTTATGCGTGGTAGGTACGCCCAAAACATCGTGCGTGAACGGTTACCATGTATCGGATGTTCCAGCAAAACTCGCTGGTTTGCAGTGGGATAATGCGCTGTAAAATCAACGAGTTTTGCGTCTTG
>JBMFGW010000221.1:0-3471 GCA_049977145.1 Phycisphaerae bacterium
TAGCGGATGCCGATGGTGAAATCGCCGGAATTCAGGGGAGCCTTACACAACACTGCAGTGTTCAATCCCAAGCGGCAGAGTTTGCTCTTTCCGATATATTTCTAAGTGCCGCAAGAAAGTTGCGGGATGCGGGTACCGGTGTATTGGCACACAACCGGCGCCGTTACTATAAGACGTACAGCGGCGTTAACAACATCGAAAAGTACCGAGTCGGCTTGCTGGTTCATACCCTTGTTCCGGCTTCGGCGGGGCGGGCTCACCTTTCAGTTAACGTTCCTGGCCTTGTGCATCGTGATTTCATACTGCCCAAGGGCAAGCAGTCTAATTTTGTGTTTCTCCCAATTATGTGGGCAAAAGAACACCCCCTGTATAATTTCTCGGGACAGGCGGTGCTGCAGGTCAGCCCGAACGTAACCGGTAACCGTCCTATCCGTCTTCGTCGGGAGACACTCGACCAATGGATGATCGTTGGCCCATTTGCACCCGGAAAGGCACCCCAATTAGGCAACACGCGAATCACGCCCGCGATTTTGGATAAATCCTTTGTCGGTAAGACTGGGAAGCCTGTATCTTGGATATCGGCCCAGCGTGCTGTGAGGCACGTGACGCAATACAGTCGAAAGCGGTGGATCAACGTCCGCCGGATGTATCCAGTGAATGACGCCTGCGCATTGGCGGTAAGCTGGATTAAAGCCTCGACTCCTACTACCTGCCAGTTAAGCGTGCGCCATGGCGACGGAATCACGTTATGGGTGAACCAACGGCGGCTTCTGAACCTGCCCGGAGCCTACGGCATGTTGGACCCAGCCTCAATTGTCCGGGTGCAGCTCCATGCGGGGTGGAATCAGTTTGCGGTACAAACTGATCAGATTGAATGGTCTTGGGGGTTTTCTGTCCGTATGCAAGTGCCGCAAGGTGTCGTCTTTACGCAGGCCGACCAACCGCCTGAACCTGGAAGTGTGACCGGCAGCATAGTTCCACCACCGCATTCCTCAGCGGAATCCCCGATTGAGCTTGGTAAAGGAGCCACCGACTGGGCGTATTTTGATTATTTTGCCGGGCAGCGGAGTACCTTTGAGCAAAAGATGAAAGGGTCTCCTTCCATTGATCCGGCACAGCTCGGTTCTGGGCAACCGCCGAACACCGGTACGGACAGCCAAGACTATATTAGCTTTTCCGGTGGGGTACCGAGCCAGTCGCTCCGTTCTTTACAGAGTTTTGCGTATGCAGTCGGCAATCGTCAGGCCATTGAATTCAAGCATCTGCTATTGGCCAAACACGAATTGGTGTCGGTCTACCTTACCAGCTTTGACACGAAGGTGGATTTATCCGCGCGATTGGGTTCCAAAGTTTTGTTTCGGCAACGTGGTGTGGTTCTGGGTAAATACTTCGATCCGCAGAAGGATGGGGACGGCACGGGTAGCGGTCACGGTTATGCGGTGCTGAAGCTCAATGTCCACGGCGAAGTAGGTGATGTCCTGACGGTTCGGGCGAGAGTGGACCTTCGCGGGGTAAAGCAGCAGCGGTATGGCAGTGTCGGGCTGCAGGCGGCAAGCGTAAGAGTGGAGAGAAACTAAGTGGCACGGGTCGATCGTCGCAAGTTTATTGGATGCTCGGCTATAGCGGCCGTGCTGATGATGGAGAGTGGCTTGCGGGCATCGTCGGCTCCGCCGGGGGAGGCAGGCCGTAACCAAATGCTGGAGCCAGCCGGGTTGGGAAATGTGGTCGGATATCGGGTAGAGGGTAACGCTGTGACCTTGTCCATTGGTGAGAGTCAGTTGACTTATCGCGTTCTTTCCGCCGGACTTATCCGAGTCGATTACAACCTTCAAGGCAAGGTAGATCCGCCGACGCCGGTTCTGGATTCTTCCGCGCACTGGCCTGCCATGGTCGGTGCGAGTATAACGCACGATGACAAAATTATTAGTATTGAAACGACTGGTTTTTATCTCAAAATTAGTCAGGCTCCCTGTCGCATGAGCTTATCGGATTCCAGAGGAAAATTGTTGCTGGAGGAGCCAGTTGGCGGGGGAATTTACATTGATCCGGCAGATACCCGCTTGGGAGGGCTGCGTTTTTTACACACACCCGGCCGTCATTTTTACGGAATTAAGGCGTACCCATCGATGGGGCCGGAGAGTCACGACACATCGCTGCTGCGGTGCGGACGAGGTGATTATCCAGAGGTCTACCAATGTGATGCAAGCTGGGGCGGCGGCGGCGGCGCGCCTTTCCTATGGACGACCGACGGCTACGGAGTGTTGGTCGATTCGGATGGCGGTTTTTTCGCCGTAGGCGAAAACAACCTGGGTTTCTCATACGGTTATCCTGGGCACCCGGTTAAAACCACCGTGAATTCCAAAAGTAAAAGTACTCCCACCGCTGGGTACGCTTGGCGGAGCCGTACGGTCGCCCCCTGCCTTTACCCCCGCCCAAACAGTTTGACTTATTTTTTAATTATCGGCACGCCCACCGATATATTTAGTTCGCTGGCCGAGCTTACAGGACGGGCAACGATGTTTCCTCGCTGGGCGACGGGTTTCACCAACAGCCAATGGGGGATTAATCAGTACGAATTGATTGATATTGTGGATGGCTACCGTGCTCGTAACATCCCCATTGATAATTTTGCCATTGATTTTGACTGGAAGTCTTGGGGTGAAAATAATTTTGGGGAGTTCAGGTGGAATGAGAAAAAGTTTCCCGCAGCTTTGCTGCCGCCAACACATTTTGACAATTTTAAGAACATTATGGATCGTCGGCAAATTAGGCTCACGGGAATTATGAAGCCGCGCATCATCCGCTGTACTAGCCCGGGCAAGCTGGTACCCATGACCACACAGGCATTATCCGCATTAAAGGCGGGCGTATGGTATCCGGGGCAGACGCAGATGGTCGATTACGTACACCAGCAGTACGCGGTGCTGATCAATTTCAACTTGCCGGACGGACGCCGATGGTATTGGCAGCAAACCCGCCGCCACGGTGCTATGGATGGTGGCCTAAGCGGATTCTGGAACGACGAAGCCGACGGATTCAATAATTTTTTCTTTATGCACATGCAACAATCGCTTTATGAAGGCGAGCGGAGCCGATCCGATTTGCGGGTATGGTCGATTAACCGAAATTTTTACCTTGGGTCGCAGCGCTACGCCTATGGCACCTGGTCGGGCGATATTGCGCCGGGTTTTAAGTCCATGGCTCATCAGGCTTTGCGCATGCTGTCGATGATTTCGCTGGGGCAAGCCAGATGGAGTATGGATGCGGGAAACTGGGGCCCGCCGACGCCTGAAGCCTATACCCGCTGGCTTCAATTTGCTGCGTTTGTTCCCATTTTTCGTGTTCACGCCCCTCACGAGAATAGCAGACTCCAGCCTTGGCTCTATGGTTTTCGGGCCCAGGAAATCGCGGTGCATGCGATCCGACTTCGGTATTCCCTCTCGCCTTACATCTACGCATTGGATCGTGGCC
>JBMFGW010000222.1:0-3470 GCA_049977145.1 Phycisphaerae bacterium
GCCTGAATTCTGGCCGAATCATCACCGCCGCTGGGGATAAGAATATCGGACATCACAGGGCACCCTTTCTCTTGGTAAGATGATTGTACGGCTTGCACAATCAATGGTAAACTACCCTCCGTGGCTTACGTTGCGATCTTGGCGCTGCCAGCTTGGAGAGTCCGATGGATTTTATTATCATGATATTGGCTTTTGCGGCCACCGGCGTTTACGCATGGCGACTCTTTCGCGAAAATCCACGCATCTCAACTTTCTGCTACGTCTGGGCTGCGTCTGTTATCATGCTGGCATCGGGCGCCGTCTACCACGAGATAATCGGAGTTCGGGCCTCCTATGTCAACGGCCCGGGCGAAAGGTTCTGGCTGACGTGGGGCCAATATGGCAATGCCATGTTGGCGGCGGCTGTCGGTATTTTCTGCATCGCATTCGGCCACTATTGGGCCAATCGCCGTTCCTGGGGTGCCGCGTTACCGGAATTTATTGATTCGCGTGCGCCGGACGCCACACGACTCGGGCGCTGGGCATTGGTATTGCTGCTGGCGGGATTTATCCCAATATTGGCCACCGGCATCCTCGACCCCGTCACGCTGCTGCGCTCTCTGCTGCACGGCCGGAATGTTGTCGGTATGGCGGGATACCTTTACTCCGCAGGAACCTATTTCGCCTTTTTTAACCTATTTTCCACCTTGGTCCCATTCGGTGTGGGAGCTACGGCCATCCTGCTTTGGGGGCAAAAACGGCCATGGATGCTCCTTGGGATTACCGCTTTTCTGGCCCTGTTGTTCTTTCTTTCCGGGACCAGATCGGCCGCCGCAGCCATGCTCGCCCCGTTCGTCGTGATTCCACGGTACATGGGGAACCCGAAACTGTTCCGTAAAATGGTGATTGTCGGCGTCGTTGGCGGCTTTACGCTCTTTTCGGTGCAACTTGTCTACCGGTCTATTGGGTTTCAGAGCGTGCGTGTTGGCCACGCCCTTACAAAGCTGAACCCGTTGGAGGTGTTGGACGGGACGCAGCTGAGTTGGACGGGGCAGGCGATGCAAGATTACGGGACGGAATTCCACTATCTGGATGGCCAATCCTATTACGCCGTCTTGGCCGGTCCCGTTCCCCGTGTATTCTGGCCGGGTAAGCCGAATGGCTCTTCATACGTTAACGCCGTGAATCTTCACTTCCAGCCCGGCGCGACCATGTCTTTGTCGTGGATGGGAGAGGCCTACGCTAATTTCGGCTCGCCCGGAATCCCGATTGTCGGCTTGGTTGCCGGGGCGCTCATGGGGATATTGGACGTGTTTACCCGACGGTCCGGGCCGTTCGCGGTGGCCGTTTTTCTTGCCCTGCAACTGCGATGGGCATTTTGGGTACGCGGCGACTCTGTTTTCAGCCTAGACACATGGTTGTTTGGTTTTATCTTGCTGTTTGCGATTCTAGTGGTTGTCGGCCCGGCGGCAAGTGACAATCCGGCGTGCAGCCCCGCTAATTTCGGCGAGCCTGCCTGAACCCTCCCGTTATTCGAACGGCGCATATTGCGGATTGGCGGAGAATTACGTCGGTGCCCCCTCGTACCCGCACCAACCGCAATGCGACCCATGAAACTCCTCGCAGGTATTCCCCCGCCCAACCAGTTCAGGGGCGACCGCCTCTGGCTCACTGATCCATGAACAATGCGGCCAATACCGCCAGTATAGCCGATGCCACCACGACAAAAATTGGCAGCCAGCGTTTGGGTCCGACGGGCGGCGGAACGACCGCTTTCTTGGCGAAAAGATCGGCGGCCAGTTTGGGCACCACTTGCACCGGTCCGTATTGGTTATACCACTTCCGAAACTCTTCCCTGCACACGCCACGTATTTCCGCCAACTGCCCGGCGTTATGGGTGGCTTGTGCCAGTACCATTCGCAGACTGGTCGCGTCGCCGGTCTTAAACAGCCATCCTGTGCGGCCCGGCCGCACTAAATCCCGCGCCGCGCCGCAGCAATCACCGGTGATTACCGGTGTGCCCACCGCCATGGCTTCCGTAACCACAATTCCATGCGGCTCATAAATGGAGGGCAAGACAAACAATTGGCTTTGGGCCATCAGGCCCGGAATATCCGCTGGCTTGACCGGTCCTAAAAATCGAATCGTCCCGGTGCGCCGGGACCGTTCAGCGGCCTGTGATTCAAGTTCCTGCCGCAGTGGCCCGGCACCCGCCACCGCCCATACCCAGCCCTTGTCGGCTAAGCCGGATCGCGAAAATGCTTCCACCATCAGGTGCAGGGCTTTGGCCGGGACTAATCGGGCGGCGGTGAAAATCAGGTTACATTTTGGATCCAGTTCGTAGCGGGCAAAAATTTCCTCCCGGTTTGCCGCCTGCGCCGCCGGAACATCCACCGCACAAAAATAGGTGCTGCGGGCAATTTTACTGGATGGACAGCCATAGTAACGCCAGTAGGCCACACCGCTGCGGTTGCAGGGGATAATCCGATCCACGCGGTTGATGATGGTTCGCAGAAATAATCGCTTGGCTGATCGCCACGCCCGTTTCTTCATGTCCCGTCCGCGCTCAGCGCGAATGTTGCTGTCGGCAAACAGCGCGGTGGGGATACCGCGTGATTGGCAATGCCGTAATACCCACAACTTGAAACGCGAATCATAGCCGCCAACAATGGCGGCGAAAAATTCCAGCTTTTTAATATATTCTCTAGCCTCTTTACCCAGGTGGCGATGGTTGGCCGGGCCGGGGGGCGTGGCCGGATCACCTAGGAATATATAGGGGGAAATTTTAGGGGTCTGGTATAACACGTTGCCCTGCGGCGGCGGGCACAAAAATACGCCAAAATATTCAACATCGCCGGTGGCGTTGAGGGCATCGAGCATCTGGACGAAATAATGGTCGGCCTGATTTTGCAGCCAGATCACGCGTGGCACGGACCGCCGCAGTGCCAGGAGTTTTCCGGCTATCCGGGGAATCATCACCAGAGGCGAGTAGCGGCCATACCAGCGGACAAATTCGTTCCGGCACGCTGGGCGCATGACCGCCAGTTTCCCGGACTCTTGAGTAGCCAGTCGCAACGCCGCCAGCAAACCGGAACGGTCGCCGGTTTTAAATAGCCATCCGGTTTTCCCCTGTCGCACCAGGTCCCGCGCCGCACCGCAGCAATCAGCGGCTATTACCGGTGTGCCCACCGCCATGGCTTCGGTAAGGGCAATGCCGTGCGGTTCATACACCGATGGTAGGACAAATAATTCACTTTGGGCCATTAAGGCGGGAATATCCACCGGTTCCACCAACCCCAGAAAACGAATGGCGTGTCGGTTTAACGCGCCCGCCTGTGATTCCAGTTTCGTCCGCAACGGCCCGTTGCCCGCGATCACCCACACCCAGCCCTTTTCCGGCAGGCCGGATTTTGTGAACGCCTCCACCATCAAATGCAAGGCTTTTACCGGGACCAGGCGGGCGGCGGTAAAGACCATTTTGCATTTTGGGT
>JBMFGW010000223.1:0-3463 GCA_049977145.1 Phycisphaerae bacterium
CAGTAATAAGAAGCGACACCCCAAGCGCCGGCCCGGTTTGTGCTATACCGTTGACAGTTACCGGCGCGCGATTGCCCGTGCGTGTGAAGCCGCTGGGGTTGATCCATGGCACCCGCATCAATTACGGCATAACAGCGCCACCTTGCTACGTGAGCAATTCGGTGTAGATGCCGCCAAGACGATACTGGGGCACCGCACATTGAGCACAACGCTTCTGTACGCCGAGGATTCAATTAAGAAGGCCACCGAGGTTATGGGCAAGATCGGATAGCCTAAAAAACGCCAATATCTGGTGGACGATAATTTTATTTGAATACACAAAACCCGCATAAATCGCGGGTTTTTTCGTTTTAATGTTCCATTGCCGACTGAAAATAAACAATCCTGATATTTTCTCAAAAACACACAAAAACCCGCTAAAATCAATGGTTTTTGTATCGGCCAGTTTTTTCAATACATCCGCAAGGTTCGCGTAAACCTTTATGCCGTAAATACTTACGAACATTCCAAAATCACTTTAGACCCCAAGTCTAATATCCAGACAGCGAAGCATTGCGACGATACGCATGAGCACGCTATAGGAGATTTTACAATGTCGCTAATCATCAAAAATGTTGAAAAACCAATTCGCTTGGCGCACGCCAGCGAGGCCTTGGCCGACATGCTCCCCGGTGGCCGCCGCGCGGAGCGCCAGCATCTGGCGACGTGGCACAGATGGGTAAATCCGGGCCTACGCGGCGTGCGGCTGGAGGTGATTCAGATCGGCGGGACTGCCTGCACGTCGCGCGAAGCCGTGCAGCGGTTTTTCGCGGCCTTATCGGAGGCCCGACATCCAGAGCGGACGCAAACCCCGGCACGGCGGCAGCGGGAAATTCACCGCGCCGAAAAGGCGTGCGAGCTTGCCGGGATTTGAGCAAATAAAAAAAGCCCGGCAGGCTGGCTGGCCGAACCGGGCAAAGATTGAAGGATTAGCAAAATGTTACCAGATCGCGACGACGAAATCAAAAAACTCATCTCCCATGGATTCAACGTCCTTCCGTGCCGGCCCGGTGAAAAGGTTCCGGCGACGGCGCACGGATGCAAAGATGCCACCGCCGACCTGGCGAAGATAGATGGCCTGTTTGCCGACGGTGAGAATGTCGCCATTGCGACCGGCGATGGAATTTTCGTCATTGATTTTGACACAGCGGATGGCCCGGCAGAATTCGAGGAATCGCATGAGCCATTGCCGCAAACCGTAGGCACCATGACGCCGCGCGGCGGGATACATTGGTATTTTCGCAGCGACAAAATCGTCAAAAACAGTCAAAGTAAGCTGGCCCCCAAAGTGGACGTTCGCGGGCAAGGTGGGTATGTGATGTGCCCACCCAGCGTGGTCAATGGAAAGGCTTATCAGTGGCTCCCCGGATGCTCGCCGGATGAGATCGCCATTGCGGATGCTCCGTCGTGGCTGACAGCACTGGTATGCGAGCCGCCGGTAAAGGCCGCACCACCGCGCCCGGCACCATCATCAACACCAGTCGGGAGCGTATCGCCAATAGAGCGAGCGAGAAAATATATATCGAAGATGCCACCGGCCATATCGGGGCAACGTGGGCATGACGCAACACTTGAGGTGGCGGGTGTGTGCTTTCGGTTTGGCTTGGATCAAGGCGACACATGGACACTCTTGAATGAATTCAACGCAACATGCCAGCCAGAATGGAGCGAAAAAGAACTGCGGCACAAAATGGAGGACGCCTATAAGCTCGTACAAGCCGCCGGTGAGATCGGCATAATGCTGGATTCCAAACCACCGCGGCCAGCGCCGCGCCCAAGGCCAACGGCAACGGCAACGGCGGCAACGGCTGGTACCACAATCCAACTAACCGATGTCGGTAATGGGATCCGCCTGGCACAGCGGCACGGCGATAAAATCCGATTCGTTGCCGGAATCGGTTGGCATATCTGGGATGGCGTAAGGTGGCGGCTGGATGAAACACAGGAAATCCAGCGGCTGGCAAAAGAGACCTGCCGCGCCATGCTGGCGGAGTCGGTAAAGATAGATAATTCGCGTGACCGAGAGGCGCTGGCAAAACACGCATTGGCCAGTGAGGGGAATTTCAGGCTTCAGGCGATGATAAGCATGGCCGCATCGGAATCTGGTATTGCCATTCGTGCAGCGGAAATGGATTCCGACCCCTTGCTCCTCAATGCTAAAAATGGCATTGTCGATTTACGCGACGGAACTTTGCACCCGCACCGGCCCGAATTTTTAATGACAAAGCTGGCTCCTGTGGTCTATGACCCGAAGGCAACGTGTCCGCGATTCGACCAGTTTCTGAATGAAATTTTTGATGACAACATAGACCTGCTGCAATTCGTGATAACACTCCTGGGCATGTGCTTGACCGGCGACATCACCGAGCAAATTTTACCAATTTTCTGGGGCGAAGGGCAAAACGGGAAATCAACACTGATTGGCGTAGTCATGCACATCATGGGCGACTACGCCGGACTGGCGCCCGATACGCTTTTAATGATCGGCAAGCACGACGAACATCCTTGTGAACTGGCTGACATGCAGGGATTGCGCCTTGTGGTCGCATCAGAAACAGAATCCGCCGGCAGATTAAAAATCCAACTAATCAAACGGTTGACCGGAGACCCCACGATAAAGGCACGCCGGATGCGAGAAAACTACTATGAGTTTCCACGAACGCATAAGACCCTGCTGCAAACGAACAATAAGCCGCGCATCAATGAAAATTCAATTGCAGTCTGGCGGCGAATCAAACTCATTCCCTTCAATGTGATTTTCACCGAGGCACAGAAAGATACGGAGCTACCAAAGAAACTGGAGGCCGAGGCCAGCGGGATACTCAACGTGCTCATTGCCGGGTGTCTGGCATGGCAGCGACAAAAGAAGTTGATTGAGCCGGTCGAAGTTTTGAACGCCACGGCGGATTACCGGATGGATTCCGACCCGCTGCGGGACTTTATTGACGAACGCTGCGTTAAAGCCCCGAACGCGTGGACGCTGAACAGTGAAATCTATGGCGCGTACGTCCGCTGGGCCGAATCATGTTCGGATAAACCAATGGGGAGCCGTGCTTTTTCGGATGCTATATCTCGCCATGGATTTACGGCAACGCGGAAGCACGATGGACGGGGCTGGCAAGGCGTGAAACTCGGCTCAGAATATGTCCCGAATTCGGAGGTGGAATTATGAGAATTGCACCCCATTTTCCCCGTGTCGCGTGTCACTTCGTGTCGGATGTTCCGGTTAACGCTATACGAGCGCCAACATATTGCTTAACCGGAAATAGCGACACGATCCGACACGCCGACACGGAACAGGCGATATTTTGCAAATAACGCCACTTGGAGATTTTTATGAGTAACACCCTACTGGCTGACAAAACACCCCTAAACCGGGAAATTGATACCCCGCACCTTGGCAAATTCAAGAGCGTCAACATCG